>DKFH01000121.1:9547-22721 GCA_002452315.1 Anaerolineaceae bacterium UBA6801 | reverse complement strand
TATTGGTGTTCATCGTGGTGGGCAGCTTTTTTGTGGACACCGAAGTGGTGCAACTCCAGCTGCTCAATGCGCTCCAGGGCACCATTCCGGGGGCTGAAGACCTGGTGATCCAAAACATTAACCATGTGCTCCGGCTACGCGGGGCGGTGTCCTTTGTGGCCCTGATTTCGCTGGTCTGGTCCTCGACCAGTGTCTTCAATATCCTGGCCAGGAACATCAACCGCGCCTTCCCTCATGCCGGGCTATTGGATTTTATTAAAGGCCGCCTGCGGGGGTTGATCATCTTCTTTGGGCTTGGCCTGCTGCTGCTGCTGTCACTGGCTGCCTCGACCCTTTCGGGTCTGATCCCGGTGATTGAAATCCCCATCAACGGGATTAATTTGCACGAGACGATCGTTTGGCAAATTGTGGCATTTTTGGTGCCGGTGTTCTTCAACTGGATGATGTTTTGGGCCCTGTATCAGTGGGTGCCAACCGTCACCGTCAGCCGCAGGGCTTCTTTGTTCGGTGGACTGATTGCCGGTGTAGCCTGGGTGCTGCTGAACAACGGCTTCGCCTGGTACCTCAGCAGCGGCTTGAACCAGTACCAGCTGGTCTACGGCTCCCTGGGGACGATTGTGGCGTTATTGTTTTGGGTTTACCTGGCGGCCACCATTGTGCTGATCGGCGCCCACCTGACGGCTTCGATCCAGGCCTCACGGCAGAAACGCGCTGATGAACGCAAATCATAAGGGCTTTCTGCGCTTTACCCCGGTCGGCGAGGGGGCCTTGCTGGTGACATTTGACGGGGCCCTGACCGCTGAGGCCAACCAGCAGGTGTTCGCCCTGGATGCTCAATTGCAGCAGGCGCCCCTCCCCGGGGTGACCGAGTGGATCCCGGCTTACTGCAGCCTGATGGTGCTGTACGATCTCTGCCTTGTTCAATTGACGGCAGTGGAAAAGTGGGTCAAAGACTGTCTTGCGGCCGTCCCCCCAAAATTTGAGCCACCCCCCCAGCGGGTGGAGATCCGGGTGCGCTACGGTGGCGCTGAAGGGCCCGACCTGCCCTTTGTGGCTGTCTATCACCACCTAACCCCGGCAGAGGTCATTGCCAGGCATGCCGCGCCCGTCTACCGGGTGGGCATGATGGGCTTTATGCCTGGATTCGCCTACCTGCTGGGTCTGGACCCAGGTTTAGCCACGCCGCGGCTGGCCACACCCCGCACGCACATCCCGGCTGGATCGGTGGGCATTGCGGGAGAACAAACCGGCGTTTATCCCCTGGCCTCACCGGGCGGGTGGCGGCTGATCGGCCAGACGGATGCGGTGCTATTTGATCCGGAAAGCGAACCCTACTTTGCCCTCTCACCCGGAGATGAGGTGCGCTTTATCCCCCTTGAGGATTGATCTGCGATATGACGCTTTTGATTCAACAGCCCGCTTTGCTGATGACCGTCCAGGACGGTGGTCGACGGGGTTACCAGCGGTATGGGATGCCCGCATCTGGCCCAATGGACTGGTGGGCATTCAGGGCGGCGAACCTGCTGCTGGGCAATGCACCCGAGGCAGCCTGTGTGGAGGTTGGTTTTTCGAGCGCTGAAATTCAACTCCAAGGGCGCGCGTTGCTGGCTGTCTGTGGAACGGGCTTTCGGCTTACTATAAACCACATTGAGATGCCATTGTGGATGGCGTTCTTGGGCAGGCCCGGGGACACCATCCGCTTCGAGAAAAGGACTGGCGGCAATTGGGCTTACCTGGCCGTGGCAGGCGGGATCCAGTCGCCGGTGTGGATGGGCTCGCGCAGCGCCTACCCGGCCGCCGGGCTGGGGAAGCCCCTGGCTGCAGGTGAGCACCTGAACATACCGGTGTCCTCTGCCGGAGGGGTTATGTTCGCAGGACGCGCAATCCCGCAGGCGCAGCAGCCGGCTTATGCAGCCGACCCGGTCATTGGCGTGATCCCAGGACCGCACCTGTACCGGTTTGCACAGGGCAGCTGGGAGACCTTCCTGGCTGGCGCTTACAAGGTATCGACGCAATCCAACCGGATGGGATACCGGCTAACGGGGCCGTCCCTGGCGCACCACAGCAGCGCGGACCTGGTCTCGCAAGCAATTGTGCTGGGGGCAGTCCAGGTGCCGGGTGATGGCCAGCCAATAGTGATGATGGCAGATCACCCCACAACGGGCGGGTACACCATCATCGCCACGGTGGCCAGGACGGACCTGCCCCTGCTGGCACAGGTGGAGCCCGGACGCGGGACGCTGCGCTTTAAGGCCGTTGACCTGCACGCATCCCAGCAGGCTTGGGTTGGTGTGGTAAAGATGCTGGATCAAATTGAATTTGACCAGGAGGACCTATGGACAGGGTTTTAGCGATTGACCTTAACTGTGACCTGGGTGAAAGCTTTGGGCCGTACACCCTGGGCGCGGATGCCGAGATGATGGCGTTGATCACCTCGGCCAATGTAGCCTGCGGGTTGCACGCCGGTGACCCGGAGGTCATGGCACGGACAGTTGCCCTGGCCAAGGCGCATGGTGTCGCTGTGGGGGCGCACCCCGGATACCCGGATTTACAAGGGTTTGGCCGCCGAGCTATGACTCTCTCGCCCCAGGCGCTCACCAGCGCACTCCTCTATCAGCTGGGGGCGTTGCAGGCCTTTGCCCGGGTGCAGGGTGTGGAATTGGTGCATGTCAAGCCCCATGGGGCGTTGAACAACCTGGCTGCGCGGGATTATCCCACCGCGTTGACCGTTGCCGGGGCTGTGGCCGCTTATGACCCCAGCCTGATCTTGGTTGGCCCTGGCGGCTCTGAACTGTGCCGGGCAGGTGTGGATGTGGGGTTGCGTGTGGCAAATGAGGGCTTTCCGGACCGGGGTTACCTGCCGGACGGTCAGTTGATGCCCCGCGGGCAGGCCGGTGCGCTGATCAGCGATCCGCAACAGGTCGCTCAGAACGCTGTCCGCCTGGCGCGGGAGGGGATCGCCGGGTCCCGCATTGACACGCTGTGCCTGCATGGCGATAACCCGCAAGCGGTTGAAAATGCCCGCCAGGTGTGCCACGCATTGGAGGCTGCCGGTATCACCATCTGCCCTTTGGTACAGTTTTTGCGCTGAGGGAAAGCATCAGCGTGGCTCACGCCAAGCTTTGTTAGCAGGTTCATTGATTGTTAATTAACCCGCATCACCGTTAGCGGCTCAATTATCCGGTATAATAGGCACAAGAAAACCAGTGATGAAATTCATCACACTGAATAGACCAATGCTGAGGATTGAAAAATCTTGAGCGCGTAGGACTACAACGGTCAGAAATTTATTAGGCTTAAGGGGTGCCTAACAATTAAGTTATTTGATTGGCAGCCTATGGAAAACAAGAACTTTCTGCAGAGAACTTTCACTGGACGACGGGGGCGACGTTTAAAGGAATACCTGACGGCTTACCTGTTTATCGCACCTGCTACCATCTTAATCTTCATATTTGGCATCTTCCCGGTGTTTTTTGCCCTTTATGTCAGCTTACACCGCTGGCGCATTGTGCGGGGGGACATGATCGGGCTGACCAACTATGTGAATGCCGTTGGCAACCTGGCCTATGTGGTGGCTTTCTTTTTAGGGATTGGCGCGCTGGTTGGCGTTTATATTGTGGTCAAGAAAATTATCAAAATGAAGCAGGAGCATCATGACCAACCCTGGGTGACCATGTTGCCTGCCTTTTTATACGCGGTGATGGTCTTCTCCTTTCTGAATTGGTTTTACCGGGCCCTACCGGAGGTGTTGGATATTGCCTTTAAATTACGGGGGTTAGAACGGCACGAAATCGTGTTTATTGATTTTCTGCTTGATGCCTTAAGGGCAGAAACGGTTCTGCCTGCCTGGCGGATTTTTATGTTGGTTTTGCTGGCGAGCCTGGTGGTTGGTGGGTTGGTACTGCGATTGTGGCGCAATCGGAACAATTTTAAATACCAGGCTTACTTTTCCCTGGGATTCCTTGCCCTTGGTGCGGGTATCGGTTTGCTGGCCTTCACCCTGGGTGAGGTCAACGCGGCCTATTCTGCGGCGCTGGCGGAGGGTACGGACCCGGGCATCTGGCCGCAAGTGATTTCCATCAGCAGCGGCGTGATCTTATTGGCCGGGGGGTGGTTGATCTGGAAGCAGGCTGAAAAGCAATACAGCAATGGCCTGTTTTGGCTGCATTTGCTGGGGGCTTTAGTCTTGCTGGTGGGCGGGTGGCTGCTCATCGGCGAAATCCCGACCATTATCGCTGCTGGTGATAATAAAATTTGGGATGGTTTGAAGGTTACAGTCTTCTTTTCGCTGGGCACCGTGCCGTTCCAGCTGATCATTTCCCTGTTTTTGTCTATTCTGCTGTTCCAAAAACTGATCGGCTCGAATGTCTTTCGCATCATCTATTTTATTCCCTATGTGACGCCGTCGATCGCCAGTGCGACCGTGTTTCAGCAGATGTTTTCAAATCGGCAAACGGCGCCCGTCAACATGTTTTTACGCAGCCTGGGGCTGCCGCCCCAGCAGTGGCTGTTCGAACCGCGCGGCATCATCAGGATCATCGGTGATATGGTGGGTTTCAGCGTCCCGCAGTGGGCAGCCGGTCCCAGCCTGGCGCTGGTGGTGATCATGCTGCATTCGATCTGGACATTTGTAGGCTATAACACGGTGATCTACCTGGCGGGGTTGGGGAATATCCCCAAAGAACTAAACGACGCAGCAGAAGTCGATGGTGCCAGCGGCTGGCAGGTCTTCAGGCATGTCACTTTTCCATTGCTCTCCCCGACGACGTATTTCCTTTCCCTGATTGGCGTTATTGGTACATTTAAAGCCTTCAACACCATCTGGATTTTCAGAAGCAATTTGGCTTTGGGCACAACGGATACCTTAAGCCTGGTGATTTTTCTCGAATTCTTTGAAAAGCTCAGGTATGGTTACGCCTCGGCCATGGCATTTGTCTTGTTTGGGATCATTCTGACGTTAACCCTCATCAATAACCGGGTTCAGGGCTCACGGGTGTTTTATGGTTAAGCAACGCAAAAAAAAGCATTCACTGTCTGCGATGTCACGCAAAAACTTAATCACTTATCTGATTTTGTTTGCGGGTGCGTTTGTCTCGCTGATTCCGTTCATCTGGATGATCTCCACGTCCTTGATGAGCCTAGGTGAAGCGCTGGGCACGGCCTTTTTCCCCTCACAACTGCATTTTGAGAATTATGCTGAAGCCTGGCGCCGGGCGCAGTTTTCGGAATATTTTATCAACAGTATTCTGATCACGCTGATCACGCTCTCTGGCGAGCTCACCTTCAGCATCTTTGCAGCTTATGCGTTTGCCCGGATAGAGTTTCCTGGTCGGGATTTGATCTTCAGTATTATGTTGAGCACGATCATGATTCCTGCCATGGTGTTGATCATCCCGAACTTCCTCACGGTGACCTGGTTGGGGCGCATCGGTCCGATCCCCTGGATCAATAACTGGCCTGCTCTGACGATCCCCTTTATGGGCAGCATTTTCTCGATCTTCTTGCTCAAGCAATTCTTCGCCCAGGTGCCAGACGAACTGTTTGACGCCGCCCAAATCGATGGTGCAGGACACTTACGCTTCCTGTTCCAGGTGGTGCTGCCCTTGTCGAAGGCGCCTTTGATGGTGATTTTGGTGTTATCATTTATTGGCACCTGGAATTCACTGGCCTGGCCGATGTTGGTGACAAACACGCCAGACTGGCGCCCGATCTCTGTTGGTTTGATGAACTTTGTTGATGAAGCGGGGCAGCTGGTCAATTTAACCATGGCCGGTGCATTTATTACCATTATTCCAATCCTGATCATTTATTTTTTTACACAAAAGCAATTCACCGATAGCATTGCCCGATCTGGATTGAAAGGTTGATGACGACTAGATAGGAAAGGAGGTAAGCGGATTAGAAAATCATATTGACGTATAACAGTAATGAGAAACCCATACATACTTTTGAGGAGACGAAAATTCATGAAAAAGATAAGCGTTTTACTGACCATTATTATGCTGTTCTCTTTGGTACTGGCAGCCTGCGGACCAGCAGAGACGCCACCAGCCGAAGAACCTGTGGTAGAAGAGCCGGTAGTAGAGGAACCAGTTGTGGAAGAACCGGAAGAGGTTGAGGAAGTTGAAGAGCCGGAACCCGTTGAGGAAGCGCCCCCGTTTGAGGGTGTGACCGTTCAATTCTGGCATGTGTATTCCGATGCCCCTGGTGCGGCCTTACAGGAGCTGGTGGATGAATTCAACGACACCAATCCATACGGCATCTTCGTCAACGCCCTGCATCAAGGCAATTATGGTGATATTGAGGATAAGGTCAATGTGAGTATCCAATCCGGTGACCTGCCCGATGTAGTCATGGCTTATACCAACGCGCTGGCTGACTGGTATTCCGTCGGCTTTGTGGCTGACCTGAACCCCTACATCGGCGACCCGGACTACGGCCTGACCGATGAGCAACTGGCAGACCTATACCCCCACCTTAAAGAAGCCGGCAGCACGCCTGATGGCGCCTGGATTGCTTACCCGATGACCCAATCGGCCAATGTGCTGGTTTACAACTTCACCTGGGCAGAGGAGCTGGGTTTTGCTGTTCCGCCCGCGACATCAGCTGAATTGAAGGAACTGGTGTGCGCAGCAGCTGCTGAAAATACCGCCAGGGGTGGCGATTTTACTGGCACCGGCGGCATGGTGTATTTCCCCAATGCGACCAACTGGCTGCATTGGCTGTATGCCTTTGGCGGCGATGAGCTCAACGATGCACACGATGCCTACGACTTCACCTCACAGGAAGCCGTGGATACGACCATGTACATTTTGGACCTGAAGAACGAAGGTTGTGTCTGGCAGACCGAAAGCTACCCAAATCCCGAACAGGGTCAGCGCAAGGCGATCATCACCATGAGCTCCACTGCTGGTGCACCCTACTATGCAGCCGCCTTTGAAGACGCCAATAACGATGACGTGTGGGGCTGGATTGCTGCGCCGGGTCCGGATGGCACCCTGGCTGTGAATGCCTTCCAGCAGATGCTGGGCGTTATCCCCAGCACGCAACAGCGAGAAATGGCTTCCTGGCTGTTTGTCAAATGGCTGACCTCGCCCGAGATCCAGGCCCGTTGGGTTCGGGAAAGCGGTTACTACGGCACGCAATACTCCACCGAAGCGTTGTTAGCGGATTATGCAGAAGAGAATCCGGTGTGGGCTTCCGGTGTGGAACTGGCCGCCATTGGCCCGTCAGAACCGCAAACCTTCCCCGCCTGGTCCTCGGTGCGGCGCACGCTGAACGATTTTGCCGCCGAACTGTACAATGCGACCAGCCAGGCCGAGGTCGAAGAGATCCTGGCCCAGTTGACCCAAACCGCCAACGATCTGGTGGCGGAGGTGCAGTAGTCGTTTAGGCATCGTTGGTCTTGACTGACAACACCACAAACATCAACCCCCCAGGATTTTAAACATCTGGGGGGTTTTGTTTCTTGGCTGTGAGACAGATTTCATACACCTGTATCGACCTGGTCGATGAACAGGCGGGTGAATTGGTAGGTGCGGGCCAGCACGCCGGGGTCCATTTTGTCGGGTGTGTCGCCTGCCTGGTGCCAGAAGGGCGCACGGCCGACGGGCGTCAGCCCGAAGAACGTGATGGCTGGCAGGCCGGCCCGGTGGGCATCGGCCATCTCGCTGTTACCGCCCACGATGAATACCGGGTAGGCGCCCAAATCGGGGTGTGTCTCGGCGAGGGTCTCAACGATGTGCGTCAGGGCTTTATCCGGCTTGAAGGGCACGATGATGCCTTCCTTGGTCTCCCAGGCAGGGCCGGCCACGCCCAACATCTCAAACACCAGCACTTTAGGTGCAAGCCATTCCGCTTTATGGCGCTTGATGAGGTCGATCATGCCGTAATGCTGGACTTCCTCACAGCCGGTCAGGACGAACCACACCCGCGTGTGCTTGAGAGGGGATGTTATCAGTGCCTCGGCCAGGGTGAGTACCATAGCCACAGCGCTGGCGTTGTCGTTTGCCCCGGGGCTGAAAGGTGCTCGATCAGCCTCCCAGCAGATGGCCAGTAAAACCAGTGCAGCCAGCGCGCTGGGGATGCTGGCATACCACAGCCAGTTCCACTGCGCCAGGATGCCCGCCAGGAAGAAGCCCACCTGTGCGCTGAAGGCGGCAAAGGCGATGGTGGTGAAGGATTGGAAGAATTTCACCCATCCCTGTGTGGAGAAGATCTTGCCCGTTTGGTGGGTGTCCAGGTGGCCGACCAGGATCAGGTCCTGGCGGTGTTCGCCTTGGGGATCGAGGGTGGCCCACACGTTCTGACTGCGGCCTTTGGGGGTCACCCAGCGCAGGGGGTTGGGTAAAAAACCGAGTTCCAAAAGGTCGGAGGCCAGCGCAAACAGGCTCATCCCGGCGGCAATGGCCACGGTGATACGCCCAGCCAGGGGATAGATCACGAATGCGGCCAGCATCAACACGGCGGTGATGATGTGCGGGTGGTAGATGGATGTGGCGCTGTTGAAATGTTCCATGCTGGGCTGGAAACCCAGGCCTTCAAGCTGACCGAAGGCACAGTCGGCTGCCTGGCGCTCCTCCGGGCGGGTAGCACCGCGCGGGTCAATTTCTCCGGCCAAAAAGCGGATGTGTTCGAGCAGTTTTTCTGTGGTGTTTTGTACGCGATTTGCCATGGGTTCATTCCTCAAAGGAATTATTAAACTAATGCTGTCTGTACCTTAACACGTTCTTAAGCCTAAGTGAGCCGGGTTCCATTATAATATGGAGCATCACTTGGGGTCGTACCCCAGCAACGATTGAAGAATTAGATAGATTTCTTCTTTTCTCTCCTTTTGGTTTAGAGGCTCCTTCCGAAAAGCATCAGCGGATGACCAGCACAGTCATCCGCTGATGTCGTTAAAGCAGATAGCGGATCGTTGGGTTTATGCGTTCAGCAGCAGCGGATAGATCTCCCCTGCCCAGGCGCGGATTTTGTCCCAATCGCGGTGATCTTGTTCGGGCAGGAACCTCAAGGGTTTGCCAAACATATCGGTTAGCTTTTCGTGATTGATGCACCCTCCAAACAGCCCCAGGCTGACGGGCGTCTGTGTGTTGAGCATGGGCTTTGCAAACCGGGTGGCTTTTTCGATCGTTTCCGGTTTTTCCTCACTCATCGTCAGGCATATCAGGAAGTAAGCTACCGGGACCGCTTGGAGCGCTTTGCGGTGCTTACGCAGGAAACGGCGAGTTTTTCCCAGGAGATGGAACATTCGCACTGCCGATCCGAGCACAACCGCATTGTAGCCTGCGAGGTCATTGATCGATTCAACGGGTGCAACATCGACCTGGGCGCCGAGCTGGGTCAGTTCCTCAGCGATAGCCTGGGCGACCTCAGCGGTTGATCCGGCCATGGTGCCGTATGCCAGCAGTATTTTTGGGGCCATATTCGTCCTCTCCTTTTATAACAAATGTGTTTTGAGCAATGCGGTAATTTTAATCGTTTTTTCTGAGTCTGAGGGGTTATTTTGCTCGTTTAAAACTCGCTAAGGATTATTCCGTAGCGACCTTACCTGCAGCGTCGCTACGGCTTTCAGGGTGTGCTCCACCATTGATTTCATTTTCTATACGGAAACCTTGGGGGTTTGGCCTGTTTTTGTTGTAGCAGCTTCCCGCCGGGGCGCCGCTAGGGATGAAAATTGCTGGGTGAGCAGAATGTCAATCCTTTTATTGAATTTGCCTAATTGAAAACGGGGATGATCTGTTATAGAATCTGAGATAGAAAATCTTGCAGTCAGAGGTGTCTGAACACATGATGGGTTCATCCCAGGGTGAGTTAGCGAATTTGTGGGCTGTGGGCGGCGCCCAGGTCCCCTGTGAGGGTGGGGGATACCGGTACTGCCCCGAGTGCGGCTGGCGGCTGACGGGCAAATTCTCCACCTGCCCGCGCTACCATGCGAATCTGCGCATGGTGAACTGCCCTTACTGTGGGGGCAGGGTGCCCGTCAGCGCTGTTTCGTGCCCCCGCTGCACCGCGCCGCTGGATTTCTCTACGCATTAGGAGAAGTTTCTCCATTTATTGGTTATTTTAGAATAATTATGACCAAATTGGTAATCTTTATCCCTTCTTTGTGGTTGTTTTAAACTTTCTTTACATTTTCCCGCTATAAATAAAGCATACAAACACACAAAAGTGATTAAGAGAGGTACTTGATGAACAAACCTAAAGTTTTCGGAATTGCAGTACTCGTGACGCTGGCATTGCTGGTGGTCGCCACCGGCGTGGTCTTCGCAGCGGGTACATCCCATGGCGGACCAGGGTTCTTTTCTGGCCAGGCGGCTGATGAAACCCCGTATTGGGGGCCGATGCACGGCCGCAGGGGTGGCTGGTCATCGGAGGGTGGTTTCCCACCGATGCATGAGGCGATGGAACAGGCAGTGGCGGATGCCACCGGCCTGAGCGTGGAAGAGATCGAAGCTCGCCTTGCTGCAGGTGAAAACCTGTTTGATATCGCGCTCGCTGCGGGTTTGGACGAAGGCGAAATTTTTGAGCTGATGGACGAAGCCCGTGAGGCTTACCTGACCGAGGCGTTTGAGAACGGCTGGATCAGCGAAGCGCGCTACCAGTGGATGCTGGAGCACATGGAAAGCGACGCTTATGGACCTGGTTTTGGCGGCTGCCATCGCGATGACGGGCAGGGTTACCCTTCTGGCGGACGCGGGATGGGCCGACAAGGGCGCTGGTAATTGAGGAATGTGGTAGATTATATGAAGAACACCTGGTATTGGATTATTGGTATAGGATTGGTTTTGATCCTTGGCCTGGTGTTCCTGCTGGGTCTGGGGTTGTTTGGCCTGCGGGGCATGCCAATGACATGGATGACTGGAGGCAGTGATGGTTGGTTTAATGGTAGTTGGGGTCATCACGGTATGCGCTGGGGGTGGCCGGTGATGGGTTTATTTGGCGGTTTGCTGATGTTGATGCTCCCCCTGGGCTTGTTGGCATTGGTGGCTGCGGGCGTTGTGTTGCTGGCGAAAGCCCTGCAGCAAACCAATCATGCCCATGATGAACCCACCCGGGGTCGCTGTGACCATTGTGGTAAACGGGTGGCACCTGACTGGCAGGTTTGTCCGTATTGCGGCGAAGCGCTGAAGGATAAGTAGCGCCATGCCTTGCTTTGGGATGGGATTGGATCTGCTCAACTTAGCGCAGATTAAGGCGCCTGACGCAGTTCAGAGGTCATCAGAGCGTGAAGGCACCGGTGCTCGGGTGCGCTGCCCGGAATGTGCGTGGGAGATCACCCAGGAATATACCTGGTGCCCGCAATGCGGCTTACGCATGAAGCCTTACCGGTGCGTGTATTGCCGAGGCTGGGTGCCGGTGGGATGGGATGCCTGCCCGCACTGCGGGGCTCCGGAAGCTTAAGGGCACACAAACTGGAGGAGACAGGGCACAGATATGCTTCTGTGCCCTGTTTGGGTAAAATAGGTAGCAGAACACGGACAAGCAGGAATAAAAATGGCTAAGGGTAAGGTTTTAATTGTTGACGATGAGAATGATATCCGCGAAGTGATTGCGGCTTACCTGGAAAAAGAAGGTTTCCAGGTCGTTGCGGCGGCGGATGGGGTGCAGGCCCTGCGGGTTGCCCGTGAACAGCAACCGGATGTGATCATCCTGGATATTATGCTGCCAAAAATGAACGGCCTGGAGGTGCTTTCGACCCTGCGACGTGAGTCGGATGTGTATGTGATCATGTTGACCGCCAAGACCGAGGAGGTCGACAAACTGGTCGGGCTCAATATGGGCGCGGATGATTACCTGACCAAGCCATTTTCGCCGCGTGAGCTGGTGGCCCGGGTGAACGCGGCCATGCGCCGCCTGACGGGCAGCACCGCTGAAGATGAAAAACGCGTGTACCGCTCTGCCCACGTGCGCCTGGATGAAAGCGCCCACAAAGCCTGGCTGGAGGACGATCCCCTGGACCTGACGGCCATCGAATTTGAGCTGCTGGTGACGCTGATGACGCATCACGGGCAGGTGCTGACCCGCGAACAACTGCTTGAGCACGTGTGGGGGACGAATTATTACGGCGAAACCCGTGTGATCGACGTCCACATTGGGCATATTCGCAAGAAACTGGGCAACCGGTTTATCGAAACGGTGTGGGGCGTTGGCTATCGCTTTGAGGACGACTAATGCGCTATTTTAAGGGACGTTTATTCTGGAAGTTCTTTTTCTCTTACTTTCTGCTCGTATTGGTCAGCATCCTGGTGATGGGGCTGGTGACTCGGCTGCTGCTGCCCGGGGTGTTTAGCAGCCATATGGCCAGCATGACCCGGCTTTTCGCCCGTTTTGGGATGGAAGACGCCGGCCATATGAGCATGGGCGGTATGGGCAGGATGAGGGGCTGGTCAGGCTTTTTTACGGACCTGTTTGCAATTTTCAACCGGATCATCTTCGAAGCGACCCTGTATGCCATCCTGCCTTCGGTGTTGATTGCCCTGGTGCTGAGCGCAGTGATGAGCCGTCAATTTGTCCGGCCGCTGCAGGGCATGACCCGTGCGGCCGATCGGATTGCTGCGGGTCATTATGATGAGCGCCTGCCGGTCAGCCAATCCCCGCTGCAAACGCAGGATGAGCTGGAACAACTGGCGGTGCGCTTCAACCACATGACTGCCCAGCTCGAGCAGATCGAGGAGATGCGCCAGAAGCTGATCGGCGATGTGGCCCATGAGCTGCGCACACCCCTGACGGTGATCAAAGGCTCGCTGGATGGTTTGATGGATGGCGTGCTGTCCCCAGAGGAGACCACCTACGAGCGCATTTATCGCCAGGTGGACCGCATGGGCCGCCTGGTGGATGACCTCCAGGAGCTGAACCAGATCGAAGAGGGCATGATCCAATTGAATATCAAACCCTTCGACATCAACCAGCAATTGAACACCTTAATTGGCACCATGGCGGTGAATTTCTCCGCCAAACAGGTGGGCCTGAACCTGCACGCAGGGGACGCCCCGCTGTTTGTTTTGGCGGATGAGGACCGGGTTGAGCAGGTGATGATCAACCTGCTGAGCAACGCGCTGCATTACACCCCCAGCGGCGGGGATGTGCACGTGTATGTGGACAAAGAAGGCCAGACGGCCCGCATCCGTGTGGCGGATACGGGGTTAGGCATTGCGCCTGAACACCTGGAGAA
>DKFH01000121.1:0-9522 GCA_002452315.1 Anaerolineaceae bacterium UBA6801 | reverse complement strand
CTGACAGTGGCGAAAAAGCTGGTGGAATCCATGGGCGGACAGATCTGGGCCGAAAGCGCGGGAGAAGGCCAGGGGGCTGAATTCATCTTCACCTTGCCGCTGGTATAACTTTTATCCAGACGATTGACAGCTTAGATTTCCAACGCTTTGGCGTAACGGGTGATGGCCTGGATATGTTCGCCCGGGGTCGTAAACCCCGCGCCCATGGTGATCACGGTCAGGTGGGTGGCACCGGCCTGCGCCCAGCCCTCGGCCAGCGTACGCCAGGCATCCCCATCGCCATGCTCATAGCGCAGGCGCGGTTCGACCCCGATATCTTTAATGTCCCGCCCGGCTTCCTGGATGTAAGCTTGCAGCTTTGCCAGGGCTTCAGCCGCATCCTCGGCCGAACGATAATTGGGCAGCCAGCCATCACCCAGCCTGGCGACCCGGCGCAGCACTGCGTCGGCATGGCCGCCAAACCATAGCGGGATTGGCCGCTGGACGGGGAGCGGGTTCAGCCCGGCATCGGGGATGGTGTGCCAGCGGCCTTCGAAGGTGACCAGCTCTTGCGTCCACAGTTTGCGCAAAACCTGCACCTGCTCTTCAATGCGGGCGCCNNGGGCGATATATTCAACCTTGTTCCAGCCCAGGGCCACCCCCAGGCGCAGCCGGCCCTGGCACAGGACATCAAGGGTGGCCGCTTGTTTGGCAAACAGCACCGTTTCCCGCTGGGGCAGGATGATGATCCCGCTGATAAAGGACAGCTGCTCGGTCAGCCCGGCCAGGTAGCTGAACAGGATCAGCGGTTCCTGGAAGGGGTCCGTGTAGGTGTAAGGCCCAGACCAGCCGCCCGGGCGGTTGGGGTTGGCGCCCACCAGGTGATCGTAGGCCAGCAGGTGGCTGTATCCCAGGCCTTCGGCGGCCTGGGCGAAATCGCGGATCGCCAGGGGGTCACTGGGGAACTCGGTTTGGGGGAAGACGACGCCAATTTTCATTGATTTTTCTCCTGATTAAAAGTGGTGTTTAGGGTGTGTTCCTGATCGCAGCCCAACCTGCCAATATCGGCCTTAGGGCTGATTCGATATTATCCAGCAAGGCAATTTCTTTTACTGTGCAGTCTTTCGCCAGGCGTTGAATGGCTTTGAACCCCAAAAAATATCCTGTCTCTTTGCGGCCGTGCAGGTCATACCAAGAACCGAAGAATGGGGTAACTGGCTCGCCCTCATCAACCCTGCGGAGAAATTCTGCAGACAGCCAGCTTTGCTTGGCCTGGCACCAGGCTAACCAATCCGGGTTGTTTTCGATTTGGTGCCATCCATGCACGGGCTGGATGATGGTTTCGCAATATTGTGCGAAGCCCTCCACATAAAGCTGCCACCACGGGCCAGAACCCCTCCCCGTGCTGTGCCGTCCTCGCCAGGTTTCGTGGGCCAGGTGGCCCAATTCGTGGGCAACCAAACCAGTGATTGCATCGCGACTACTCCAACCGCTCTCAGCGATGTTTTCCAATCCAAATATAATCGCCGGCGCCCCGTTGTACCTTGTGACCCACCCTGCACCGCAGCCAATGCCCACATGGATTATAAACTGAGCATTCATGTTCACCCCCAGCGTGCCGATGGCCATGTTAAATACCGCTTCACCTGCAGCCAGCAGGTTTTCCCGCGCCAAGCGCATCGCGGGCAGCCGTGTTGCCAGTTCCGGGAAGATCCTCTCCTTTGCGATCTGCTACCAATCGACATTTTGCTTGTGGTAATCCTCAATTTGCTTGGCCAGCAGCTCCGGCCAGGGGGAGAGGTAATCCTGTGCCCACCGATCGATCTGTTCATCCAGTGACAGGTCCCGGCATTTTTCCCAGTACTGCAGGTATGCCGGGAAAGTATCGATGATCTCAAGCTGGCTTGTTTTCATTATTCGCGACCTCAATGGTGATACATTACTAGCATATTTTATAGACGTTGGTTCTAAACATGCATTTTCGTAATGTTCTCTTTCATAATTGTACATGGAAAAACTGGCTAAAAAATAACTTTTTGCACTATTCAAAATAATTCAGCACAATTCAAGACAACAATCTTGTCCTAATACCTGCTCCCCTAATACCTGTTCCCTAATACCTGCTCCCCCACTCATGAAATTACCGCAGCGTCAGCGAGACGGAGTAGCGGAGTGGAACCATTCACCATGCACCACTCACCACGAGTATAATATCCCCATGCACCTGAAACCTGAAGAACAAGCCCTGCTGGACGGTGAATCCGGCCCGGCCGCCCAAAAAGCGATGCAAATCCTGGCGACGCTGGGACGCATCTACGGCGCGGAGCGGATGATCCCGGTCAGCTCGGTGCAGATCGCCGGGGTCAGCTATGACAACCTGGGCGAAGCCGGTCTGACCTGGCTGGCCGAGATGGCGGCGGGCGGCGGACAGGCGCAGGTCTTCACTACCCTCAACCCGGCCGGCATGGATGTTGACAACTACGCCGTCCTGGGCATCCCGGAGGAATTTGCTGAAAAACAGCGCCGGGTGCTGGCGGCCTTTGAAGCCATGGGCGTGGTGACCACCTGCTCGTGCACGCCCTACCTGTTTGGCAACTTGCCCCGCTTTGGCGACCATATCGCCTGGGCGGAGAGCAGCGCCGTCTGCTTTTCGAATTCAGTCATGGGCGCGCGCACCAACCGTGAAGGCGGCCCCTCCGCGCTGGCTGCTGCCCTGATCGGCCGCACGCCTGCCTATGGCTACCACCTGGATGAAAATCGGCGCCCAACCCTGCACTTTCGGGTGGAGGCCCGCCTGGTTGAGACGGCCGATTTTGGTGCCATGGGTAAAGCCATTGGTGATCGGCTGCAAGCCACGTCTGGGGCGCGGGTGCCCTTCATCACCGGGGTGGAGGAAGCCAGCCTGGAGAACCTGAAGTCCTTGTGTGCCAGCGTAGCCACCTTTGGCGGGGTGGCCTTGTTTCACCTGCCCGGGATCACGCCTGAGGCGAGCGCTTACAGGCCGCCGACTGAGGAGGTCAGGCTTTCTCAGGCAGACCTGGAGGCTGCCAAGGCTGAGCTGACCAGCGCTGAGCCGGAGGAGATTGACTTTATCAGCCTGGGGTGCCCGCATCTGACCCTGGCGGAGATCCAGCGCATCGCCCAGGCCCTGGCGGGCAAACAGGTGTGCAGGGAATTCTGGATCACGGCCTCACGTCCGGTAAAGGGCATGGCAGACCGCATGGGCTATACGGCCATTATCGAGGCGGCCGGCGCCAAGTTTGCTACGGACACCTGCTGCGTGGTGGCGCCGATCAAAGGCCGCTTTAAGGCGCTAGCTACCGATTCGGCCAAGGCCTGCTATTATGCGATGGCGAAAAACGGGTTTAAAACATTATTATTACCCTCTGATGAAATTCTTGATTTATGCATACAACCTTGACATTTATGTCCAAAGTTGTATAATATAATCGTGGTTGGGAGAGTCGCATGAGGTGATTCGTTGGGCAAAAGCCCACCCGGCTGCATTAGGCCGGAAGGACATAAGGTTGGAACATAGAATAAAACAATTCGGCCATAAACCTTTGAAGGAATAACTTCAAAGGTGTTTTTTAATTGGGAGGGTTATGTATCTCCTTTATCTAGATGATTCTGGTTCAGTAAACAACAAGAATGAAGAATATTTTGTTTTGGGGGGGTTTGTGTTCCAGAACAAAGTGTTCGCTGGTTAAGTTATGAGATGGAAAAAGTTGCGATATCTATCGATAATGACAATTTTACCAACATCGAATTTCACGCCTCGGAAATATTTCGTGGAAAAGAATATCCTTGGAATCATTTTGTTAAAAAAGAACAACGGATAGAAATCATTAAAAATGTACTACGAACATTAAATGATGCGTATCAAGAAATTAAAATTTTTGCTTGCGCGGTTCACAAAAATTCGTTTCCAAATGAAGATCCTGTTCTTAAAGCTTTTGAAGATGTAAGTAGTCGATTTGATCTTTATCTCCAGAGAATTTCCACAGACAAAAAGTATAAAGGATTAATAATTCTTGATAAATCAACATATGAACAAGGTCTCCAGAATTTAACGAAAACTATTCGTGAAGAAGGTAATCAATGGGGAAATCAATTAAGAACGTTATGCGAAGTTCCTCTTTTTGTTGATAGTAAAGCTTCCAGGATTGTTCAATTAGCTGATCACATTGCTTATTCAGTTTTTAGGAGGTATGAAGCAAACGATATCAATTACTTTAATGAGATTGAATCACGATTTGACAAACATGAACACTTTTATCATGGTTTGTCCCACCTCCAATTGGTTAATCCTCATTGTACTTGCCCTGCTTGCCTAACAAGAAGAACTGACCGGAAATAAGATGAACCAACCAATTTGTCAAATTGGCAGGAAGATCTACCCCGGGCAGGCGGACGGGGAAGCCCTGGTCAGCCGCATGGGCATCTCTTTCTATGGCGGGGTGGACCCTGACAGCGGCGTGATCACTGAGGCCGGGCATGACCTGCAGGGCCAATCATTGGCGGGCAAGGTGCTGGTGTTTCCCACCGGCAAGGGCTCTACGGTGGGCTCTTACATTCTTTACCGCTTGAAGCAGGACGGCCTTGCCCCGCTTGCAATCATCAACGCGGAGTGCGAGCCGATCACCGCGGTGGGGTGCATCATCGCTGAGATCCCCTGTATTGACCAGGTTGAGATTGAACAGTTGGTCACGGGCATGCGCCTGGCGGTGGACGCAGACAGCGGCTTGTTGAAGGTATTAACTTGAGGTAATCACTAACTGAAAAACAGGATACTGGACCTATGACCGATCACAAACGCATCATTTTGGCAATCACAGGCGCCAGCGGCGCCATTTATGGGCTGCGGGCCTTGGAAACCTTATCTGACCTTGAGGTAGAGGTGCACTTAGTGGTCAGCGAGATGGGCGCATGGGTATTAACGGAAGAGACCGGGAAGACCCCAGCCATGCTGGCCCGCCTGGCGGCCCGCACCTATGCGCCGGATGACCTGGCCGCGCCGATCGCCTCGGGTTCTTACCCGACCGAGGGCATGCTGATCGTCCCCTGCTCGATCAAGACTCTCTCAGGTGTGGCCAACAGTTACACCGACAGCCTGATCCCCCGCGCGGCGGATGTGTGCTTGAAGGAAGGCCGCCCACTGCTCCTGGCGGTGCGTGAGACGCCCCTCCACAGCGGCCATTTGGAATTGATGGCTAGGGCTGCCCATGCCGGCGCGATCATCTTTCCCCCCATCCCTGCTTTTTACAGCCAGCCCACAACGATTGACGCGCTGGTGAGTGCTACCGTCGGCCGTATGCTGGCCCGCATCGGGGTTGATAATGAGGCTTACCAACCCTGGCAGGGCAGCCGCGATTAACCTCTCCCCTCAACCGATGGCCATCTCACAAACCTGGTAACACTGATGAGGGGTGACACCCATCCTTCAACAGGAAGAGCTGGGTCTCGCAATGGTTGAGCATCGGGTTTTGTTGCGGGTTGAATTATGGCCACTGCTCCGAGCGCAGCGGCGGTACCCAATAGGGGTTGTTTTGGTAAAACTGGTACGGAAAACGAATGAATTGATCTAAATCGCTGCGGCTTTCGACCCGGTGAATGTTCTTGCAGACCTCGATTGGCGTACAGGGCGTGATGATGGTCTTATTTTATATGATTTTTCCTGCGGGTGACGGATTCCTTGGGGGTGGTTGTCAACTTAACTTTCAGAGAAGGTGGGTGGTTAATAACAGAAAGACCAAACAAAACCTGATCTGGTTTTGCGAGTGACATTGTAAAATATTAGAATAAATTCAATATATACGCAAGGGCACGGCATGCTGTGCTCCGTCTGCGTTTATT
Organism: Anaerolineaceae bacterium UBA6801; assembly: GCA_002452315.1. GTDB lineage: Bacteria > Chloroflexota > Anaerolineae > Anaerolineales > Anaerolineaceae > Brevifilum. The sequence continues at coordinate 3,687 of DKFH01000121.1, read as the reverse complement.
AACCCCTTCAGAAGGGCGTTTTGCAGCGCTTATGCTATAATCGAGCCTGACAATAGGTGTATCCGGCATCCCTGGGATGCGTTTGAACCGAAAATTGCATCCAGACCGGAGTAAGGCGCCACACAGATTAGCTTTACAAAAAGGAAAATGGACATGACACAGCTTGACCCCACACGACAAGAACAAGCCAAACAATACGCCCGGATTAAACGCCGCCTGTGGGTGGTGGACCAGGGCATCAGCCTGTTGTATGCCATCCTGTGGCTGGTTACGGGCTGGTCGACCGCAACACGAGTCTGGTTGGAAGGGTTTACCAGCAATGACTGGGTCATTGTGGCAGGTTTTGCCGCGATCTTTGGCGGCATTTATTTCCTGCTGAACTTACCCCTGGGCTATTACACAGGTTTCGTTTTGCCGCATCGCTTTGAGCTAGCGACACAATCGCTTAAAGACTGGCTCATCGACCAGTTAAAGGGCCTGGCGGTGGGTGCAGTGATGGGGTTGCTCTTGATTGAGCTGGTGTACCTGATCCTGCGATTAACCGGCGATTACTGGTGGTTATGGCTGACGGGCGGCATGCTCTTGTTCAGCGTGCTGCTGACCAACCTGGCCCCGGTGTTATTGATGCCAATCTTCAATAAATTCACACCCCTGGGGGAAGATCACGCAGACCTGGCCGAACGCTTGAAGCGGCTGGCCGAAAAAGCGGGTACCCAGGTGAGGGGGGTGTACAAGATGGATATGTCGCGCCGCACCAAGCAGGCCAACGCCTCCCTGACGGGACTGGGTAATACCCGGCGCATCATCCTTGGCGATACCCTGATCAACGAGTTTTCACCCGATGAGATTGAGACCGTTCTGGCCCACGAGCTGGGGCACCACGTGAACCACGACATGGTCTGGCTAATCGGGTCTGGCACGCTGCTCACGGGATTAGGGTTTTTTCTGGTCTCCCTGGCGATGGAGTGGGCCATCTCCGCCTTTGGGCTGACCGGGGTGGCCGACCCGGCCGGGCTGCCGGCGTTGATGATCTTGCTTTCCCTTTATCAGCTGATCATCATGCCTATCGATAATGCGATTTCGCGCTGGCGGGAAGGCGAAGCGGATAATTATGCCCTCAAAGCAACCCAAAAGGCCGAAGCGTTTGCCTCGGCCTTCACACGGCTTGCTAACCAGAATTTGAGTGATGTGGATCCGGAGCCCTGGGTGGTGTTCCTGTTTTACAACCATCCGCCCCTGGGCGCCCGCATTGCCAAGGCTGAAGCCTGGCAGGGCGCTGAGCCCGGTTAATGCCTTACTGGCGTTCGAAGGGCGTCCCCAGCGCGGCGGGCGGCTGAGAGCGCAGCGAGCGGATCAGCTTTGTGACCCGGTTTCTGACCCCGTCTGGCAAGGTGGCCAGCACCCTGGACATCCATTCTGTATTGCCTAAATTCACCAGTAAGAGTGTCAGGATCATCAGGGGAAACGGCGCCACTTGCAGCACCTGTGAGGGGATGAAGGTCCATGAGGACTGCAACACCAAACCCAGCCACTGCAGGAAAGCAAACAGGTAAGCCCCGAAGGCGACCCGGATTGGGTTCCAACCGCCAAAGATGGTGATTGCCAGGGCGATCCAGCCGATGCCGTCCAGGCCTGTGATGGTGCCCTTCCAGCCGGCCTTCACGCTCAGGGTATAGAGCGGCCCGGCCAGGCCCACCAGGGCGCCGCCCAGGATGGTGTAAAAATAGCGCATGCGTTGCACATTGGCCCCGCGCACATAGGCAGCGGCTGGCTTTTCACCAATGCCCTGCAGCATCAAGCCAGGCCTAGTTTTATAGATCCAGAACCAGGCCAGGAAGATCAGGATAATGCTGAAATAGGTCATCAGGGATTGCTGAAACAGCAACGGACCGATGATGGGGATTTGCTTCAGCAGCGGGATCGGCGTGGACAGCATGATCGGACCCTGGCGACCCATGATGGGGTTGCCCAGGAAATAAGCCAGGTCGCGGCAGGTGATGGTGAGGATGAACCCGACGGCGACCTGGGATTGTTTTAAGGTAATGCTGCTGAAGGCCACAATCGCAGAGACCAGTGCGCCCACCAACGCACCGGCCAAAAAGCCCAGCAGCAGGCTGTCTGTTTCTGTTGCCACCCAGAAGCCCATCATGGCAGAAAGGATGATCAACCCGTTCAGTGAAAGGTTGATCACGCCTGCACGTTCGGTCAATGCTTCACCGACGGAGGCCAGGACAATCGGCGCGCCTGAGGCAATCACGCCGGCTAAGCCTAAAAGAATAATGTCTCCTGACATAAGAACTCCTACTTCTCTCCCAGAACCTTCTGTTTAACGCCTTGCATCAACAAGATGAATAACACCAGGGTGCCCTGGATCACGCCGGATAAGGTGGAATCCAGTTTCATCACGATCGGCAGTTGGATGCCGCCAATGTTCAAGGCAGCGAAGAACAGGGCAATGGGTGCAACCCAGATTGCCTGGTAATTGATCAGCATACCGATCATCAGACCCATGAAGCCGTAACCGCTGGAAATGGAGGGGATTAGGCGGTGGTAAACCGCGACGACTTGCAGTGCGCCAGCCAACCCGGCGAACAGCCCGCACACCAAAAACGAGAGCAGCATATGCTGCCAGGTGGGGATCCCCAGCCGGAAGGCGGATTTAATGCCCTTACCGACAGCCTTCAGTCGCAAACCAAAATGGGTGCCCTGCAGCAGGAAATAGATCACCACCAGCCCGATGACCGTCAGGATGATCGAATACCAGCTGAAGCGATAATTTTGGAAGGTCGGCAGCCAATATTCAACGGGGAAAGGTTCTGTGCCGCTCATGGAGGCAACCCCTGGTCGGCTCCAGGCGCCAAAGATCAGACCGATGTTGAGTGCTGTGGCGATGAAATTGAGCCCCAAACCGCCGAAAATTTCGTTCACACCGCCGAACACTTTCAAAACACCGGCCAGGGCAGCCCACAGCGCGCCGCCTACCATCCCGGCTAAAATTGAAATGATGATCACCAAAATTGGGTTGACCGAGGTGTTTAAAAACAGTCGAATCACGCCGGTGGTAAAGATCGCCCCGATGGTGATTTGACCCTCAATACCGATGTTCCATAAGCCGGCCGTGAAGGTGACCAGCACGCCACAGGTGGCCAATGCCAGGGGCACCCAGGCGACGAGCACACTGGCAATGCGGATATCACTGCCAACGGCACCCTGCCAGATCAGGCTGAAGGCCTGCAAGGGGTTTGCGCCAATCAGGACTAAAATCAGGGAGATAAATCCAAACGCCAGGACCAGGCCCCCTAACTGAAACAGGATGGATAAACTACGGATGCGAGATTGCTTCATAAGTCTCCTCATTATCCAACGCTCGATCCCAGCCTTTCCCACCGATCAGTTGGCCCAATTGTTCCAGGCTGATAGAGGCTGAATCTTGCGGTTTTGATACATGACCGCTAAAGAACACCAGGATGCGGTCGCTATAGCGTAAGATTTCGTCCAAATCTGCAGAGATGAAGAAGATGGAAGTGCCGTTTGCGCAGCGCTCCTTTAATTTGTCCCACATGTAGATGGCCGATTCGATATCCAACCCGCGGGTGGGATGTTCCAGCAGGATGATGGAGAGGGTGTCCTTCAATAAAGACAAAGCTGCCCTCTGCTGGTTTCCGCCTGATAAGGATTCTACAGGCG
>DKFH01000005.1:865-4381 GCA_002452315.1 Anaerolineaceae bacterium UBA6801 | reverse complement strand
TACATCAATTATAGCTCATCCAACATTCCCGCCTAGTGTCCTGAAAATCGCGTTTTTACCCGTAAAAATGGCCGAATTTTGGTCAAATGATAAACTCAGGTGGCTATCCGTGCGATGAAGGCGTAAAGGGATTAGTTTTAGAATTATGTCAGGTAAGGACTACCCTCACCGATCGGGTTTTTATGTTTCCGATGCAGATTCAGCCAGAAGTTCCTGCAAGCGGGGGTGCTCGGCATAAAAACCCCGGTACTCTGGCGGCAAGAGCGCGGCAATTTGGCACATGATTTCATCCGTGCTGCGGGCCAGCCATGCCTGGCGGTCATCACGGTCCATGTCAGGAAGGTAATAAGGCTCGCCCACCCGGATGGTGACCGGCGGGCGGCGCAATTTGATCCACCCGTCATAGACCTTGTCCGTACCCACAATGCCCACGGGTAAAATCGGGACAGAAGCCTGGGCAGCCATCACAGCCGCGCCTTGCTTGCCCTCCAGCAGGCCAACAGCTCCATGGCTGCGGGTGCCTTCCGGGGTAAGACCGACCACATCACCCATATTTAACCGATTGAGGACCTCGCGCACCGCTGAAAAATCCATGGTGTCGCGATCAACCCAGATAATGGTGCTGATATTCTCCAGAATCCACTTAAAAAAGGGCTTTTTCTGGTATTTTTTCGCCACCAGGGCCACCAGGTCGGTGCGATCCGTCATGGCAATTAAAAATGGGACGTCTAACCGGCTGATGTGGTTGGTCGTCATCAACAAACCGCCTGTAGGCGGGATGCGTTCGCCATTGAGAACCTGATAGCGGGTGATCACCTTTATCAGAGAGACAACAACTTTATTTAAGGGTTTCCTAGGCATCGTGTGCATCAACCTCCATGAGTAAGTTAACCCTTATCTCCATCACATGTTCTCCACACAATTTAATGAGCATTTTCTTCAGGGTGGCCTTGAACCACCGGGGCATCGCTTTCCACTGGCAGTCGAAGATAGCGGTTGATCATCAATAAACCGATCACCGAAAACACCATCAAGAGGACCACCGGAAAATGAGAGAAGAGCATCTGGCCTAAGGCAGGTTCCACTTCTAAAACCAGTAAGGGCGTTAAACCGGAGACAATCGCCAGCACATTCCACAGCCCATGCAGGATAAAAGCGGCCAGCGTGGTCAAACCCAGGAAGCCCCACCTGCCATCACGCCAGGCTCTTGCCAGCCCCCACCCCAGGAGGCCTGAGGCCAGCATATGCAGCACCCCTGTGCCGGCCCGCCCGATGGCCATGAACAGCCAGTCCTCAGCCAGGATCACATTTGTGAAATAGAAAACGTTCTCCATCAAAGCAAAACCCGCGCCGCACAGCAACCCGCCCACAAAACCTTCCTGCGGCGTGATCCGGCGTCCTGCCAGGAACCACAGCGCGGCGGGCTTGATCACCTCCTCGATGATCGGGATGATTCCGCCGAGGATCGCCAGCACCCAAAAGATCACTCCGGGTTGCAGCAAGAACGGCCTGATGAAGGCAAGGATGGATTCGACATCTTCTCCTATCAGGGTGGCCTGTTCAGCAAGCTGCAAAATCTGCTGCTCAAAGCCTGGGTCAGCATACATTTGAATGCCCAACCAGATGACGCCCATGACGCCCAGGGCAACCAACGCCAACAACTCAACCATGATAATGATCAGTGGCAAAATAGCAATGCTGAACCCAAAGATGCGCCACTTCCTGATCGGGGACCCGCCGAACAACCCGCGTTGGGCCACCTGGAAGATCCACAAGATGGGTATGCCCGCAACCAAAAGGTTGATGGGGCCTAGGAAGATCATCGCCGCGACGTCTTGACGGACGACCAGCCAACCCAGCAAAACTACAATCGGCCAGGCCAGAATCACCCACCGTGACAGCTTCGCCAGGGCAGGCGTTTTGAAATCCAGCCAGCTCGGGAACGGCCTTCCTCGCAGCTGATTAACGCTGGAGACCAGCAGCGGGAGGAGCAACACGCCGCCCAGCACAGAGGTCCAGAACAACAAACCGATCGGCAGACCTTCTGCAGTGCCTGAGGTGGGGTCCAGAATCGATATCAGCCAAAAAATGCCCAGTATAAAAGCCTGGGCAGCAAAAAATATGCTGCCCAAAGCACTGATCACCAGCGTCAGGATCACCGGCCAATTTTTCTTCGGCGGTTGATTACCCATCATGCCTAAAAATTCCTTACTCGCTATTTTTCGATGATTTCAATCCCGTAAATGACCGTGGCATCCGCAAACCCATCCGCGGTTTGGGGGTCTCGGAGGGCGATCTCATCCAGGACGGCTAATGTCTCGTCGGTCACCTGGCCAAAAATCGTGAAGCCGCCGTCCAGGTTTGTGGCTGGCGCCAGGGTGATAAAAAATTGGCTGCCGTTCGTGTCCACACCGGCATTGGCCATGGCAAAAATGCCCTTGCGGTCGAAGGAAAGGTTGCCGTCAGTTTCGTTGGCAAAGGTGTACCCGGGCCCAATAAAACCCTCGCCTGAAGGATCACCAGCCTGGGCAACAAAGCCCGGGATCACCCGGTGGAAATACACGCCATCATACCAGCCATTTTGAGCCAGGAAAATAAAGGAGTTGACGGCAAGAGGCGCGACATCGGCAAACAGCTCGATCTCAATCTCACCAGCACTGGTATCCAGCCTGGCCAGGTAGGACTCTTCCGGATCAATGACCCAGCCAGGACATTCCTGGTAGCCGTCATACTCGTGAATGCCAATCAGGCTAAACAGGTTGGGTTTTCCATCACGATAGATACGGCCGTTGACTATTACGGTAGGCGTATAGTTCAGCCCTGCGGCAAACCGTTCTTCGGTCAGCGTCTCCAAATCGGCCCGGTTGGCTGGATCGCGCAAGGCTTCTTCGAATTGCCTCACATCCAGGTCAAATCCCGCCGCCATTTCCACGATCCAATCTAAAAATTCTGCTTCCGGCATGTTATACCAATAACCTTGTGACTGGAACAGAAAATCATGCATTTCCCAAAACTTGCCCTGGTCGCCGGCTGCCTCAGCGGCCAGTGCAGAGGCTACGGCTTTATCATGGATTGAAATCAGGGGGAAATGCCTGAAAACAACACGGACAGAATCAGGATAACTCTCATATAGAAATTGGGTTAATTGCGCAAAATTCACACAGGCCGGGCATTGAAAATCGGCATATTCGATGATCGTAATGGGTGCCTCGGGATTGCCCCTAACCCAGTCATCCTCGCCCACCGGCGGCAGCTGATCAACAACACCCTGGTAATGATCCGTTTCGGATGAGGTGGTGTAGTCATACGCGGTTGCACAGGGCATGCGCTCAACCCCATCATCTGGCTTTGGTGCAACCTCATTCTGTGTGGGTTTTTCAACCGCTTCATCCACAACTTCTGGCGTATCAACCGGCTCTGCGGCCCGCGGCGCACAAGCCGAAATCAGCAATGCACCCAACAATAATATAAACAATATTTTCTTCAGCATCTCAAGCCTTTCTTAATTGATGTGTT
>DKFH01000005.1:0-807 GCA_002452315.1 Anaerolineaceae bacterium UBA6801 | reverse complement strand
CGGTCTGGTTCTGCCTCGGCCAGGGCAAAATACCCCTGGCGAACCCGCTCGTGGAAGGCCAGGTCATAGGCATCCAGCCGATTCCACTCTGAACTGTTGGCACGCTTGCGGGCCATCCCCACCTCCACGGGCACATCGACCAGCAAGGTCAGGTCGGGTTTCAACCCGCCGGTGGAAAAATCCAGCAATGTTTGCAAGGTTTTTAAGTCAGTCCGATGGCCAAACCCCTGGTAAGCCAGGGTGGAATCGCCATAGCGGTCACACAGAACCACTTTCCCCGCTGACAGGGCAGGGCGAATTAATTCCTCAACGTGCTGGGCGCGAGCGGCCAAAAAAAGCAGGATCTCCGTGCGGGGGACGATCGACACATTTTTAAGATTCATCAGCACCGCGCGAATCTGGTCTCCGACCGCAGTGCCGCCTGGTTCCCTGGTAACGATAATGTCATACCCGGCCCCACGCAAAAATTCTGCCAGCGCCGGGAGCTGGGAGGTCTTACCGCTGCCTTCAGGCCCTTCCAGGGTGATAAACATGGTTATTCTCGAAAAATCCTCACATGCCGGTTGGGTTCTTTGCCATAAGAATGGGAGACCAGGTCAGCCTGGCGTGCCATCTCATGCTGCAGGCGCCGGATCGTCGATGTGGCAGGCGCCAGGTCAATCCAGCGTTCACCGTTCAGCACAGCCTGGATGGCCGCCTGGGTTTGGTCCACCACGGCGCGTTCCTGGGTGGGTGGGCCCTCGCTGCTGGCCAGGTTGAACAAATCCACCAGGAATTGCTCCATTTGCTGGCTGGTATTGGCGCGCA
>DKFH01000025.1 GCA_002452315.1 Anaerolineaceae bacterium UBA6801 | reverse complement strand
GTGATGGCCGTACCTGAAGATGTGCCCTGGGTGAGGGGAGATAAGGTCTCTCTGGCTTTCAGGTTGAGCCCGGAGGATGAACCGCTTTCGGTGCAGGGGAAAGTGTATTCGCTGATCAAGCTGCGCAAGCGGGATGAAAAACGGCTCGAGGTGGACGGGCGTGCGGTGATGACGGATGAGATCTCGATTCTGGCTTATATTGCCCAGCGCGAGGATCAGATCATGTCTGCGCTGGATAAGGCTTATAAACGGCTGCGGAAGGGGAAAAAGCATTGAAGATAGTAGCTGATAGGTGATCCTTTCCGCTACGCTTCAAGGACTTTGTAGCTGAAAGCTAAAAGCTAAAAGCTAAAGCATGGTTTATTCGCAATGCTATCCTGATACCCAATACCTGATACCCAATACCCAATACCTAAAACCAAATTCTCTACATACTATTCACCATTCACCACTTACCATTCACCGCACAACTAAAAAACCTGCCCGTCATGCAGTGGGCAGGTTTAGTTTATTTGCAATGTCAAACGTTTAGCGGCGGCTGCGGGGGCGGCCTTTGCTTTTGTTACCAGGGCTGTCTTTGGCTTGCGCCTCTTCCAGCGTCCAGCCTTCCAGCAGCGCTTGCCGTGAAAGCCTGACCCGACCCTGATTGTCGACGTTGGTGACCATAACGGTGATCTCGTCCCCTTCTTTGACCACATCGGACACTCGTTCCACGTGGCTGGTGTCCAGCTGGGAGATATGCACCAGGCCGTCCTGGCCGGGGAGGATTTCAACAAAGGCGCCGAAATCCGTGATGCGGACCACTTTACCGGTGTAAATGTGACCGACTTCAACCTCTTCGGTGAGCCGTTCGATGCGTTCGCGGGCGGCTTTGTAGCCAACGCCATCGGTAGAAGCGATGAAAATTGAACCATCGTCTTCGATATCGATGCGGGTGCCTGTCTCTTCCTGGATCCTGCGGATGGTCTCGCCGCCTTTACCAATCACTGCGCCGATCTTCTCCACGGGAACCTTGATGATTTCGATGCGGGGTGCGTGGTCTTTGACTTCGGCCCGGGGTTTATCGATGACGGCCAGCATTTTATCGAGAATGAACAGGCGGGCTTTGCGGGCCTGCTCGAGGGCTTCCGACATGATCTCGGTGGTGATCCCGCTGGTTTTGATGTCCATCTGCAGGGCGGTGATACCATCGGTGGTGCCGGTGACTTTGAAGTCCAGGTCACCCAGGTGGTCTTCCATGCCGAGGATGTCGGTCAGGATCACGTAGTCATCGCCTTCTTTGATCATGCCCATGGCCACACCGGAGACAGGCCGTTTGATCGGCACACCGGTATCCATCAAGGCCAGGGTTGAACCACAGGTGGAGGCCATGGAGGATGAACCATTGGAGGACATGACCTCTGAGACGAGGCGCATGGTATAGGGGAAGTCCTTCTCATCTGGCAGCACAGGCCGCAGGGCGCGTTCTGCCAGCATGCCATGGCCCACTTCCCGGCGGGATTGGAACAGGCGGCCGGTTTCACCGGTGCAGTAAGGCGGGAAGTTGTAATGGTGCATGTAGCGTTTGCTCTCACCCGGGATCAGGTTATCCAATTCCATGGCTTCCCGGGGGGTACCGAGGGTCGCCAGGGTCAGCACCTGGGTCTCACCGCGGGTGAACAGGCCGGAACCGTGGGCACGCGGGCTGGTATTGACCTCACACCAGATCTCACGAATTTCATCTGGTTTGCGGCCATCAGGGCGGACACGATCGGAAAGGATGCGGGCGCGGATGGTTTCTTTTTCAACCTCACCAAAGGCATTGCTGATGCGCTTTGTAAGGGATTTGAGTTCTGCTTCGCTGAGGGTGTCGACCTTATCGGCCGTTAATTCCTCGATCACGGAGTCTTTAATTTCGCTGATGCCGCTATAGAGGGTTTCCTTGACATAGGGTTGTCTGAGCAGGTCCAGTAAGCGGTTTGATACGCGTGCTTTTACTTCGGCTACCAGGTCCTGATCCAGTGTCGACCGCTCAACCTCACGTTTTTCTTTGCCGATCTCACGCGCCATCTGCTCCTGTAGCTCGATGATGGGCTGGATTGACTTGTGGGCCAGCTCGAGGGCCTCGACCATGACCTGCTCTGAAACCTCGTTGGCGCCGCATTCGACCATGGCAATGGCCTGCTTGGTGCCTGCCACGATCAGGTCCAGCTTGGAGTCTTCCATTTCGGGGAAGGTCGGGTTGACGACCAGTTCGCCATCCAGGTAGCCGATGCGCACTGCGCCGATCGGACCTGCCCAGGGGATATCCGAGATCATCAACGACGCTGAAGCCGCATTGATGGAGAGGATATCGAGGGGATTGTCGGTATCGGCTGAGAGCGACATGAGGATGACCTGCACTTCGTTGCGCATGCCATCGGGGAAGAGTGGGCGAATGGGGCGGTCCGTCATGCGGGCGACGAGGATGGCCTCTTCGCGCGGGCGTCCTTCACGGCGGAAGAACGAGCCGGGGATCTTCCCGCCGGCGTACATACGCTCTTCGTAGTCCACGGTTAGGGGGAAGAAATCGAGCCCTTCACGGATATTCCCCATGGTGGCCGCGCAGAAGATCTGGCTGTCACCCTGGCGAATGACGACTGAACCGCCGGCCTGTCCGGCCAGCTTGCCAGTCTCGATGATGATTTCTTTATCACCGAGCTTGGTACGATATATTTTTGGGTTGGGTTGCATAATTTGTTAATCCCTTTCATCTAATTTCCCGCCCTGTCAGGGACTGAAAACCGGTGAGGCGCTCGTCCTCAGCAATTTTCAATACCCGACCGGCGGATTGCTTGGTTAAATAATCCTACCGCAGATCAGCCAATTGCGGTGCAAATGGAGAGAACAACGATCTTTCTACTCTGCAATCTGCTGAATCTGCGGTGTTATTTCTACGTGTTTGTAAATACAACGGTTTATTTCTTGCGAATATTGAGCTTGTCTGTCAAAGCCAGGTATCGCTGGTAATCCTTGCGGCGCAGGTAGGCCAATAAACGGCGGCGCTGGCCAACCAGTTTGAGCAGGCCGCGGCGTGAACTCTCGTCGTGCTTGTTCACCCGCAGGTGGTCGGTCAGGTATTTGATGCGGGCGGTCAGGATCGCAATCTGAACCTCGGGTGATCCTGTATCCTCACCATGCCGTTTATATTCTTTGATAATTTGTTCTTTGACTTCTTTTTCTAAAGCCATGACACTGCTACTCCTTTAAGTTTTTTATTTTGCAGGTCTCCATGCACCCAGCCGTAACCAGGCACAGGACCAGTCACAGGCTTAGATTATACCCGACAGTGAAATTTGTGCAAGATGAGCGCCTGATACGCAATGAACTTTTGAAATCATCCTGACGGTGGGTTTCGATCCCTTACGATGGAGGGCACGGCATTTCTGTGGAATAAAGATGTTTGGCTCGGGTTCAACCCATGTGCGATGCCCGGTGGTTACCCCCGCTCCTTTACAAGGCGGTCGAAGTAGCGTTTGAGCCACTCACGGATGAACACCGGTTCCGTGCTTTTCAACAGGAGGAGTAAATCCTCTGTGGGGATGTCATAGGGCGCCAGATAGGCTTTGAGATACTTACGAAAGGTGATCACGCCGCGCTCGCCGTAGAAATCAAGCATAGCGTTGAAGTGGTCCAGGATAGTTTCTTTGACCTGCTGTGTGGGCACTTCTTCCCGGTCCATACGGCTGAAGATCCACGGGTTGCCCACAGCCGCCTGCCCGATCATGACGGCATCACAGCCGGTGGCCTGTTGGATGCGGTCGATATCCGCCACGGTGCGCACATCACCGTTGGCGATGACCGGGATGGTCAGGGCTTCTTTGACCTCGCGGATGGGCTCCCAGCGCGCCTGGCCGCGGTAGGCCTGCTGGCGGGTGCGGCCATGAACGGCGATCATGGCGCCGCCGCTCTCCTGGATGGCATGGGCGACCTCCAGGTAATTTAGCGATTCCTCATCCCATCCTAGGCGGATCTTGCCAGTGATTGGTTGGCTGAAATTGGCGCACATCATCCGGAAAATGGCGGCGATCTTTTCGGGCTCCCTCATCAGGGCTGCCCCGGCGCCCCGGGAGGTGACATTTTTAGATTGGCAGCCTAAATTGATATCGATGATGTCCGGCTGCACCTGGGGTACAAGCTGCAGCGCTGCCGCCAGGATCTGATCGGCATCGTCGCCCAACATCTGCAGGGAGAGGGGGCGGTGAAAGGGTTCAAAGGTATGTCGTTTAGGGTAACGGGGATGATTCTCCAGCACGTCCAGGGCGTTGATGAATTCCGTCACGCTCATGGCCGATCCCAAGCGGCGGCACAGGCCGCGAAAGGGCAGGTCGGTGATCCCGTCCATGGGGGCCAGGATCAGATCGCCAAAGATAGGCACGTTGCCGATTAAAAAGGTGGGTTGCTCTTGCATGGGTGGGTCAGCCGTCCCTTGTGCTGGTTTCAATTTGCTGGAGCGCCCATTGAAGGGCATCCTGGATGGTTGGATCGGTTTCCTGGTCCAGGCGGGTTTTTAAGGCCGGAAGAGCCTGGATCTCGCGCTGGTTGCCCAGGACAATGGCGGCATTTCTGACCAACCCTCGCAGCCTGGCTCGTGAAAGTGCCGTGTCATCAGTGACTGCTTTGAATTCGGCCTGGCCCCAGGTGATGATTTCCACCACGTCCATGAATTCAGGCAGGCGTAGCTGGCCGAGGGCGCCGGGCTGGCTGGCGGCCCGGGCATTGTGCGGGCAGACCATCTGGCAGATGTCGCAGCCGAACAGCCAGCTGCCCACCTGGCTCTTCAGGGGGTCGGGAATGATGCCCTTGTTTTCAATGGTGAGATAGCTGATGCAGCGAGCGGCGTCGAGGGTCCGATCGGCCCGGATGCACTCGGTGGGACAGGCCTCGATGCAGCGCTGGCAAGACCCGCACGGGTCACGATTGAGAGGCGCGTCGGGGGGCAAGGGCAGGTCGGTGAGGATCACGGCCAAAAAGACATATGACCCCGCTTTGGGGATGATCAGGTTGGTGTTCTTGCCGAACATGCCAAGCCCGGCCTGTGCTGCAAAGGCGCGCTCAAGGATAGGCCCGGTATCGACATAGGATTTAAAGCCGATCCCTTCACCCGCTTGAGCGTGGATGAAGGACTCAAGCGCGTTCAGCTTTTCCTGGATGATGAGGTGGTAATCGGTGGTACGGGCATAGGCGGAGATCCTGCCGTAGCCGGGGCGGGTTTCATCTACGGGCGCATGCGGCGGGTTATAGGGCATGGCCAGGCACATGACGCGCTGGCAGCCTGCCAGGATCAGGCCCGGGTCGCCCCGTTTGGCCAGTGTGTCGGTGCGCGCCAGGTAGCCCATGTCCGCATGGCGGCCGGCGCTCACCCACGCCAGGTAGGTTTGCAGGTGCGGTACGGGATGGGCGGGAGATACAACAAAGTGCGTGAACCCCAGCCGATGAGCCTCTGTTCTGATTGCTTGTTTCAGGGTTGATAAACGATGCATACGGTGCAATCGTCAGGTGGGGTTGATTCGGGTTGCTCTATTCATTCACAACGATGGTGACGCTGAAGTCGTAGAAGGCCTCGCCGTTGGCATTGAACAATTTCCAGTTAGACACCTTGCTGCCTGGCGTTTCGGGGGCGGTGAAATTGACGGTGAGGGGTAGGCTGGTGTTGGGGGGAACAGGCAGCCACATAAAAACCTTATCCTCCGCGCCCATGGAGTCTCCAAAGGCGAATTCAATATAATAATTGACGGTCCAGGTGGTTGTCCCCTGGTTTTCAAGCGTCCAGGTGACGGTAAACGCTTCCCCGGGTTGAAAACTGGTGTTGTCAGCGGGTACCTGCGCGATGACCTGGGCGCGATCTGTGCCACCGGAGGGCGGCTGGACTTCACCATTTGTCTCGGTGGGCGTGACAACGGGGGTGTTGGTGGCGGGTGGCAGCGGTGTAAAAGTTGGCGTGGGGACCGGTGTCTCGGTTGCGGTGGGCTGAGCGGCGGCGGTCATCGTTGCCTGGGCATCTGCGGTGAGGGCAAAGCCGGTTTTTTGGGCATCAATATCCAATTCTGGCTCGGCAGATCGGCAGGCGCTGAGGATGAATCCAAGCAGCATGATGAGGATCAGCGAGACGATGTGTTTTCGGGCGATGAGTTGCATATGTTTACCTACCTCCAGACCGGGGGGTTGTTATGGTCAGCTTTTATTGTAGATGATGGGTGGAAAAAGTCAAGTTGAGTCCAAGATGAATAAAAGCGTTGATGATTGGTTTCGATGCTAACATATTGGTCAAAAAAGGGGCGGCGAACACGCCGCCCCTGATGGTTAGATTAACTAATCTGCTTCAATTCGGGGGCCAAACCAGAGTGCCCGGTCATTTTCAGGGCTGCCGTTGGCCTCCACCAGCAAGATGAACTGGACATTTTTGCCCGCCAGGCTGCTCAGGTCAACTTTGACCTGGTTATATTTCCCATCCTGGATCTCGTGCCAGGTTGCCAGAGTTTGTTCAGCGCCGCCATCGATGCGGGCATTCAATTTAAACTTTACATCACAATTTGCAGCCCCGTAGCATCCCACAATGGCTTTGAAGGAAACACCGCCAGTGAGCTTCATTTCGGGGTAGGTTCCCCGAATCCAGCCATCAGAGACATTTTGTGGGCTGACCTTGATACCGGGCTCGTCATCGACGACAAGGTTTTCCAGCACGGGTTCGTCTACGATCACGATCCAGCCATTATTACCCGTCTCAGTGCCAGGGCAGGGTAGCTCACCCGCACCGCTGGTCCACTTTACGCCGGATGCGCACGCCTTGTCGGTGAAATCATAGGTGGTGCCGGGTACATCGATTTTGACCCAGAAGGGACCGTCTTTGTCGCCAATCCCAAACAAGACGCCGCCTGCATTGCGCAGTTTGAAGTCACCCCGGTGGGTTCCGGCTGTGAGGGGTGCCTGCAATTCCAGTGAAATGGTGATTTGCTGCCCCGGGGAAACCGTCCCGCTGGTGAGCGGTTTGGCAGCTGGCGCACCCAGGGCATTGCCGCTGAAGAAGACCACATCATAGTCTGCATTCCAGGTACAGCTCCCCGTATTTTTCAGGGTCCAGGTTTTGGTAAAGGCCTGGCCCGGGTTGAAATCTGAGCCATCGGGTACCGTCTCGGAGACAAACCCGGCCTGGTCGCATTTGGCTTGCGAGGTAGGGGTCGCTGCCAGGGTGGGGGTGCTGGTTGGCGCGGGTGGCTCGGTGGGCGTGTCCGTCTCCGTCTCCTCCAGCGTTTCTGTGGGCAAGGTTTCCTGTGTGGGAGGCACTTCAGTGGGTTGGGCAATCAAGGTTTGCTGGGCCTGAACGGTCTGTGCTGCGGCCGTGTTCAACAGGTCCACCTGGGATTCGGGCGTCTCCTGCGTGGGTAGATTACAGCCCACTAAAATCAGGCTGAAAATCAATAGTAGGGTAATAGGGAAAATTGACTTCTTCATTGTTCTTCTCCTCGCAAACATATTGATGTGGATAATCATTTAATTATATAGACTTTTGCAATAAATTGAAACACATGGATTCAAAGCACCATCTTATTGAAAAGAACACAGGCGGTGTTTCCATTGGATTGCTATCCATATGACGAAATTGGTGCAATAATGGTTCCAAATTCGATACATAATACTTAAAAAATCAGCGTGGGCAGTTTTAAATGTGCTCACGCTGGTAATTTTGCCTATTTTGGGTTTCATTGTTACGTTATGATTCGAGGACTTGCCCTTGCTTGCCGCGCAGGGTCCTGATGAACAATCCCAAGCTGAATTTTTGACCTGTCAGCAGAAACTGAGCCCTGAACATGCCTGAAACCGCGCGGATGAGAATGAAGACCGTGATGAGCAGCAAGCCGATCGCTGCCAGCAGCTGCCAAAGCGGCACGGGAGCGGTAGCCAGGCGGGTCATGATGGTGTTGGGCGCAGTGAAGGGGATCAGGCTGAGCACAACGGGCAGGGGGGCATTTGGCTGGTTAATGATGACCCCCACCAGCAACAAGGGGATCAGGATGGGCAAAATGATGATAAATGTCGCTTGAGAGGCCTCTTTGACCGAGCCAACCAGTGCGCCAACACCCGCCATAATAGTTGCGTATAAGAGGTAACCCAAAATGAAGAAGACGATTCCCCACAGGAGGATGCCCGAGGAGAGCTGAATGTCGGAGAGAAATTGCAGCGTCCTGCCGCCCAGTTGCAGCATGAGCAGCGCCGAACCCAGCCAGACGACCAGTTGCAGTAAGCCGACCAATCCCAGGCCGAGGATCTTCCCTGTGAGCAGCTCGCGCGGCTTGATGGAGCTGATCAGGATCTCCATGACCCGGTTTTCCTTCTCTTTGGCCACGCTGTTCATCATCAGGCTGGCGGAGGTGAAGATCAGGACATAGAACAGTAAGGTCATCCCGTAGGGGATATAAAAAGCGATCGGGTTGCTTATATTGATCCCTTCATCCGTAACTTCCGGTGCAAGATCAATGTAATTAGCCTGGATCGGGTTTTGAAAGATCTCAAAACCGACCTGGTCACCTTCGAAGAGGTTAAATTGGATCAGGGCATTGATCACCCAGGTGGTATCGATGGAGGACATGGGGTTAAAGTCCTCGCTGTAGTAGGTGATGGCACCGGTTGCCATGTAATCCGGTTGAATCACGAAATACCCGCTGATCTCTCCCGCCAGAACAGCTTGATGGGCATCGGCCTGGTTGTCAAAGGGGATCAAACGCGCCTCATCGAGCCACTCTGGTGTTTGGGTGATGATGTTGGCCAGGTCAAGGTACCCCTCTGAGGGGAATTCTTCCGGTTGGGGCTGGGGGGTTGGGTCAGTCCACTCGATGGGCTGATCGTCCCCAAACAGGGAAATCCCGCCCAGGATCAGCGCTGGCACCAGGGGCACCAGGATCAGCGTCAGGATGAATGAGCGCCGTGTGACCGTGTTGATAAACTCGGTCTTTAGAATGGTTAACGTCTTATTCATGCTGCCTCCTGCTTTGTGAAGAGGTCTTTGAAAGCAATTTTCTTGCCATAATGGAGCATACCCATCCGAAAGGCTCGCCCGGCCAGCCACACAGAAAAAACTGCAAAGACCACCAGGATCAGGACGTTAAGGGTTAACTGCCAGGTGGGCAGCGTGGTGAAGGCCATGCGCAACAGCACGGTGATCGGCGCTGAAGGCGGGAAGTAGCTCAGGATAACGGCTATCGTGCTGTTGGGGTTCATCATGATGGGGGTGACAAAAAAAAGGGGGATGGTGACCAGCGAGGAGAACCCCGAGCTGACTTGCTGCGCCTCGCGCATATCGGTCATGATGGCGCCAATGGTGGACATGATGGCCGCGATCATCACAAAGGCGGGCAGGAACAGCAATGCCATCACCAAGAGGGTTTCACCCGGGATCGAAAAGTCCTGCAAAAAAGGCCAGAAATTGCCTGCGACATCCAATCCGATCCAGGCGAAGACAAGCCAGACTACCAGTTGGGTCAGCCCGACGCTGATATTGCCGATGGTCTTGCCGGTCATCAACTGCCTGGGCGTGACCGAGGTGATGACGATTTCCATGGTGCGGTTCTCTTTTTCTTCCACGACGGCCTGTAACAGGTAGCCACCACTGGACAAAACCACGATGATGAAGGTGATCCCGGCAATGATGGGGACGATGAACATGAACCATTGGCCTTCACGCATCTGGCGGCTTCCATCGAGGGTTGACATAGTCAACAGGCTGCCTTCCTGGAGCCTTTCCAGGCTTTGGGGATCTAGCTGGTGGAAGCGATCCAGGTTATTGATGATCCATCCCCTGAATTGGTTTTGTGCGCCCATGCTGGGCGCATCCATAAAGTAGAGTTCTACCTCTCGATTTTGAGGGAAATTTTCAGGGATGACATAATATGCCTGGATTATTTCAGCGTTGAGGTCGGCCTGGGCCTGTTCAATGTTTGTGTAGGCGACAAAATCGATGGCTGGATCGAACAAATTCCCGTCGGCTTCTAAAGGGACGGCATCGGACAGGGTGCCTGAGCGGTCCACATAACCGATGGGCGAGGAATCGGTGGTGACCAGGGCGATGGTCACA
>DKFH01000136.1:2115-15787 GCA_002452315.1 Anaerolineaceae bacterium UBA6801 | reverse complement strand
GGAAGAAAAACATATGCAAGCAATAGGAAGGGGTGCAATTTTTGAACATTTATGAGGGTTTCATATAACAATTCAACCATCATCGGGTTGTTAAACACAGGTTTTCTGTCTTTGACAATTTGGGTAATAAATACAATTTGGCCTGGGAAATAATAGCGGCGAATATTCACAATAGTATTATAACGATTGTTGCGTTCTCAGACAATATATCATTGGATTTCGTAGGTCACGTGTGGTGACGCAGTCACCCACGTGACAGAATAGTGTCACGCTGGAAGTGTGACAAGGCTACCAGTTTTGTCACACTAAAAGCGTGACCTACAGACTGCCCGCCACCACCGTCCACGGCACAGCCACGACATTGCGGCCCAATCGTTTGATTTCCCGCCCATTGGTGATCAGCAAGCCAAGCTCAGCATGTTGGTACTGTTCCAAAAAGAGCCGCAGGTGTTTGGCATCGTCATAGCCGGGTTTTTGGGTCAGTTTGACCTCGATGGGCAGGATTTTTCGCCCGTGCTGCACCACAAAATCAACCTCCTGCCCTGTCCGCATCCGCAAATAAAACAAACGCGCATTGGGCGTCAACAGCTGAGAGAGCACTTGCAGGTGATGAAAGATGAGCGTTTCGAAAAGAAAACCAAATTCACGCGCGTCTTGCAGGTCAGTTTCTTCATAATAGCCTGAGAGAAAGGTCGCCAGACCAGGGTCGCTCCAAAACACCTTGGGGGATTTAATCAACCGCAGGCTGCGATTGGCGGTAAACGGTGGCAGGCGTTTGAACAAGTAGGAGGTTTCCATGAGGTTGATGTAGCGATGCGCTGTGGGCTGAGAGAGGTCCGCATCCCTGGCTAGGTCAGATTGGTTCAGAATCTGGCCAGAACGCAGTGCCAGCAGGATCATTAAGCGGCGAAAATCGAGCAGGGAATCGATCTGCGAGATTTGCCGCAAATCTCGTTCGAGATAGGTGGTCACATAGCCATCCCACCAGCGTGTCCACGCGCGGGGTTGATCCAGGGTCAGCAAAGCGGGCATGAATCCCCGCAACAGCAGGGGGGGTAAGGCCGGTGTCGGGCCGGCCAGCCGCCCCGCTTCAGGCCAAATGCCCGCCAATAAGTCCTTAATAAGGCTGGGTGGCGGCTGTTGATGGCTCTCCCCCAGGGTCATCGGGTTCAGTTCAAAGTAAATCGCCCTGCCAGCCAGGCTTTCGCTGACGTGCTTCATCAGCAGCAAATTGGCCGAGCCAGACAGGACAAACTTATAGCGGCCGGGGTGTTGATCCACCGCCTGTTTAACCGCCAGCAGCAGGTCGGGCGCCCGCTGGACTTCGTCGATCACGATCCGGTCTGCTCCGATAAAAAGCGAGCCTGGGTCCGCTTTGGCCTGCTGCAGGGTATCCAGGTCGTCAAGATTCAAGAAGCGAAAATCACAAAAAGGCGCCTCCCGGCGGAGCAGGGTGCTTTTCCCCACCTGCCGAGCGCCCGTCAAGACCAAAATCGAAGCATCATTGAGCGCGTCGATTAAATGAGGCGTCAACCACCTTTTGTAATATAATTCAGGCGATGAATAATTTTTATTCATGGTATGAATAATAATGGATGTGGCAGTAAAAGTCAAGGGGGTTGGAGAGTAGGGAGTAGGGAGTAGGGAGTAGGTAATAGGGATTTGGTATTAGGGATAAGGGGTTAGTTCGTAGATACCGTCTTGAGAGTCAAGCAGAAAAATCGAATTGGTTACCATAATCGGGGTGGGTTGGCGGGAGAATGTTCAGGCGGCCACCCAGCCTTACATCATGCGTATATCAAACCAGACCCGATCCATGGCCAACCCACCAATAACACCCCCCTGCCCGCCGTAAATGGGGGAGAAAGACACTTTTAGCTTTCACCTTTCACCTTGTGTCACGCTGGAAGCGTGACCTACCGTCTACTGGCTATCTCCACCACCGGCGGGGCGACCAGCGGCACCGCGGGCAGCAGTTCCACAAACGCCGCTTCGGCCGCCGCCAAAAGGGCATCCGCCTCGTCCGGCAGCGCCAAAGTGGCCGCGGTGCAGGCCGCATCATAGGCGAGGTCGGAAAAGCCGGCAATATTCGTCCCGATCCAGCCGTTGCCCGCATCGGGGACCGCCCAGCTCATGTACAGCCCGCAATCCGGCCCGGGCAGCGGCTGCCAGGCGATCAACGCCAGGTCAAACTGGCGCCCAAACAGCGGACCGCCGGGTCCAGGCGCGTAGAGCTCGGCCAGTGAGAGCGCCTGCACCTCCACGCCCACGCCACAGGCCATCAGCGACTGACTGATGCCCGCCGCCAAATCCTGGTGGAAGGGTGAGGGCCCCACCAGCAGGGTCAGCGCCAGGGGGACGTTGTTGAACACGGTCAGTACATCCTGGGCCAGGCGCGGGGTGGTCGGGTCGCCATCGTGGTCGCGCCAGCCGACCGCCTCCAGCAGGGCCATGCCCGCTTGAGGGTCAAAGGCTAGGCCTTCATCTAAAAACGATGCCCCGGGGGGCAAAAAGCTCGGCCAGGCTTGGCCGTGGGTCAGCGCCGCCAAAGCCGGGCGGTCCAGGCACTGCGCGATCCCCAGGCGGGTGCGCGGGTCGGCGAAGAAATCCGGGCGCTGGGCAAAGACCGGGTTGGCCAGGCCATCATACTCCGCCGGGCGCAGGCCGAAGACCAGCTGCGTCCAGGTCTGGCTGGAGACCGTTCTAACCTCAAAGCCGTCATCGGCCTCGATCTCGGCCAGCAGTTCCGGCGTATCCGCCAGCCTGAAGGAGCTGTCCAGCAGGTCGCAGACCCCAGCCTGCAGCGCAGCCCAGCCGGCCGCCGCGCCGCCCTCAACTGTCTGAATTAACACCTCGTCCGCCCAGGGAAACAAGTCCGCCCCCAGGGGGCTTTCGGGGTTGCGCGCCAGGCGCAGCCCGCCCGCCTCCCAGCCGCGCACCGTGAAGGGGCCATAACTGAGGGGCACAGCCCCCCAGGAGGGATCAGCCGCCAACTCCCCGATGCCCGCCTCAGGATCAAAGGCATGGGATGGCAGCGGCGTCCAAAACAGGCGCTCCAGGTGGGGGGTGGCAAACCCGGGGAAGCCGCGCCAGCTGAGGGTGCGCTCATCCCAGGCGCTAAAACCCTGGGTGTGGGCTTCCGCCCAGCCGTAGGCGGGTGACTCGGGATCGCTGGCCAGCCGGTAGCTGAAGACCGCGTCGGCCGCGGTCACCGGGGCCCCGTCCGTCCAGACCAGGTCAGCCCGCAGGGTGAAATCGACCACCATCTGGTCCATCTCCAGCGGGTCAAGCCCGTTCCAGGTGATGACGCACTCAGTAGCGCGGCAGCCGCTTGGCCGCACCCAGGCGCCTTCTATGGCGGTCACCAGCTCGCCGCGCGCATCCACAACCGTCTGCCCCCGCCGGATGAGGACGGGCTCCAGGCGCAGGTCGCCATCGGCCTGTGTGGGGACCTTCTCGAGGATCAGCGGCGTCAGGGTGCCGCCTTCCCGGGTAATCGCCGGTGGGAAGAGCAGCTCCAGGGCGCGCTCCCTGGCCGCAGAGGGCACGCCGCCATACGGGAACAGCGTCTCAGGCAGGCTGGCGGTGCACAGGGTCAGCACCATGGGCGGGACCTCCGTCGGCGTGGGGCTGGGGAGGGCGGTGGCTTGCGGTAAATCCGTCGCCGCGGCCGTCGGGTCGGGCAGTTCTTCCGCCGGCGTGCTGCAGGCAGCCAGGATGAGGGTCATCAGGACGGTTAAAACCAGGGTTTTTTTCATGAATTGTTCCTTTCGGCCCCCCGGCCGGGCTAATCCCAGGCCCCTTCTTCGATCATTTCCTCCGATTCATCCCCAAAACGCAAGCGCAGGTAGGAATGATAACGCTGGGGCGCCACCTCCCCCGCTTCAACCGCCGCCAGCACCGCGCAGCCCGGTTCGTGGGTGTGGGTGCAGTCTGAAAACTGGCAGTCAGCCACCAGCGGGCGCAATTCGACAAAATAGGCGTCCAGCTCCTCCGGCTCGGTGTCCCACAGCGCCAAAGAGCGGATGCCGGGCGTGTCAGCCACATAGCCGCCCACGTCCAGCGGGTACAGCTCGCGCACCCGGGTGGTATGGCGGCCTTTCGAGGTGGCTTCGCTGACCGAGCGCACCTGCAGGCCCAGGTCGGGCTGGATGGCGTTCAGCAGGCTGGACTTGCCCACACCCGAGGGCCCGGCCAGCGCAGAGAGCTTTCCTTGTAAGTGTTCCCGCAGGCGGTCCACGCCCTGCCCGGTCACCGCCGAGGTGTAGACCACCGGGTACCCCAGTTCCTCATACAAACCAAAGACAGCCTGGGCTGCTTGCGGCGTCACCAAATCGACCTTGTTGGCCACAATCAGCGCATCCACCATCTGTTTTTCAGCGATGACCAAAAAGCGGTCCAGCATGCGCAGGCTGGGCTCAGGTTGGGCACAGGCGAACACGGCCACGATCTGGTCCGGGTTGGCCAGCAGGATCTGGCGGAAATCACGTTTGATGCCGGTACGTATACGGGCAAACTCCGCCCGCCGCTCGTGGACGGTTTCGATCACACCGCTGCCGTCTTCCTGGGGGGTAATGGTGACCCGGTCGCCCACAGCCACGCGATCGCCCTCCTGGTCGCCCTGTTTTAGGCGGCCGCGCAGCCGGCAGGTATAGTCGCCAGCGTCCGTGTGCACCACCAAAAAGCCGGATTGGGCGCGAATCACCAGTCCTTCAAGGGTTTCAGGCAAACGCGTCACTCCTCGGGCTCATCGCCAGGCTCTGCCTCGCCCTCCTCGGGGATGGGCGTCTCGGTGGGGATGGGGGTATTGGTGGGGATGGGGGTATTGGTCGGCAGGGGTGTGGGTGAGGCTACCACATAGGCATAAGCCTCCCAGGGCAGCACCCGGCCGATATCGGTATAACCGGAAAAATACAGCGAAACCGCCCGGCGGAAGACCGGCGCCGCCATCTCCGAGCCCTCGCCGGCGTTCTCCAGCATCACCACCACGGCGATGTCGGGCCGGTCAGGGTTGTTAACCTGTGTGTATCCGGCAAACCAGGCATGCGGCGCACCAAAGGGGTTCTGGGCGGTGCCGGTTTTACCAAAGGAGCGGTAGCGCATGGTCCCCAGCTGGAGCTGGGCCGTGCCGCGGGCATTGGCGATCACCTCGCGCAGAGCATCCTGGATGATACGCAGGTTGCGGTCTGAAACAGCCAGGCTGCCATTCACCTCCGGCGCAAAAGTGTAGGCCGGGGTGCCGTCCTCCGGCCCGATGGCGCCGATGACGGTCGGCCTGTAGAGCGTGCCCCCGTTGGCCAGCGCGGCAGTGAAGGCGGCCACCTGCAGGGGCGTGACGGTCATCTCGCCCTGGCCGATGGCCAGCTGGACGTTCTGTTCACAGTTGAACACCTGGGCAGGGATGTTTCCTGGCTGTTCTGGCACCTCCACACCGGTCGGCTGCCCCAGCCCAAAACTGCGCGACATGTCGATAATGGCATCCGGGTTGCCGGCCGCCATCAGTTCTTCACCGATGGTGTAGAACCAGGGGTTGCAGGAGCGCATCAGGCCTTCTGGTAAGGTCAGGTCGCCGCTGGGCGGGACCTCCTTCTCAAAAGTCCAGTCATACAGCTCATTGCCGCACACCACAATGGAATGATCGCAGTAGATCCGGTCCGCTTCATTAAATATGCCCGTCTCAAGCGCAGCGGCCATGCTGACAATCTTGAACACCGAGCCCAGGGGGTACTGCCCGCTGGTAGCCCTATTGAAGACGGGGTCATTGGGCTGCACGTAGGGGTTCTGGGCATAGATGAAGTTTTGATTGTTGATGTCAAACAGGTTGGGATCAAACTGCGGGTTGGAGACCATCGCCAGCACCCGCCCGGTATCGATTTCCATCACCACGATAGCGCCTCTGAAATTGCCCAAAGACTGCTGCAAGCGATACTGCAAGCCGGGTTCGATGGTGGTGGTGATGGATTGCCCCGGCGAGGCGGGCCGCTCTGCCAGCCGGGTGATGATCTGCCCATCCGGGTCCTTTAAGTACAGCGTGGCGCCGCGCTCACCCGAAAGCGTGTCTTCAAAGGCCAGCTCCAGCCCGGTGGCCCCAAAACGCTCATTGGGCGAGTAACCCAGCCGCAAATAGCGGTTCAGCTCCTCGCTGGAAATGTAGGTCAGGTGCCCCACCATCTGGGGGGCCAGGCCGCCATCGTAATAAAAACGCGAGGTGTAATAGTTCAGAAACACGCCCGTCAGGTTGCTCAGGGCGCCCATGTTGGCATCCACCTCTGCCCGGGTGGCTTCGCCCAGGGGTACATAATCCAGGGGCAGGGCAGCTTCCACCATTTCCCTGATCTCATCCGCCTGGTAGATCGTCAGGCGCGCCATGGTGGTGTAGAACAAGTCCATCCTGTCTGGGTTGAGGTTGCCGGGGGTAAAGCCGATCGCCACGGCCTCTTCCTGGGCGACCATCGGCGAGCCGTCGTTGGCGTAGATATTGCCGCGCGGCACGGGTTGGCGCACAATTTCGAGCGCGTTGCCCCCCGCCAGGTCGGGCATGATCAAGCCCTCATCCCAGGCTACCCGCCACTCACCACCCTCACGCACCAGCGACATCACCACATCACGGCTGAGGGTGCCGAAAAAGTTCGTATTGTAATTGACGTGCAGCCTGGCAGAGGCTACAGTCGGATTGGTCTCTCGAGAGAGGATCTGGTAAGTGATGCCTTGGTCAAACAGCAGCGTCAGGGCAATGGCTGTTTCGTTGTAGCGGTTGAGGAAGGCCTCTTCCGAGATCGCGCTGCGGCTCTCAGCGGACAGAAGCGCATACATGGCCTCGTAATCATCCACACGCCAGGCCTCCATGAACGCCTCGATCACCCCGTCAACATCGGGTGCCGGTGTGACAAACACCTGCGGATCCGGCAGGGTCGCCGTTGCCGTGGGTGTTTCTTCAGGCTCAGGGATAGCCGGTGTACAACCGACAATCGCAGCCAGTAAAAGCAAAATGATTGTAACTTGCAGCTTCTTCATCAATGTTCTCCATGGGATGCAGGCGCCTGCCCGCATCCGGTTACATTATGGTCATTGATTATACTGTGTCAGTCCTCAGTTGGGGATTCTTCTGCCGGCTCTGTTGGCGCCTGGTAAAGAATATACGGCTCGCTCTCCCAAGGCATGACGCCGGCCGGGTCCTCACCATCCGAAAAGTACAGCGCCACCGCCCGCCGGAAGACGGGTGCGGCCATCACCGAGCCCTCGCCGCTGTTTTCAACGATGACCGCCACGGCAATATCCGGGCGGTTGGGGTCATTCGCCCGGCTGTACCCGGCAAACCAGGCGTGCGAGCGGCCGGAGGGGGTTTCGGCTGTGCCGGTTTTACCCGAAACCGGGATGGAAAGGCCCTCCATTGGCCAATAAGCCGTGCCGCGCCGTTCCTCAACCACCATGCGCAGTCCCTCAGCCACGGCAGCGAGGGTCTCTTCGGAGATGGGCAGCTGACCCCGCGGATCGGGCGCAAAGGTGTAGACCGGCTCACCTGTCACCGGGCGGATGCTCTCGACCAGTGCGGGCCGGTAGAGCGTGCCGCCGTTAGCCAAAGCGGCAAAAAATGAGGCTACCTGCAGCGGTGTGACCAGCACCTCACCCTGCCCGATGGCAATTTGGGCGCTATTCACGCAGGTGCCCGCCTGCTGGGGGATATTGCCCGGCGCTTCGGCGATGTCGATCCCGGTCCTGGCGCCCAGGCCAAAACCGTAAGCCATGTCCGAAAGATAGCCATCCATTCCCTCGGTGTAGAGGTTTTCCCCGATGCGGTAAAACCAGGGGTTGCAGGAGCGCATCAAGCCCTCCACCAGGTTCAGATCACCGCTGGCGGCTGTGCCGTAGCCCAGGGTCCAATCGTAAAGTGTGACACTGTCACACACCCACAGCGAATGACCGCAGAAAAACCTCGATTCCGGCCGGTACAGCCCGGATTCGATTGCCGCAGACATGGAGATGGTCTTGAACACCGACCCGAGGGGATACTGACCCTGGGTGGCGCGGTTAAACAGCGGCTGCAGCGGATTGCTGAAATAGGATTCCATCAGGCTGCGATCGGTTTCGATCAGGTCAAAGGCATTTGGGTCAAAATGCGGGTTAGAGACCATCGCCAGTACCCGGCCGGTATCCACCTCCATCACCACCACAGCAGCAGGTAGGTCACCCAGGGAGGCTTGCAGCCGCATCTGCAGGGTTTTATCCAGCGTGGTGGTGATCGAGTGCCCCGGCACAGGGTCACTGGAGGCCAGCAGTGATTGGATCTCACCGCTGGGCCCGATCAGATATAAAGACCCGCCGTGCAGCCCGGCCAGCTGCGGCTCAAAGGTAGCTTCCAGCCCAGCCACGCCGATGCGTTCGTCCTGGCGGTACCCGCGGCGCAGGTAATCCTCCAGTTGCTCTTCGGGAATGAACAGCATATACCCCAGGGCATGGGGCGCCACACCGCCATCCACATAGAACCGGGAGCGGAATTCGTTGATCCGCACCCCGCTGAAGGACCGCAACGTTTCAATATAAGGCGCAGCCGCAACCTGGGTGAGCGAAACCACGGGCAAGTACCAGTCCTCGGGGGTGGCTGCCACCAGGCGTGCCAGCGAATCGGGATTATAGTAGCTGATCTCGGCCAGGGTCTCGTAAAGCCGGTCTGCCTGCTCGGGGTTGATCTCCCGGGGCACCAGCCCGATGGAAAGTGCGTTTTCATAGGCTGCCAGCGGCGCGCCGTGGCGGTCAAAGATGCGCCCGCGGGAGGGCAGCTGGTGAACTAATTCCAGGCGGTTGCCGCCGCGCAATTCCGGCACCAGCATCCCGATCTCCCATTGAATGTGCCAGCCGTCCTGCTCACGGGTGAGGGCCGCGACGGTATCGTGGGTAAGGGTGCCAAACAGGCGGGTATTGAAATCCACCCGGTAAGCCACCTCGGCATGAAAGGTTTCAGCGTAGGATGAGAGCACATGCGCCTGGACAGTATCCAGGGTCAGGGTTTGGGCGATGTTTTGATGCAGTGTGGTAAAGTCGGCCAACGGCAGCGCATCCTGGCTCAACTGGTCCAGATAGGCATACATCGCGGGGTAATTTTCAGCCATCCAGGCCTGAAGGTAGGCTTCCACCACCCCCAGTGCCCCTGCCGCTGCGGCCATATCACCCCCTGGACGCCGGGTGGGCTGGCCGGGCGCTTCAGCCCCCAGGGGCAGGCAGCCCGTCAGACCAATGACCAGGATGAGGGTCAGGTGAATCAGGATCGAAGGCAACCGGCGGGGCGTTTTCACCATAAACTCCTCACGACGTGCCCAAAATCGTGCGGTAAACCGGGCATTGGTAATTGATATAGGCCTGGCAGCGATCCGGCAGGCCCTCCGCCATATGGATGCCAAACGCCCGCAATCCCACCGCCAGGTGGCACAGCGGTAAGCCCATCACCGAGGCAAAACAGCCCTGCAAACCCAAAACGGGATGAAATTCCGCGTTTTGAATGCCATAGCCGCCGGCTTTATCAAAGGGATCACCCGAGGTGATATACGCTTCAATTTCAGCATCGGTGTAATCCCGCATGGGCACATCCGTCCGGCACACGGCATCCACAGCCTGCCCGGTGCGGGGTTCCACGATGGCAATGGCGGTATAAACCTGGTGGACCCGCCCGCGCAACTGGACCAGCATGCCATGGGCTTCGGCCGGGTCAGCCGGCTTACCCAACAGCGCATCCTCATCCACCACGATGGTATCGGCGGCAATTACCAACCCGGGCTGATCTTCGGAAATCGCCTGGGCTTTCTGGCAGGCCATACGGCGCACGTAATCAACCGGCGGTTCGCCGGGACGCTGATTTTCATTGATATCCGCTGGCCTAACCTCAAAAGGCAGGTTCAACAAGCCCAACAACTCGCTTCTGCGGGGTGAATTGGAGGCAAGGATCATATTAATCATGACGTTATCTCAACCAATCCGGAACACGGCGATCAGGCATGGACCACCCTGGCCATCGCCGCCAGGTGTTCAGGACTGGTCCCGCAGCAGCCGCCAATCACCTGGGCACCGCTTGCCACCCACTCCGGCACCAGGGCAGCCATCTCTTCGGGTGTAACAGCATAGGTCGCGTGCCCATCCTTGCCCACCTCCGGCATACCGGCATTGGGTTTGAACCACAGCGGTTTCTCGGTGGCTGCGTGCAATTCTTCCAGGGCGGCCAGGTTATCCGCCAGGCTGCGCCCGCAATTGATCCCCAGCACGTCCACGTCCAACGCGCCAATCTCTGCGGCCATTGCCGCGGGCTTGACGCCCATCATCGTGCGGGTGCCCCGGTCGTAGCTGAATGAACACACCAGCGGGACCGCCGGGTCAACGGCTCGCACCCCGCGGATGGCAGCACCGGCCTCATTCAAGTCAAACTGCGTCTCCACCACAATCAGGTCGACCCCCGTGTCACACAGCAGGGCGGCCTGGTCTCTGAAATCCGCTTCGGCTTCCTCAACGGAAACCAGCCCCAACGGGGCCAGCATGTGCCCCAGGGGACCGATGGAGCCTGCTACCAGCACATCCCGGTCGCCAGCTGCCGCGCGGGTGATCTCAACTGCAGACCGGTTAATTACCTCAAACTGATCCTCCAAACCAGAGGCTTCCAGCCTGAGCCGTGTCCCACCAAAGGTGCAGGTCAAGAGGATCTCCGCGCCGGCTTCGATAAAAGCCTGGTTAAGCGCGTGGATCGCATCGGGATTCTCCAGCACCCACAGCTCCGCCCCCGCACCCATCGGCAGTCCCGCCTGCTGCAAATTGGTGCCGGTGGCCCCATCGGAGACCAGCACCTCACCGGCCTTCAACCGCTCAAGAAATGCTTTCCTTGCCAAATTATTCTCCGTGATCCTGATCGAAAATAGTCTGCCCTGCTGGCCGGCACCGGTTCAACCCTCTTCCCTGCGGATTTGAAAGCTGTCAAAATCGCGTGCCACGTGCACAGCGGGGAAGATCGCCTCAGCTTCTTTAAAGATATCGCTCTCACGGTAGCGGCGGGAGAGGTGGGTCAGGAATAAGTGTTTCACCCCGGCCTGTGCGGCCAGCCCAGCCGCCCGGGCGGCCGTCAGGTGATCAAATTGATCCGCCAGGTCCGCTTCGTCCTCTGTGTAGGTGGCCTCGATCACCAGGGCATCCACCCCCTGCACGTGGGGGAGCACTTTATCCGGGTTGCCCGTATCGCCCACGACCGCCAGGCTGGTGCCTTTCAGCGGCTCACCCAGCACCTGGTCAGGTTTGATGACCCGGCCGTCTGGCAAGGTCACCTCAAGGCCATTAACCAGGTCGCGGCGCCAGGAGCCTGGCGGGATATTTAGCGCTTCAGCCGCAGCGGGTAAGAAGGGCCGGCGGGTGCGCTCGTCAAAGCGGTAGCCCAGGGAATGTGAACCGCGGTGATCGACTGGAAAGGCGGTGATTGTGAACCGCTCCGTTTCCCAGAACATACTCGGGACAATTTCATGTAAAATAACCGGCGAAGTGCCCTGATGTCCCCTTAAAACCACCCCAAAGATCAGGTCATGCACTCGGTCAAGGGTGTGCCGGGTGCCATAAATTTCAATTTCATCGATCACATCCCAGCGCATAAAGGTCGACACCAAGCCGCCCAACCCCAGGATATGGTCAAGATGGCCGTGGGTCAGTAAGATCTGGTTCAGGCGTTTAAAACCAGCGCCAGCACGTAAGATCTGGCGTTGGGTCCCCTCGCCACAATCAATCAGGAACCTGAACTCTTCGTGCTGAATTAATAATGAAGACAGGCCACGGTGTACCGAGGGCGCTGAGGCAGATGTGCCTAAAAATAAAATTTCAAACAATAGCTATCCCTGCGAAAGCTACCGTTAGTCGGTGCCAAAGCCGGCGATCAAGCGCATCAAGCCTAAAACGCCCAAACCAACTTGAATGCCCTCGGCTGCCGACAAATTCGGGGTGGTCTTCTCGCTTTCCGCCCGCTTAATCAATAAGAGGGCGGATAAACCCCCGGTAACCGCACCAAGAATAACACCCGTCACAAGTGCTTTCGTCTTCCAATTTTGTTCCATGCTCAATTTCCTTCCATACACTAAAGGTAATACCAAAATTCCGTTCAAAGCGGAAATTTCAACAGGTTTGATCGTGGCCTGATTGAAAAATCAGTCGCGCCGACGGCCCAAAAGCGCATCCATCGTAGCAGATGCCCTGGCGCCAAAGCTTTTGATGGCGATAATTGGCGCCACGAGTTTGTCTGCCCCTGAAATGATCCCCCCTGAGATCAATTTCGCATATTGCTGAAGGGGCAGGGTGTATTTGGGCAAAACGTTGAGCAGGTTGGCCATCACAAAGACCAGCCCAAACAGGATTACAGTGAAAACCAGGGCAAACAAGAGGGCATGCATCGACAACCAGATCATCGACGCATCCGCCCATTGTGAAACCGGCCCGCCTGCATCGCTTCGCACGGCTGAAAGGATCACCAAGGCCAGAATCACCAGGATCAGCAGGACGCCCAACCCAACCGGGACAATGATTTGCCAAAACCGTTGCTTTTGATGACGCGCATAGCTCTCGCTTGGGGATGAAACAGATTTTTTAATCGGTGTTTGTGCGTTCATAGCCTTTATTTTAACATGAGTTGGGCGATTAACCAAAACGAAAGGGCTAACCCACCAGAAAACCGGCCGTTTCACAAATAGGCATCATTGTTTCTCCCTGCACTGAGGACCATCACAAAAATCGATCCAGCGCATTTTTCCCCCAGGCCTTTATTAATTGAATTTTTATTGTATAATTACACGCAAGAATTTAAGTTTACGGACTTAAAAAGACAATTAACAATTTGTTCATCTGCCGCCCAAAATTTCGGCGGCTACGATCGAGATATCAAAGAGAACCGCACGAAACAATTTCGCCGGCATCCTGGCTGGCATATTATTGATGATGACGTCGGTTTTGAAATGAGAAGCAAAGGAATTGTAGTACCCGTTATACCTTTGCCATCGTCAAGATTAGAGTCAAGCATACCGTTGAGGATAGATATGGTCTTTCAACACACATCGGTCACCTAAGAGGACCATTTGGGTTCAAAAACTGACTAGAAGAACCCGCTTATAACGCCTATCCTTTACACAATTATAGCCAATCAGGGAACCTCGCTGATACGACGGCCGTAGCCATCTTGGGCAAAAATACGGCTGTCTTTGGTTTAAGAAAGGTTTGGATGCAACGGGAAATCACAGCCATCAAAGCGCAAAAACGCAACCCGCAGAGGGTGAGTATCTACCTCGATGGAGAATTTGCGTTTGGCCTTTCCAGGTTTGTGGCAGCCTGGCTGAAAACCGGCCGGATGCTGAGCGAAGCTGATATCGAACGGTTACAGCAAGAAGATACCTACGAGATCGCCTTCCAAAAAGCGCTCGGCTTCATCAACCACCGGCCGCGCTCGGTTGAAGAAACCCGGCGCCGCTTGCTGGAAAAAGGCTTCAGCGCAGATGTGGTTGAAGTAACGCTGCAAAAACTGATCGAGAAACGCTGGCTGGATGATCTTGATTTCGCCCGCCAATGGATCGAGAACAGGAACACCTTCCAGCCGCGCAGCCACCGGCTTTTGGCCTATGAATTACGGCTCAAAGGCGTCCCAGATGACAAAATTACACAGGCGCTCGAGGAT
>DKFH01000136.1:0-2089 GCA_002452315.1 Anaerolineaceae bacterium UBA6801 | reverse complement strand
GCCAAACCAGAGTTCCTCAAAAAAGTAGGCGGCTTTTTAAGCCGCCGCGGATTCCGGTATGCGATCGTCAAACCCACCGTTGACCGCCTTTGGGAGGATATCAGCCCAACAGGACCCGAGCGCACCGACGATACTGAAAAAATGGAGTAGTTATGATAACAATCAACACAATCGCATTAATTGCCCTGATCCTCGGCGGGTTAGCCCTGGGCGGCGTGATCGGTTATTTCGTCAAACAATCGATCGTGGTCTCAAAGCGGAAAGAACAAAATCTAAAAGCCGATCATATCATCACAGAGGCCAAAGAAAAAGCCCGCGAGATCGAAATTGAGGCCAGGGACATCGCTTTGAAGATCACCCAGAAAGCCGAGGAAGAACTCAACCGGCGCCGGAACGAACTCAGCAGAGAGGACGACCGGCTGCAAAAGCGCCGTGAGGAGCTGGACCTGCGCTTGGAGAAATACGAAGAACGCGAGGTCCGGCTGAACAAACGCCAATCCAGCATTGACAAACGCGCCAATGAAATCGAAAAGCTCTATGAAGATATTATGGCTGAACTTCAGCGTGTCGCCGAAATGACCCGCGACGAGGCCCGCGAGGTGCTGCTGGCAGAGACTGAAAAGGAAGCCCGGGCAGATATGGCCCGCATTATCCGCCAGATCGAAAGCGAAGCCCGGGAAAAAGGAAACATCCGCGCTCGCGAGCTGATCGCCGATGCCATCCAGCGGGTTGCCTCCGAAAAGGTCGCCGAGGTGACCACCTCCGTGGTCACCCTGCCCAACGAAGAGATGAAAGGCCGCATCGTCGGCCGTAACGGGCGCAATATCCGCGCCTTCGAACAGATTTCAGGCGTGGACGTGATCGTTGACGACACACCTGAAGCCGTGACCGTCTCCTGTTTCGATTCCGTCCGCCGGGAAATTGCCCGCCGGTCTCTGCAGCGCCTGGTGATCGATGGGCGCATCCACCCGGCCAACATCGAGAAGATCGTCAAAGAAGAAGGCGACCAAATGGACCTGGACATCGCCGAAGCCGGTGAACAGGCCGCCTATGATGCCGGTGTGGCCGGGCTGCATGTGGAAGTCCTCAAGAAATTGGGCCGCCTGAAATTCCGAACATCCTACGGCCAGAACCAGCTGGCCCATGCCGTTGAAACCGCCAAGATCGCCAGTGTGATCGCGGCTGAACTGGGCGCCAACGTTGAGGTGGCTAAAGCCGGCGCCCTCCTGCATGATCTCGGCAAGGCAATGGATCACAACACCGAGGGCACCCATGCCCAGATCGGTGCTGAATTTGCCGCCCGCCATGGCGTCAACGCAAAGGTGGTCAACATCATTGCCTCGCACCACCACGAAAGCGAACAGGAATCCGTTGAGGCGGTCATCGCTGAGGCCGCCGACGCCATCTCCGGCGCACGGCCCGGGGCCCGGCGTGAGGACCTGGAACAATACATCAAGAGGCTGCGGGCGCTGGAAAACATCGCCAACAGCCATCAAGGCGTCGAGCGCAGCTACGCCATCCAGGCGGGCCGCGAGGTGCGCATCATCGTTAAACCTGAAGAAATCGATGATGTTGAGGCCAACCGCATGGCCAAGAGCATCGCCCAGCAAATTGAAGAGACCATGCAATACCCCGGGCAGATCCGGGTGACGGTGATCCGGGAGAGCCGGGCCACCGAATACGCCAAATAAGCCCTGCTAATCAAAAAAAGCTGTCCTCACTGGCAGCTTTTTTTATTTAACCCGAAACAGCGTAGGGGCACGGCACGCCGTGCCCCATTGAGTTTTTCAAGGCCCTCTCTACTTCAAGAACGGGTTGTGCGTCTTTTCAAACCCCACCGTGGTCTCCGGCCCGTGCCCGGGCAGCAATCGGGTCTCATCGGGGAGGGAAAACACCTGGGTGCGGATGCTTTCCAGGAGGATGTCTAGGTTACCCCCATCTAAATCCGTTCGGCCGATGCCCTGCCGGAAGATCACATCCCCGCACAACAGGGTGTTCAGGCTTTCGACATAGAACATCACATGCCCGGCGCTGTGACCGGGCGCATGGCGTACCTTAGCCACGGGCGGTGCACCGGCTTGCATGCCCA
>DKFH01000022.1:3007-4443 GCA_002452315.1 Anaerolineaceae bacterium UBA6801 | reverse complement strand
TAATGTCCGTGCAACAGGCTCATAGATCAACCAAAATACCAAAGAGGCTGCCTGAACGCCAATAATTTCGCCCTTTTTACCCCCAAATCTAACGACCAGCCTCCGCATTCAAACAAGCGTAAGCCCGCTGTTAGGTGCGTTGATCGCCTGGCAACGGTTTAATCTGATGTCACCAGGCCGTAAAACAAGGGCAGAGGGTCCTTTGCCTGATCCGCTATCTTTACGGCGTTGACCAACTGCTCTGATGCCACGCCCAAACTGGCTTCATCCCGGGCGTGGACCACAAATAACGGCTGGCCTTCCTCGACTCGATCACCAACTTTGACCAGGACGGAAATGCCCACAGCAGGGTCAATTTCATCGCCCTTCTTCGACCGACCAGCGCCTAAGATCACCGCCGTCTCCCCGACCTGGCGCGCATGAACCTCGTGAATAAAGCCGGAAGTTGGCGCTTCAATCACTGATTTAATCGGCGCTTCGGGCAGCCGCTCAGGTTGATCCACATAACGCACATCTCCGCCCTGTGCCTCAACCAGACGTTTGAGATAGTCCAGCCCAAGACCTGATGCCCAGGCCTCTTTTACCATTTCTCGCGCATCAGCCACAGAACCTGCCCGCTGACCCAGGGTTAGCATGTGGCTGGCAATCTCTTCGCAATGCGCCCAAAAATCATCCGGCCCTTCACCCATCAAGGTCAGGATCGCTTCTTTCATCTCCAGTGCATTTCCCACCGCATGACCCAGGGGCTGGTTCATATCCGAAAGTATGGCGGCGACCGCGCGCCCGCTCAACTTGCCAATCGATACCATCAGGGAAGCCAGTTCTCGGGCTTCCTCCAGTGTCTGCATAAACGCGCCGTTGCCCACCTTAACATCCAGGAGGATCGCCTGGGCGCCTGCGGCAATCTTTTTACTCATGATTGATGATGCAATCAGCGGGATCGATTGGACTGTGCCGGTGACATCCCTTAAGCTATAGAATTTTCCATCAGCCGGCGCCAGGTCAACACTCTGCCCTGAAAGGACCATCCCCAAGGAGCCAAGCTGGCGTAAAAACTCGTCCTTGGTCAGGTCCGTGCGAAAACCAGGGATGGATTCAAGCTTATCCAGGGTACCGCCACTAAAACCCAGGCCACGCCCGGACATTTTCCCCACGGGCAGGCCGCAGGCGCGCACCAACGGCACCACCACGATCGAAGTTTTATCGCCCACCCCGCCGGACGAATGTTTATCCACTGCAATATCAACCACACTGCTCAAGTCCAGCTTTTCCCCGCTATCCGCCATGGCCAGTGTCAGGAAGGTGGTCTCTTCAGCGGTCATCCCGTTCAGCAACACAGCCATCGCCCATGCTGAAGCCTGGTAATCCGGGATTTCCCCACGGGTATATCCCTGGACAAAGAATTCGATCTCTGCCTTCGTCAGTTCAAGCCCATC
>DKFH01000022.1:0-2853 GCA_002452315.1 Anaerolineaceae bacterium UBA6801 | reverse complement strand
ATATGAACAATCCGCCTTTCGTTAGGGGGCATCGGTTCCAAGGATTGCGCACGGCCGGTGCTGGAGACTTGGTCCGCAATGCGCCGGGCAAGTTTTCGCAACTCATCTTCGCGCCGCTGGCGGTAATGCTGCACATCGATTTGCAGGGGCACCCAGCGACCAAGCTCGCGGCTTACGATCAGACTGGTGATAAATTGCAGCGCATTGATCGTTTCCGCCTTTCTGCCGATCAAAAAGCTAAGATCATTCCCTTCGATATCAATCAGGACGGGTTGAACTCGGTTGCTATCTGAGTCGCCCAGGCGCACCGAAACGTCGGCTCTCACCTTCATTTTTTCCAGGATGATCTGAATGGTTTCCCTGGCGATGATAACTTCATCAGGCTCTTCAGAAGGCGCAACTTGTTCAACTTCTACGGGGACTTGATCCTTTTCTTTATAATCAACCCGGGGTTTACCCTCCCCATCCCTCACATCTGTACGTTCAGATGGGCGTTTGATTTTCAAAGCAACCCTGGCCTGGCGAGTACCAAGCCCCAGTAAACCCTTTTTACCTTCATCCAGGACCTCAACATCGACATCTGCTTCCGTCAACCCCAGTTGTTGTAAGCCCTGTTCAATCGCCTCCTCGATGGAAGGGGCGATCACTTCTAGTTTCGTTCTTTCTTCTGTCATCAGTCCTTCTCCCTAAAATAATCCACAGAGGACCTGAAAAAAATTACTGTTTCTTCTTCTGATACCTTTGTTTCCTGGGTATGGTCATACGTTTGTCATTATTCTTTACCGGTGCGGGTGAGGATTTCTTTTTCGACGGAACCTCTTCCGCGACGGCGTCAATCACCTTGGCTGGCTTGTTAGCAGCGGGTTGATCAGCTTCTTTTTTCTTCAAGAAGGGGATTATGTTGGTCCAATCTGCCCGCCCAAGGAGGGAGTATTGGGCAATACCGAACAGATTGCTCGCCAGGAAGTATAACGCCAGGCCAGAGGCGAGGGAATACGCCATGAAACCCATCAACAGCGGCATGTAAATGTTCATCGACTGGCTCATCATCGCAGCCTGATCATTGCCGGCTTGTGCAGGTTGGATCAGTTTCGACTGCAGGTAAGTGGTGATCACCACCAGGATGGCCAACACAGGAATGCCAAACCCAAACACCATCAAACGTTCCGGTTGCCCCAGGTCCATCCACAGGAACTGGTTCTGCAGCGGTAAGACATTGGCCGGGTTGATAAACCCGGGATAAATGCTCTGTTGCAGCCTGAAAAGCTCTACAGGGGAGGCGGCCATCGCCCGCACCACACTCTGGTACAGACCAATGATAATCGGGAATTGGATCAGTGTCGGCAGGCAGGAGCCCAAAGGGTTGATGCCCAGCTCTTTATACAGCTTCATCTGCTCCTGTGAAAGCCGTTCCTTATCATCCTTATATTTTTCCTGAATTTTCTTGTAACGAGGATCGTTTTGCAGTTGTTGCATCCCCTGGGTGGCTTTAAACTGCTTGACGGTCAAAGGATGGGTAAGCAAACGGATCAGGAGGGTAAACAGGATAATCGAAATCCCAAAATTGCCGATCAATGAATTGATCAGCAACAAAACATTTGTAAACGGTTGATAAATAAGCGTTTCCAACATAGATCTATCCTCTATTTCTCAGGGGTTCTCGCCCAAATCTGTCCGCCGGTCGATAAATTGAAAGCATAAACCAGGTTGTCACCGCCAATGGCCGCCACCATCAGGTAATCCTCATTGGCCACAGGCCTCTGGAACACCTCCCCCGAGACACCCGCTTCCCATTTAGAGACGCCATCATACCCTAAAACTTTGACGGTACCTTGCTCTGTGGTCAGGGCAATGCCGTCCGGAACTGGCGTTATCCCGCCGACAATAGGGTTGCCCATCTGAAAGCGTTGTTTTTCGTTGCCAGTTCGTGGGTCAAGTAAATACAGCACACCGCTCGTATCGGCAAAAAACAGGGTGCCGTCAGCCAACGCAGCCCCGCCCCAAATGCTGTCACCTGCTTCCGCTGACCAAACCACCGAGCCGTCCGTGGTATCCAGGGCAACCATGTCATTACCAATCGACCCGACGTATAATCGGCTTCCATCCTCGCTCAGTGCAGGTGCGCCGACCACCGCGCCTGCCATTTCAGTCGACCACAGCTCTTGCCCGTCTTTTGAAATCGCATAAACAAATGCATCCATCGCGCCGAGGTAGATCGCATCCGCGCTAACCTGGGGTTGAGACCAGAGAAAATGCCCGGTTTCAAACACCCACAGTAAATTGCCCTGGTCGTCAATTGCGTACAGGTTGCCATCATTGGAGGGGGCATACACAATGCCATTTTCTTCAATAGCCTGGCCGATAAAATAACCCTTCGCTTCTGAGAAGGTCCATGCCGCTGTACCCGTATCAATATTGATCTTGTAGAAATTATTTGCCACATCACCCACGAAAACAAATTCATCGTTCACATAGGGTTGGGCAAAAAACAAAATCTGGTTGCTCGAATCTGGGGGAAAATGCCAGATAACATTACCTGTGGCAGCATCCAGCGCGAAAACAAATGAGCCATAAGCGACAAAAACTTGATCATCCGTAAGGGTAATACCCGGTGACCCCGTAACTCTGGGCCCGGTTGCACAGGCACTCAGGATAAAGGTCAGTCCTATCATTATCCCAAGGATCCTCATGTGAGATTTCTTCATACAATTCACTCTTCTTTAAACATCATGGAACCGGGTCAATTCCACCCGGGTTGAATGGGTTGCAGCGAGTAACCCGTTTGATAGCCATCCAGCCTCCCTTGAGGGCGCCATATTTGTACACTGCCTGGTAGCCATAATGGGAACAGGT
>DKFH01000040.1 GCA_002452315.1 Anaerolineaceae bacterium UBA6801 | reverse complement strand
CCCCTCTTACAACGTTTCGAAACCCCGGCTAATGCCCGGCGGGACGTCTTTTTGAACCCGGATATTTATAACCAGACCGTCTCCTCCGAGACGGGACGCCTCCTGGCAGCGATCTACGCCTGCGCCCAGGACGGCAGCGGCCTGCTGACCGAGACCTTTCCAGGCGAGATCACCCAGACCGAGTGCCAGCTGATGGTTGAGATCCTCTCGGCCAACCGCATTGGGCTGCTGATCGAAGCCGGGTTGCCCTACCAGGCCACCGCAGCCCACAAACATGGCTGGGTGCAGGAGCTGGACGGCCAGCTGCGTTCCATATCCGACGTGGCCATCGTCTTCACCCCCGGCGGCGACTATGTCCTCAATATCTTCCTCTACGACTCAGACCGGCTGGACTTTGACCAGGGCAACCGATTGTTCGCACGACTCTCCCAGACGGTTTATAATTTCTTTAACCTCGATGACCAAGCGTACTGGTGGTTTGAATAAATCATGATCGTGATCCTGACCCATGAACAAGCCGATATGGATGCCCTGGCCTCCCAATTAGGCGCATGGCTGCTCTACCCGGATGCCATCCCCCTGCTGCCGCGCAGCATCAACCGCAACGGCCGGCGCTTCCTCGAAACCTACGGGGCGGACCTCCCTTATGTCCATTTCAGGAACCTGCCCCGGTCACCGGTTGAGACGGTCATCCTGGTGGATACCCAATCGCTGATCACCGTCAAGGGTATGAGTGACCAGACCCGCATCGTGGTCTATGACCATCACCCCCAGCGGGATGACCTCAACCCCAACTGGGAATGTCACCTGGTAACCTCGGGTGCCAACACCAGCCAGATGGTCGCCCGCATCCGTGAGCGGGTCGTCCCCCTCACCCGTATCCAGGCCACTGCCCTGGCCCTGGGCTTGTATGAGGATACTGGCTCCTTCACCTACGGCTCAACCAAGGCTGAAGACCTGCTGGCGGCAGGTTATTGCCTATCCCAGGGCGCAGACCTGGACATCGTCACCCGGTTTCTTTACCCGCCCCTGTCGCCCGGGCAGCGCAAGCTCTACGACCGCCTGCTGCGGAGCATCTACACCTACATCATTGAAGATCAGACCATCCTGGCAGCCAAAGCCGATGCCATGGACGTCAAGGATGAAATCTCCAGTGTTGCCCACAAATTGCGCGATGTGCTCAACCCCGATGCCCTCCTCTTGATGGTCGCCACCGAGCAGGGCATCCGCCTGGTGGCGCGCTCGACCAGCGACCGGGTCAATGTGGCCGCCATCGCCGAGTCGATGGGGGGCGGCGGTCATACCCGCGCGGCCTCAGCGCTCATCCGCCCGGAAGGCTCCCCGAATAAAGATGAAACCCTGCGCTTTCTGGATGAGCAATTTGCTAAAATGGTGGCCCGGTTGGATCAACATGTCCAGCCAGCGGTCAACGTGGCATCCATTATGTCGAAGGACCCGCTGCTGCTCACACCGGACACACCCGTGGGTGAAGCCCACCGGCTGATGCAGCGTTATGGTTACGAGGGGTACCCGGTGGTGGAGGACGGCCAGGTGGTGGGCTTGCTCAACCGGCGCGAGGTAGACCGCGCCATCAACCACGGCCTGGACCTGACGGTAAAAAGCCTGATGGCGGCCGGTGAGGTAACCATCGCCCCGGATGCCTCCCTGGATGCCCTGCAATCCCTGATGGGCAAGACCGATTGGGGACAGGTGCCCGTAGTAACGCCCGAAAGCGGCGAAATCATTGGCATCGTCACCCGCACCGACCTGTTGAAAACCCTCAGTCCTATGCCCGATATCCCCAGCCAGGATGAAGTAGCCAAAAAACTATCCAAGGTCGTTCCCCCGGCGCGGTTGGCATTGCTGCGCGCCCTGGCGGATGAAGCCGACAAGATAAACCTGCCCATTTTTGTCGTCGGCGGCTTTGTACGCGACCTGCTGCTGGACCGCCCCAGCCTGGATTTCGACATCGTGGTCGAAGGGGATGCCATCATCTACGCCAACCGCCTGGCGGATCGTTTTGGCGGCCGGGTGCTCACCCACCGCCGCTTTGGGACGGCCAAATGGGTCATCCGCGGAATTACCGATAAGCTCATCGAGGAATTGTCCGTCCCGGATGTCAATGGCAACGACCAGTTGCCTGACAGTTTGGACCTGATCACTGCGCGCACCGAGTTCTACGAACAGCCCGCCGCCCTGCCCAAGGTGGAGAGCAGCAGTATCAAAATGGACCTGCACCGGCGGGACTTCACCATCAACACCCTGGCCTTGCGCCTGGATGGCGAGCACTACGGCAAAATCTATGATTATTGGGGTGGGTTGGCTGACCTGCGCAAGGGCCGCATCCGGGTTTTGCATGCCCTGTCCTTCGTTGACGATGCCACCCGCCTGTTGCGGGCCGTGCGCTTTGAACAACGGTTTGGGTTCGAAATTGAACCCCGCACCCTGGCACTCATGGAAGAAAGCCTGCCCTTGCTCAAAAAGCTCACCGGCGCCCGCATCCGGCATGAGATCGTCCTCATCCTGGCCGAGCCCAGGGCACCGGAAATGCTGTCCCGCCTGGATGAGCTGGGGATTTTGCACGCCATCCATCCCGCCCTGCCCTGGGATGATGAAATCCAGGCGCGGCTGCATCAGCTTGATCAGATCAAGATAGACCCCATCTGGGCGCTCCCTGACCGGTTTGACAGCCTCAGCCACCGGCAGCTGTTGGGCTTCCTGATCTGGCTGGGACATCTCCCCCAGGCAACCTTGCGTTCAATCGCCTCCCGGCTGCGCTGCAAGAGAGAACTGTTCAACTTACTCTCAGCCACCAGCAAGATCCTGCACTGCTTGCCTGACCTGGCGAGCGCCCCGCCCAGCCAGGTCGTGCGCGAGCTGGAAAAGTATCCGCGCACCGCACTGTTTGCAGCCCACATGATCACACCGGACGAAGATATGCGCGCCCTGCTGCACCAGTTCGTGGGACAGTGGTCGGCAGTGTCACCCACCATCTCGGGCGAGGACTTGCGCGCCATGGGCCTCAAGCCCTCCCCGGCCTATGGTCGCATCCTTTCAACCCTGCGCGATGCCTGGTTGGATGGCGAGGTGGGGTCCCCAGAAGCGGAACGCGCCCTGCTCAACCACCTGCTGGCCGAAGAAGACCTCAAAGCTCCACAATCGTAAATCCCCCGATGAGCCCAACCACCGATTCTGAGGATGCCTTTCGATTATCAGACCTGACCATCCGCCAGGTCACCAGGGCGGACCTGCCAGGCCTGGAGTGGGAAGGGGAATACTGGAAGTTTCGCGAGATGTTCGCCAACCTGTACCGCACCAGCCAATCTGGACGGGCCTTGATGTGGGTGGTGG
Source organism: Anaerolineaceae bacterium UBA6801 (assembly GCA_002452315.1). GTDB lineage: Bacteria > Chloroflexota > Anaerolineae > Anaerolineales > Anaerolineaceae > Brevifilum. The sequence continues at coordinate 6,919 of DKFH01000040.1, read as the reverse complement.
TCAGCCCCGGGGGTGAATTGATCGGGCAGGCATTCGTGATGCTCAATAGCGGTGAACGAGATGTCGCCGATGGCGCCAGCCGGGCCTATGTGTTTTCATTCCGGGTCAAGGATAAGTGGCGCAACCGAGGCATCGGCACGCACTTGATGGCCTTTGTAGAGGATGATCTGCGCCGCAGGGGATATCAGTTTATCACCCTGAACGTCGCCAAAGAAAATCAGGTGGCCTTGCGCCTGTATAAACGTCTGGGCTACAAAGTGATCAGCGCCCAGCCTGGTATCTGGTCCTATCGAGATCCGGACGGAGTCCTCCATCATGTCAAAGAGCCCGCCTGGCGCATGATGAAAAAACTCACCGGCTAATAGGGGGGATTCTTCAACCAAAGTTCTTCTGGGAGCAACGAGGGACTTGTGGTATAGTATACGTCGCCGACCAATTGTATGAGTTTGCCCAGATTAGGTCAGTAGTTTTAATCACAATGGAGTGAAAATGATCAAGAAAACTTACCTGCTGCTGATATTTGTCGTGCTCATCCTGAGCGCCTGTCAGGCACCGGTTGAAGAAGCGCCAGCCCCCTTAGAGGGCGAACCCTTCGCGATCTACCTGGTAGGGGATTCACAGATCACCGGGCCGGACTTGAAAAATTATGACCTGGACAAAATTCCCTTAAATGCCGTGCCCATCATCACCACGGACGACCTGGACAGTTACGATTGGGACCGCCACGGCATCAACCTGACGGAGAACGCCTACCTGAGGTTAATTGCCATGTTCATGGGCGGCATGCCCAGCAGCGGCGTGCCCTTTGTGGTGCAGGCCTATGAACAGCCCGTCTTTGCCGGCGCGTTTTGGGCGCCTTACTCTTCGCTTAGCTTCGATGGCGTGGTGATCCTGCAGCCCGTAGACCCCGCCGGTCAGACCCTGTACATCAAGCTGGGCTACCCGGGGGAATCCTACTTCACGGGCCAGGACCCGCGCGCCAACCCCCGCCTGCAGCAAGCCCTGGAAGATGCGGGGGTACTGAAGTAGGGAGGGGTGAGGGGAGTAGATATTAGGCGATCAGATATCAGGCGATCAGGTATCAGGCGATCAGGATTTAGGCGATCAGATAATATATTTTTCAATAATCTAGCAGTAATTGAGAAATGTAGAATTTTCCAAATACCAAATACCCAATACCTGCTACCGAATCCCCTCCCCCCTCACTTCAACCGCGACGAGGTCACAAACAAGAGCACAATCCCCAACAGGCTCACAGCCACCAGGCCGATACCGACCCATAAGGTGTCCCCGCTGAAGATATTGACCAGCACATTCCTGCCCGGATTAGACGCTTCGGTAGGGGTGGCCGCTTCCACAAAGTCCGCCACCGGCGTGCGCGTTGGCATGCGGGTGGGCGTGGGGGTGCGCGTTTCGGTCGGTGTGGGGGTTGGCGTCTCCGGTTCCTCTTCCTCTGCCCCGTCAACCGCCAGGTTCGGTGCCACGATCAACAGCTCCTGGTTCGGATAGATGGGGGAATCCTCCTGGAGGAAGTTCAGCTCCAGCAGCCTGACCATAGAGATCTCGTAAGCCTCGGCAATGCCCCACAGGGTCTGCCCAAACTGAACCACGTGGATCACCGACCCATCGGGGTTGGGTTGGGCTGTGACGATCGGTTGGATGAGCGGCGCGGGGGTACCGGAGGGGCCGCCCGGGACGCTTGTGGGTTGCGGCGGGACGCTGCCCACCACATGTCCAAATTTGACCACGTACACCGTCATTCCCTGCCCGTCCAGCGCTACGCCAGCACCGAATTCGTTGTGCCAGGTGGTGAGCATATTATTGATATGGGCGGAAGACGGCGCCCACATAGTGTAGACCACGCCATAGGGGGTCAGGCCCGGCCCCCGGGCCCAGTTCTCGGTCACACGCACAGACGCACCACCGCCGTAACCGACCGCCAGGGCGCGGTCGGCCGGGCTGCTGCCGCCTTCGCCGGTATGTCCACCCTGCCCGGTGGCGGCGATCCAGTTAGCATGATTTTGGGCGGCGATATTGAGGTACTGGTTCTCACTGAGGGGTGTCATCCCGTTCGCCACCCGCAAGCCGTTGATCTCCGCCAGCACTTCAAACGGCGTACCGGCCTGGGCTTCGACAGCCCTGGGCGCGCCCAATAGCAGGGCAACCAGGCCGATCAGCGCCAGGATGGCCAGGATACGGCCGAAAAAATGGCCTTGCTGTGCCCGGGCAGGTGATCTGCCGGGTGATGCAAGGCGAATAGGGGATGAGTCTTGTCGGGTGACCATTAGTGGGGGGATTCTACTCAATTAAACCGAAAACACATAGGGTGCATAGAGGCATTGGGATTTTACCGCTTAATCAAGATGCGGTTACCCGGGATTACTTCGCCCACCAGCCAGGCTGGTTGCTGCACGGCTTCGGCCGCGGCCATGAAGTCATTTAGCTTCGCCGGGGGTACAGCCAGCAGCAAACCCCCGCTGGTTTGCGGATCAAACAGCAGCAACTGCTCCTCTTCCGGGATAAGGGTGTCAAATGCGATATGCTCGCTGAAATAATCCCGATTATCATAAGCGCCGCCCGGGAAGCGCCAGGCGCGGGCATGATCCTTGGCGCAGGTGATAAAGGGCACCTGCCCGGAGTGGATCTGCAGGCCAACACCAGACGCGCGGGCCATCTCCCAGCCGTGCCCCAAAAAGCTGAAGCCGGTGATGTCCGTGGCTGCCCGCAATTCGAACCGAACTGCCAGCTGGGCGGCATCCCGGTTGAGCCGCGTCATCCAGCCCACTACCTCGTCCACATCCTCCGAGGAGGCCTTATCCTGCTTGAGGGCGGTGGTGGTCACGCCAAAGCCGAGGGGTTTGGTCAGCACCAGCCGGTCGCCGATCTGCAAGCCGTCCTTGCGCAGGACGTGATCTTCATCAGCAAACCCCAGCGCCACCAGCCCAATTTTTGGCTCCTTATCCTGGATAGTATGCCCGCCAGCGATGACCGCGCCCGCCTCAAAGGTTTTCTCTGCCAGACCGCGCATGATCTCCTGGGAAATGCCGATGTCCAGGTCAGGCGGCAGGGCGGCAATGGTCAGGGCGGCAAAGGGCGTGGCGCCCATGGCATACACATCCGAGAGGCTGTTGGCGGCCGCGATGGCGCCATAATCATAGGGATCGTCCACCACCGGGGTGAAGAAGTCGGTGGTGATCACCAGGACGCGTCCATCGCCCAGGCGCCAGACCGCGGCGTCATCCGGCGGGTCCAGGCCGACCAGCAGGTCAGGGTAGCGGTCCGCCTGGAAGATGGTTGCGAGTGGCTGCAGCACCTGCGCCAGCGCTTCCGCGCGCAGTTTAGACGCTCAACCTGCGCAGCTGGAAAGCGAAGTCAGGCGTATTTGGCGGCCAGAGGGGGTTTTAGCGGACATCATTTCCGTTCATCAAAAGTGGTAGAAACTGTTTTATTGCCAGGGGCAGCCCTTCGAAAGGCACAGGTTATGCCGTGATCACCCTGCCAGGTCTGCCGCTCTGATTTGAAATTATACCCAATAATGGGTTCAAGCAGTGCCTTGGTACCACGGGTGGTGAAATTTGCCAGGCAGCGCGCATCACCCCTCCTCTCCCAGGTCGCCATCCCAAAGCCGGGCCATCTCCTGGCTGGAACCCAGAAGCCTTTTGACCCCAATTATGGAGCCCAATTCAACTTTTCCTCTTGACTTTTAAGACGGTATCTACAAACCTTCAGCTACTTCAAATATTCCCCCCGATACCGGCGGAAGGCTTATTTCCCAACCCGCATCGGTTCGTGATATCCGCGATTCCGCAGGCGCGTCGATGGCGACCGGTTGGCTATTGCTCACCTCCCCGGGCAGGACCACACTGACCGGACTCGCAGCCGGGTTGACCGCCACCAACAGCCCCTGCTCTCTCTTGGCACGGCGATAAACAAAGGGCAGCTTCCCGCTCTCGGCGTAAACCACCTCAAAATCGGCGTCTGCGTCCAGGGCGGGCAAGCCCTGGCGCAACCTGATCAACGCCCTGACCCGGTTCAACAGCGAATCGGGGTCTGCTTCCTGTGCCGCAACCGTGGGACGATCGGGCGCGGGGTCAACCGGCAGGTACAGGTCTGATCTGGGTGCGGTGGAAAAGCCCGCGTTTTCACCCTCAGCCCACTGCATGGGCGTGCGTGCGCCTGTACGGGCATAACCACCTTCTTTGGAGGGCAGAGTCTGATAACGCATGCCGATCTCATCGCCATAGTAGATAAAGGGCGTACCGGGCATGGTCAGCAGGAACAGGTAGACCAGTTTCAATTGCGCCAGGCTGCGCCCATCGGCCAGGCGCGGCGTCTCATCGTGGTTGCCGGTGATCAGGGCAATATACCCCTTCTCCCGAGCAGCCTGGTAATGGTATAGGTACTCATCCACAAATTGGCGGATATCCCCATGCCCGGACTCGTCAAAAAACGGCCAGCCGTAGGGGTCGCGCCAGCGGCCCTCACCCCGCTTGCGGAACAGGGACACCCAGCCCGGGTTGTTGAACCCGAGCATAAAATCAGCATGAAAACCTGCCCCGATGGCTGCGGCCGGGTCCCCCCATTCAGCGACCAGCACGGCCTCCGGGTAGGCTTCGTCCAGCCAAGCCCTGATCCAGCGCCAAAAACGGGCTGTCTCGCGCTTTTCGGGGTCGCGCTTGACCAGCGAAGCGGCCATGTCCACGCGGAAGCCGCTGGCGCCTTTATCCAGCCAGAATTGCATGATCTTTTTGATCTCCTGGCGCACCATTTGCGGCCCGGGCGCGTCCACCGGCTGCATCCAGGGGTGATCGGGGTCCAGTTGGGCAAACCCGTAGTTAAGCGCGGGCTGGATGGCAAAATAATTGGTCACAAAGGCGGCATCACGCTGGGAAAGGCCGCGGATAATGGGTAAATCCGGCTGGGGCACCTCCCATACCGAGCTATTCCACACAAAGTAATCCGTGTACAGGTTGGGTTCAGCCCGCTGGGATTGCTGAAACCAGGGGTGCTCGATAGAGGTGTGCCCGGGGACCAGGTCCAGCAGGATTCGGATGCCGCGCTGCTTGGCTTGAGCAAACAGGCGTTCCAGGTCTTCGTTGGTACCGTAGCGCGGTGCCACCTGGGTGTAATCCGCCACATCATAGCCCGCATCGTAAAAGGGCGAGACGAAACACGGGTTGATCCACACGGCATTGATGCCCAGCGACGCCAGGTAATCCAGCTTGTGGATGATGCCGGGGATGTCGCCAATCCCGTCACCATTTGAATCGTAGAAAGACTGGGGGTAAATCTGGTAAAAAACGGCTTTTTCAAGCCAGGCAGGTGATTTTTGGGTCATGGGGTTGAGGTTCCTTTGGTCTAATCAGCGGTAAAAAAGTAATCCGGTAATGAATGCGTTTTTTGCGTGTGAAAGGCTGCCCTGAGGAGCACAAAATCGCGGTCTTCTCCGCTGCTGATCGGTGTCAAGCATTCAATTAACGCCTTTTGGGCCGGGGTCATGTGGCGAAAGCCCACGTCAATCAGCTTAAAGTCATCCCAGGGCAAGAGTTCGATTTTATTCAGGGCGAGAAAATCGCGGATCACATTGCCTTTGATGAAGTCCAGCCCGTGCATGTCAAAAATGCCAAAGTGCTGGGGGTCAGCCGCATTGGTTTCGCACAGCTGCCAGGCCTGGCCGCCAGACACAAATTTGTCCTTCGGCATGTCCTGGGGGTTGAAGTCGATCCCCAGGGCGTCACACTGCAGGACATCCAGTTGGGCATCCACCATCACCCAGCGTTGGTCTTCTGCGTGCCAGTATTCGCACACCCAGTGGTCTTCGTAGCGGCCGGGGAAGAAGTACGTACCAAACCCAGCCCGCGCCCGGGCGGGGACGCCCTGGTGGCGCAAAAATGTGGCCATCAGCAGGGAAAAGTCCCGGCAGGTGCCCACGGTTTTCTTGTCCAGGGGGCGCGGCTCGGTGAGCGGTGCACCCTGCAATTGGATAATCTTAGCCAGCCGGTCTTTGACGGTGCGCAGGTTGGCTTCCGCCTCGCGGGTCTGGTTGAGGGTGATCCCGTATCTTTTTGCCCAGTGTAAATGCAGCATCACGCCCTCAACCGTCTGGATCAGTCCGGGAACGTCCCGGGGCAGGCCATCCAGGCGTTGCGCAAACTCGCCGGGGTCGCTGATCTGTCCCTGCTGGGCGTAAAACGATTGGGGGGTTAGGGTGTCTGTATGCGTCATGTTACCCATACAATTATAACCGGTATGGCCTTCAAAACCCGCAATCATCAGCGCTCACCTGGATGATGGATGCCAAAACACCGTCTAAACCAACGCTTATTGAAAGCATGATTTAGACCCATAGCATAACCAAACTTCGTGTCAAATGCCCTGCGCTATGTTATACTAATCTCAGGTTCCGGAGACCAGAGCAGCCCATGAAACTAATTATCCAAATCCCATGTTTTAACGAGGCGCAGATTCTGCCCAAGACCCTGGCGCTCCTCCCCAAATCCGTGCCCGGTTTTGACCAGGTCGAGATCCTGGTGGTGGATGATGGCAGCACAGACAACACCGCTGAAGCAGCCCGCCAGGCTGGCGCGGATCACATCGTGCATCTCAGCCGCCACCTGGGGCTGGCGCAAGCCTTTGCCCACGGCCTGGATGCCTGCCTGCGCCTGGGTGCGGATGTGATCGTCAACACCGATGCCGACAACCAGTATCCGGCAAAAGATATCCACAAATTGGTCCAACCCATCCTGGCTGGCGAGGCTGAGCTGGTCATCGGCGACCGCGGTGTGGGTACAATCCCCTATTTCCCGGCCCATAAGCGCGCCCTGCAGACCCTCGGCAGCAAAGTCGTCTCTGCCACCGCCGGATTCAACATCCCCGATGCAACCAGCGGTTTCCGAGCCCTCACCCGCCAGGTAGCGCT
>DKFH01000039.1 GCA_002452315.1 Anaerolineaceae bacterium UBA6801 | reverse complement strand
GTGGTGCGGGACCGCTGGGAAAAGCACCACGGCCACGTTTACCAGGTGGGGCAGGCCCGCCTGACGTTCCTGTCGGGGTCGCCCACGGCCAATATCGTCGGGGCTACGGCCAACTTGCTGCTCTCGGTGGATGAGGCCCAGGATATCCAGGTGGATAAGTTTGATAAGGACATCGCGCCTATGGCCGCCTCGACCCATGCCACGCGCGTCTTTTGGGGCACCGCCTGGACGTCCAACACGCTTTTGGCCCGCGAGGAGCAGGCCGCCCTCGTACAGCAGCATGAGGATGGCATCCGCCGGGTGTGGCGCCTGGATTGCGAGGATGTGGCCGCGGAGGTGCCCGCGTACGGCGCGTTTGTGGCCGAACAGGTAGGGCGGTTGGGGCGCAACCATCCCATGGTGCGCACCCAGTATTACTCGGAAGAGATCGATGCCGAAGGCGGCCTGTTCACGCCCCAACGGCTGAGCGCTTTGCACGGGTCGCATCCACCCCAGGTTGTGCCCCGGCCGGGGCAAATCTATGTGATGGCGCTGGATGTGGCCGGTGAGGATGAGGAGGGGGCCTTGCGGGCCAGCCTGATCGGATCCGCCGCGCGCGACGCCACCGCCCTGACAATTGCGCGGGTGGACCTTTCCACCTTGGCGGACCCGGACCGTCAGCTGCCCACGTACCACATCGTCAGCCGCCGGCTGTGGGTCGGCGCCCGGCACAGCGACCTGTTCGGCCAGATTTTGCACCTGGCCACGCATTGGCGGGTGCGCTACCTGGTGTGCGATGCCACCGGCGTGGGGGCTGGGCTGGCTTCCTTCCTTAGCCGGTCACTGGGGCCGCGGGTGATCCCCTTTGTGTTCAGCGGCAAATCCAAGTCCGACCTGGGCTGGTCCTTTTTGTCGCTGATCGATAGCGGCCGGTTGCAGGACTATGCACCTATGGATGAACCCCTGGACGATTTGGGGGATTTACAGGCGCTGTTTTATGCCCAGCTGGCGCACTGTCAGTACGAGATCCTCCCCGGCCCGGATAAGCGCATCCGCTGGGGCGTCCCCGACGGGACCCGCGACCTGCAGTCAGGTGACCCGGTGCACGACGATTTGGTCATCAGCGCGGCGCTGATCAGCCTGCTGGACGAGCAAGCCTGGTCTGTATCCGGCCCGGCCGCGATTGTCCACGCCGCCGACCCACTGGAGGATATGCATGGCTTTTGAATCTTTTCCAAATACCCAATACCTGATTCCTGATACCGCCCTGTCCACGACCCAGCTAGCGCTGACCACACCTGATCTTGAAGACATGCCCAATATCCGCCTCCCCTTCGGGATCGATCTCTCTAGGTACAACACTTCCGCCGATGGTAAAAAACAGGTCGATTTTGACATCATCAACGCCACCAATCCCCCCCTTGTTTCGTTTATCGCCATGCGCGCCGGTATCTCCTGGGGATATCAAGACCCATGGTTTAATTTCTACTTCAAGGAGGCACACAGGATCGGTAAGATTCGTATGCCCTACCATGTCGTCTACCCTGGTGAATCTGCCGGTCGTCAAATGGAAAATTTCTTCCGCATTGTGGGCAATGTAGATTATGACACCGTCCCCCTGGTGCTCGATCTTGAACTCGACCATGGCCAGACTAAAGCCCGCATCACCCAAACTACCATCCAGTGTTTATCCATTATCCTGCAGCGCACCGGCCGCATTCCTGTCATTTATTCTCGCGCAGGCTGGGTTAATCAATTCTTGCACGTCCCCGATCTCCCCCCGGTACACTGGTGGTTGGCTCAATACCGCCACAGCCTGCCTTATCCCCTCTATACCCCCGAATATCCCTCCCCCCCCACCCTCCCCCAGGGCGTGGCCGATTGGAAGTTCCATCAAACCACCCAGCGCGGCCGCTCGATCGGGGCCCCTGGTATGTACTACATGGACCATAACCGCTTCAATGGCTCCCTCGAGGAACTCAACGCCTGGGCCGGTTTGGCAGCAGAGGAAACCTTAATCTGCCCCTTTGATCTTGAACCTTGTGTCCGTGGAAGACTTCCGCAGGCTACCACGGAGCGCAGGGCCCAGCTCAGCCAGGAACCACCCGCTGGCGGCGTGCGACATAGTCCCCGAAGCGAAAGCGGAGTGGGATCCAGCGGAAAAACACCGCTGGGGACCACGCCCCCGGTCAACGGGCATACCGATCCCGTCCCCCGTCCCCGGTCCTCGGTCTCTTTGCCCGCCTGGATTGTTCATAAACAAAAACAAAGCCCCATCAACCCCAAGGAAATCTGATGTCAAATCCCATAACTAATTTCTTTACCCGAGTTTTCACTTCAAGCGAAGCCCCGAGACGGAGCCAGTTCGCAGTCCCTGAAAACGACAACACTTTCTTCGTCGGTTCCCGTCGCTATGATGAAACCGACCGCGACCGCCTCGAGTACAACCGCCAGGATATCCTCCAGCAGTGCCTGGAAGCCTGGCGCGATAATCCCCTGGCCAGGCGCATCGTGGAACTCACGTCTCAATATGTGGTCGGTAATGGCTTTGATATTCAATGCAAAGACACCCACACCAAAGAGTTTATCGATCAATTCTGGAACCACCGCCTTAACCGCATGCCTTCCCGCATCGTGGAAATGTGCGATGAACTCACCCGCACCGGTAACCTTTTCGTTTTGCTGGCCACCGATCCCCAGGGCATGAGCTATCTTCGCATCATTCCTGCCTCCAACATTGACCGCATCGTCCCCACCCCCAACGACATCGAACAGCCCCTTATGTTTATCACCAAGGCCAACGAAGAATTAGAGGTTTTCAATTACCCCGCCTATAACCCCGTCACCGACTACACCCTCCCCGATGGCAGCTTCATGGCCGTGGTGCTCCACTATGCCATCAACCGCCCCGCTGGGGCCCAGTGGGGCGAGCCCGACATTTCCCCCTTGCTCCCCTGGCTCCGCCGTTATTCCGCCTGGCTGGAAGACCGCGTTCGCCTCAATCGCTTTCGCAACGCTTTTTTATACGTGGTTTCAGGGTCCTTCGTCTCAGAAGACGCCCGCCGGGCCCGCCAGGCTCAGATCGCTGCCAATCCCCCCTCCCCTGGCTCCGTCCTGGTCACCGATTCAAGTGAAACCTGGTCGGTCATCTCCCCCAAACTCGAAGCCCTCGATGCCCGGGAAGATGGACTGGCCCTCAAAAAGATCATCGCCGCCGGGGTCGGCCTCCCCATGCACTTTTTAGCTGAACCCGAAGGTGCCACCCGCACCACCGCTGAATCCGCTGGCGGCCCCACTTACCGCCGTTTTGAGCAGCGCCAGCGCTTTTTCTTGTGGCTCCTCGATGATCTTCTCAACATTGTCATTGCCCGCCGGGCTCAGGTCGATTATGCCGTTAAACCAAATGCTAAAATCACCATCTCCGGGGCCGACATCTCCGCCCGTGATAATGTGGCTCATTCCATCGCCACCGTCAATATCCTCAACGCCCTGGAAAGGCTCTACGACATGGGCCTCATCTCCCAGCGTGAGCTGCTCCGTGCTACTTATCGCTTCGCCGGTGAGAATGCCGACATCGACGATCTTCTCAAAGAAGGCACGGGCATTGATGCCAGGGAGAAAAAGTCCTCCCTCGATCCCCTCGATTCCTCCGCCATCGATAAGAAAACCGGTGAACCGAAAGGCCTTTAATGCCCCTCTTTTTTCTCTTTTATGTAAGTCTTCCTGGGGGGCGCCCCCTTGCTTTTAAGCGCCCAAAAAGGAAGGGGGCGCCCCCATTCTTGGGCGCTTTGCCTGAAGGGGCCTCAAGCCCCATCAGGCGTATGCCCACCGCATCGGCGGTGGGCCCTGTCTTTTCCCTAATTCCTATTACCTACTACCTGCTCCCTAATTTCAACTTCCCCCTATTGGCTTAATGCCGAAAGGTTAACTATATGTCCGAAACTCAACCTCCTTATATCACCGAACACCAGGCCCGCTTCGCGGCCGAGGGTCAGCCTAATAAAAACGGCACTTTCGAGGTCTTCTGTATCACCGCTGGCAATGGCAACGGCTGGGAATTTCCGCCCGAAGTCCTCCAAAATTCCTTGCCTTTGTGGGATAACCTCGCCTGTTTTATTGATCATGCCTGGACGAACCGTTCCATCCGTGATCTCGCTGGCCATATATCCGCTCCCTTCTGGGATCAAGATGCCCAGGGCATCAAAGCCACCCTGACCGCTTTCGGGCCAGGTGGTGAATTGTTATCCATTTTAGGGCAAACCATCCTCAAACAGTCCGCCCCCTCCAAAGTTGGCTTCTCCGCCGATCTGCTCTTCAAAGCCAACGGTAAAAAGGTCACTGAGATCACCAAGGTGCTCTCCCTTGACCTCGTTTACAACCCCGCCCGTGGCGGTGCCTTCCATACCGCCCTCAGTCAATTAGAAAGTGAGAAAAAGATTATGTCCGATGAAACCGAAAAACAACAACAACTGAATACTCAAACCGAACAGGCCGATAAGGTCATGCTCAAATTGTGCGAAAACTTGCTCGAAACTTCCCTGGCAGCCGCACACCTGCCTAATCCCGTCTCCAAGCGCATCCGTGCACAGTTCGCCGGTAAAACCTTCACGCCTGAAGAGCTGGATCAAACCATCAAAGACCATCAAGACATGCTCTCCGATCTCCAGGCCGCTCAAACTGTCTCTGGGCCAGCCCGCATCACCAGCATGTACAACGAGAAGGACAAGCTCCAGGCCGCGGTCGATGATCTCTTCGGCCTCGAAAGAGACGATAAACTCAAAGCCCTTGACGTGCCCGGGCTGTCCGGTATCCGTGAACTGTATCTCTCCCTGACCGGAGATTATGACCTCCACGGCGGCTACTACCCCGATCGGGTCCAGCTGGCCACCACGGCCGATTTCACCGGCCTGGTCAAAAATGCCCTCAATAAGATCGTGGCCCAGCAGTGGACCATGCTCGGTCGGGCTGGATACGACTGGTGGAAAAGCATCACTTCCCAGGAACACTTCACCAGTATTCAAGACATCACCGGGACTCTCATCGGGACGGTTGGCGATCTCCCCGTGGTGGCTGAAGGCGCTGAATATACCGAACTGGTAGTCGGCGACAGCCCCGAAACGGCCAGTTTCGTCAAGTATGGCGGCTATATCCCCCTCACCCTCGAACTGATCGATCGTGATCAAACCCGTAAGCTCAAAGCCTACGCCCGTGAGCTGGGCTCCGCCGGTCTTCGCAAAATTTCCAAGTTGGTTAGCGAGATCTTCACCGCCAACGCCGGAGTCGGCCCCACCATGGCCGACACTGGCGCCTTGTTCAATGCTACGGCTGTCACCACCAAAGGTGGTCATAATAACCTGCTCACCACCGCATTATCAATTGCGGCCTGGGATGCAGCCTGCACCGCAGTCTACAATCAGCCTATGCTGATCAAAAATGCTACTGGCCTTTATGGCACCGGCCCCAAGATGGCCATCAATCCCAAGTTCTGCCTCGTGCCCCGTGCCCTTCAAAATACCGCCTGGCAAATGCTCAAAGGTGAGTTTGTTCGTGAAGCTACTTATGTCTACGACAATGTCCTTAAGGGTTCAGCCGTGCCCGTTACCGTTCCCGAATGGACTGATGCTAACGATTGGGCCGCTGTTTGTGATCCCGCCGTGGCACCCGCCATTTTCGTCGGTGAGCGCTTCGGAATCATGCCCGAAATCTTCGTCGCCGGTGATGAGCTCTCCCCCGCTGTATTCATGAACGACGAACATCGTCTCAAAGTCCGCCACTTCTTGGCTGTTTGGGTTAATGACTTCCGCCCGCTCCACAAAAACAATGTGGCATAGGGTGAAGCGGCTTCAAGCCGCATCAGCCGTATGCCCACTGCATGGGCAGTGGGCTAAGGTTTTGGCTTTTAGGCTGCACCACTCAGCCTTTAGGCTGGGGCGGTTTCATACCGCGCCAGCCGTATGCCCACCGCATGAGCGGTGGGCGCCCGTCCCCCATCCTCCCCCCAGCTTAACTCCTATAAGCTGGGGGATGGGGACCCTAATACCTGGTACCTGGTACCTAATACCTACTACCAAAAGGAACTTTCCCATGCAAAAATTCAAACAACTTTTAGCCTCCCGTAAATTCTGGGCCGCCCTGGTCGGTTTGTTCATGGTCATAATTACCAGTTATGTCCCTGATTTTCCCCTTCCAGAAGATCAAGTCCTGGCCCTGGTTCTCGTGGTCGTCTCTTACATCCTCGGCACTGCCCTCGAAGATGGATTAACCAGGAATGTTACGATTAAAAAATAATATTTTGCCCATGGTCCACCCGCAGGGTGGGCCATGGCCCTAGTACCTGGTACCTAATACCTTGTATAAATAAGTC
>DKFH01000001.1:2573-3399 GCA_002452315.1 Anaerolineaceae bacterium UBA6801 | reverse complement strand
TGCCGCCTGCAGTGAAGAGATCGGGGTAGGCATTGATGGCGCCATCGGGTTCGTCTTTATAACGTTCGAAGTGGTTTTCCACCAGCCAATCGTTGACTGGATTGTCAGGAACGGTGTAATGATAGACATTCAAACCAATTGAACCAAGCGTATCCTCACCGAAAACTGCTGCAAAGGAAGCGTTGTCGCCAAAACCGGTACCAACAGTCATGGTCTCAAGTGTGCCCATGTCAGCCATGTTCTGGAACAAGGTGACATAACCGGTTCCGGACCAGGTCAGGAAGAGGTTCTCAGCGCCCGAATCCATTGCCTGTTGAATGTAAGGCGTGAAGTCGGTGGTCTCAAAGGGCGCATAAATGTCAGCGATTAATTCGCCGCCAAATTGCTCAACAGAATACTTCAACGCTGCACCAGAACCCTGTCCAAAGGCGTTATCCACACCAATGTGGGCAAAATTCGGGCCGACATTTTCCACCAGGTATTTCGCAATGATCAGTGTGTCATCAAAGCTGGTGCGAGAGGTGCGGAAGACGTAGGGGTTGAAGTACAAACCGGTTATGAAGTAAGAGGCTGCCGGGTCGACCATCAGGATGATCTCATTTTCGAGGGCTACATTGGTGAGCGCAATCGCGCTGGCTGAGGACACGGGGCCCTGGATTAGCTCAACACCGTCTCGCTCGATCAGTTCAAGCGCTAAGGCAACCGCTTTTTCGGGGTCACCCTCATCATCCTTGACAATCACCTCAACCGGGCGGTTGGCAATGATGTAGCGTCCCTGGTCATCGGTCTGGCCGCCGGACATATACTCAAGGCCCATTAGGAAGCC
>DKFH01000001.1:0-2563 GCA_002452315.1 Anaerolineaceae bacterium UBA6801 | reverse complement strand
GACATCTGGCCAATCTGGCCGATCTTGAGTACTGGGCCTAATTCTTCGACCTCAGGCTCTTCGGCCACTTCAGGTTCTTCAACAACAACCGGCTCAGTGACTTCTTCGACCTGTTGGACACAAGAGGTCACCAGCAGCGGGATAATGACCAGAAAGGTCAAAATTGTTAAACGTAACTTTTTCATCTTTTACTCCTTCAATTGTTTATTAACAGATTTGCTAAGTTGTATATTTTGGTTGCGATTTTTTTATGAAGAACCTCCTTACGTCGTTGGCTGATCAGACATGCTTGGTGACAAAACCGAGTAGCAGTGTATTCAATATATCCGGCTTTTCCAGACACAGGGCATGACCCGCGCTGGGTACCAAAACCAATTCGCTAGTGGGAATCTGATCGGCAATTATTTTAGCATACTCACGCCCTTTGATCAGGTCATCTTCGCCTGCAATGACCAGGGTGGGCGCGCCAATTTTTGGTAGCTGTTCCGTGATATCCAAATCATAAAACGCTCTCATCAACCAGGCCAGGGCTTTCATATCCAGTTGGGCATATCGTTCAACCGAGCCGTCGATGAAGGCCTGATTCGCCATGATCCATGCCTCTGAAAAATTCAAAGGATAAGAAGTCCGTAAAAGCAGCTCCGGGTCATTTCGTTCGGCAGCCATCAACCAGGGGTAGGTTTGCGCCCTCAACAGCGGATGGATCTCACTAACGCCATCAATAACGATCAGCGATTGCGTTTTGTGAGGATACATTATCGCAAATACCATACTGATCTCTGCGCCGTAGGAGATGCCGGCGATGTGGGCTTCTTCAATCTCGAGGGCGTTCAGCAACGCGGCCAGGTCTTCAGCGTGCATACGCATCGAATACGGGCCTTCGGGGTGATCCGATTGCCACATTCCCCGGCAGTCGTACAGCAAAACGCGCAGATGGCGCTCCAGCACAGCCTTTTGAAACAACCAGCTGGCTGTGCCCATCATGATCCCGTTAGACAGCACTAAAACCGGTGCGTTTTCCGGACCTGAAAGCTCATAAT
This sequence comes from Anaerolineaceae bacterium UBA6801, assembly GCA_002452315.1. Lineage (GTDB taxonomy): Bacteria > Chloroflexota > Anaerolineae > Anaerolineales > Anaerolineaceae > Brevifilum. The sequence goes on along the minus strand of DKFH01000001.1, from coordinate 1,523 downwards.
AGAGTTCGATATCGTTGACTTTGATACGCGGCACGCTATTTCCTCTCAATTAAGCGGGCTTGAAAGCCAGGTATGACTTGCTGTTATCTTCACCACCACGTTTTATGGTCGTCATCGTCAGTGGTGAGCCAATTTTGATGTTTTCAGGGTGGCTGACGTCCACATTCAGAATTTGTGCAGATATTTGCGGCCCTTCCTCCAATGCAACCACGCCTACACAGTAAGGATTCTTGGCGTCATAACCTGCATGGGCCATCATTAATGAGGGCACAAATATCACCGTGTAAGCCAGCAAGGTTCCCTTTCCTGAAAAAGTGACCACCTCGGTATTTGAACCCAAACACTTAGGACAAATGTGGCGCTGCGGGGTTACCATTGCACCACAATCCAGACAATGCGAACCGATGAGTTGCTCAGTTTCGAGGGCTTTGTAGAAGTCATTGCTGTTCAAAGAAAAATCAGCCATTTTATGCTCTCCGCTCAAAAATATTCACCACGCAAGTTTGACCGGTGCCACCCACATTATGGGTCAGCCCAATGCTGGGTTTCCCTTCAACCTGCCTGTCACCTGCGAGGCCATTTAACTGCTTCCAAATCTCAGCGACCTGGCCAACACCTGTCGCTCCCACGGGATGGCCTTTGGATTTCAGACCGCCCGAGGTATTGATGGGATGTTCACCATTGCGCGCCGTTTTGCCATCTATGGCTGCCTGCCATCCCTGCCCTCGCCCAAAGAACCCCAGGTCTTCAGAAGCAATGATCTCTGCAATCGTGAAACAATCATGGACTTCTGCGAGGTCAATATCATCGGGTGTGAGGTCAGCCATCGCGTAGGCCTGCTCACCCGCTGCAACAGCAGATGGGATGCTGGAGAGGATTTCCCTTTCTGGTAGTGCACCATCACTGGCCTGGCCGCTGCCCACCAGGTAAATGGGTGTATCCGAAAACGATTTTGCGAATTCCTCTGCCACCAACAAGGCCACTGCTGCCCCATCAGATACCGGGGAACAATCAAACAGCGTCATCGGCCATGCGATCATGGGGTTGCCCTTTGGGTCCGTCAGGAAATCAATTTCATCCTCCCAATCTGGGACCGGGCGCCCTTTCTGAGCGGCGCGTGCTTTTTTGCTCTCCATAATGTCCCTAATCGTCTGACCAAACTGGGCTTTATCGTTCAACGAGCCATTGTTGTGATTTTTAATGCTCACATGGGCAAAGGCAACGGGATCCGCCTGGTATGCGTGCATATATGCGGTGGCCATGGCTGCATAAAAGCCTGGAAATGTAAACCCGGCAGGCACTTCAAATTGCGTATCTGCCGCGGTTGCTAATGCTTCAGTGACCGCCCCGATCTCAAGATCGGTCATCTTCTCCACACCTCCCACTAACACAGCATCGTACTGCCCTGATGCAATGGCGAGGGCTGCTTGCCGCACAGCCACGCCGCCTGAGGCACAGGCATCTTCGATGCGTACTGTGGGAATCGGTGAAAGCCCTGCCCAGCTGGCCAGGATTGGCGCCAG
>DKFH01000026.1:17213-19042 GCA_002452315.1 Anaerolineaceae bacterium UBA6801 | reverse complement strand
TAGGCATACGGGCGGGCGTCCAGCGGGACAAACTCGTGCCTGGGCACCTTGCGCATGGCGTCCAGAACGCGCACATCCTTAACGCCTTTGTTGGCAATCTGGTAGTCCACCATCCGCTCACGCTCAGCCTGATAATCGTCCATGTTGGCCCTCCAAAATCAAGCGCGTGGCGATCTGCCGGTCCACCTTGCCCATTGGGTAATCGGGCAGGTCGTCCAGGGCTGCCCACACCAGCGCCTGGGCTTCCAGCGGTCGGGGAACCGTGCCAGGGGGCAGGTCACACAAGAAGGCATGCAAGGTGATCTTGAAGTGCGTATAGGCATGGTCATAGCGGCCAAAGGGCTGTCCGACGCGCACCGCCACACCCAACTCCTCCCGGATCTCTCGCCGCAGGCAGGCGGCCAGGTCCGCGTCACCCTCCTCCAACGTGCCCCCGGGGAACTCCCACAAGCCGCCCAAGAGACCCTTCGCTGGCCGCTGGGCAAGAAGCACCAGCCCGTCCTGTACGATGACCGCGGCGGTTACCGTCAGATGCGGCGTTTTCTGCCTGGGAAGCTGGACAGGGCGTTGTTCCTGCAGCCCAAGCTGCAGGGCCTGGCAGCCATCGGCAATGGGACAGCGCGCGCATAATGGGTTTTTTGGCCGGCAGATCAGCGCACCCAGTTCCATCAGCGCCTGGTTATATTCCCCCGCCCGCCCTGGCGGTAGATTCTCCCGGGCCAGCGCCCACAGCTGCTGTTCTCCCTGTGGGCTGCGCACCGGCGCAGAGACATCAAAATAGCGTGCCAGCACCCGCCGCACGTTGCCGTCTACGGCGGGGACATCCTCTCCAAAGGCAATCGAAGCGATGGCTCCGGCCGTATAGGCACCGATACCAGGCAAGCGCTGCAGTTCTCGGCTTGTGCGTGGCAACTGACCGCCGAATTCAGCCATGACCTGCTGGGCTGCCCGGTGCAGATTGCGCGCCCGGCTGTAATAGCCCAGTCCCTCCCAGGCTGATAGAACCGCCTGTTCATCCGCAGCTGCCAGCGTCGCCAGGTCAGGGAACTGATCCATCCAACGCTGGAAATAAGGGATCACCGTCTCCACCTGGGTCTGCTGCAGCATGATCTCAGACACCCAGGTGGCGTAGGGCGAGGTATGCAAACGCCAGGGTAATGCCCTGGCGTTGTGTTGATACCAATCCAGCAACTGAGAGGGAAACGCCATCAGAACTGAAAACCGCCTTCCAAGGGCGCAACCTTAAGCTCATAATTCTTCACATATCCCTGCAAGCGCTCGTTCAACGATTGCCAGGCATCAGACGCGATGATCTTCTGCGCTTTTTCCAGGCCTGGCACCACAGCGCCAACCAGGATCTGGGGATGATCCCCGTAGATCGTCACCCAGGCATCGCTGAGGGCCATGCCCAGCTTTTGCACACCGGGCATAAAGCTGCGCACCACAAACTCAAAATACTCCTGCTCGCGGCCCTCTATGATATCCCAGGACATGATCACTTTGACATTCATCGCTCATACCTCCTGCTTCAATGCAGCACCTGTTGGTTAAACGCTCAAATCCAGCACCATAACCCGAATTTCTTCAGGAAGCATAGCATTGCTCTGAAGTTTGATCGATTCTTCCGTTTCAACCGTGGTTAACCCCATCTCCTTAAGGAACTTGGAAAGCGGGTCCAACTTGATCAAGGCATTGCGCATCCCATAATGCATGGGGATGACGATGTTCGGCTCAAGCAAGCTGATCACTTCCGCCGCTTTGGCCGCATTCAGGCTGGTATACCCGCCAATGGGCACCAGGGCGATATTTACCTCGCCCAAACCCTCAAC
>DKFH01000026.1:11246-17081 GCA_002452315.1 Anaerolineaceae bacterium UBA6801 | reverse complement strand
CCGGTGATCTCAAAAGCCTTGCCGCGGATCGCATTGAGATAGTTATGGGCCGGGTTATCGCAACTGACCGTCACCACATCTGCTCGCAATTTGCCCGGGTCAACCCCCACCACCGCCGGGTCATAGGGGTCCGTCACTACTGATGCCATGCCGCGTTCGCTGATTCTGAAACAAGAATGTCCGTGCCAGGTAATTTCCATAAAACCTCCAGTCTAATATATAGAATTATACAACGTCATGCCAAATTCTTGTACGGTGACTTCACCCGCTGCTTAATCCCTAAATCTTTAAATTATTGTGAAATTAGGCTACCCACAATCTTTTCATCCCTCGAAAGGAAGGGTCAATTGCCTCAGGATGGGATGATTGGCCGGGCATCAAAACCACCGAAGATATCGCCCACATCACGCGCCAGTTCCTGGCAACCATCTTATGAAACCGTTGGTCATTTATTCAATTGGGGCACGGCTCGCCGTGCCCAATATTTTTTTGTCTCTCGGGGAGTCAAAACCTGGCTGCCTTTAGAAGCCTTCCAGGAAACTCAAATCCGCCACACCATCCGAAAGGCCGGCGATGCGCTGCATCAAGGCCAAACGGTTTTGGCGGACTGCCTGATCTTCAGCCATCACCAGCACCTCATCAAAGAAGCGGTTGATGACGGGCACCAATTGCGCCACGGCTCCCAGGAAGTCGTCCACGGATTTCGAGCCGCCTATCTCATCCTCTGCCTGGATGATGGCAGCGTACAGCGCCTGCTCAAATTCAGATTCAAAGCAATCCGGATCGATGGTATAAACCTGGTCGAGATCCCGGATGATACGCACGCAGCGGCTGAAGGCCGGCAGGATCGTGCCCCAATCTTCACGCGCCACCCAGGCCTCAAGCGCTTCCACACCCAGCAGGGTGGCATAGGGGTCGATGCCTTTTTCCGCCAGGACGGCGTCCACCACGTCATAGGGATGGCCCATCTCCAGCAGCATCACCCGCAACCGGCGCTGGATGAAATCCAGGCAGGCGCCCAGGTCATCTTGTGCAACTTCCACCGGCAACCCTTGTGCCGCCTGCGCCAAACCCCAGCGCAGGTCGAAAGGTATTTGCCAGGCGATCAAATTCTGGCAGATGCCCAGGGCAGCCCGTCGCTGGGCGAAGGGGTCCTTGGTGCCTGAGGGTGGCAGCCCCACCGCAAACAAGCCCATCAATGTGTCCAGCCGATCGGCCAAACCAACCACCAGGCCGGGTTTCGTTGTGGGATGCGTATCATCTGCAAAGCGGGGCAGGTAATGTTCAAAGATCGCCTCGGCCACGGCTGGGTCCTCACCGCTGTGCAGTGCATAATAGCGCCCCATCACGCCCTGCAGCGAGGTCATCTCGACCACCATATTGGTCGCCAGGTCAGCTTTGGCCAGCAAGGCCCCCCGCTGGGTGATTTCCATCTCGGATGGGGTCAAATCCAGCGCCTCGCCCAGGTCATGGGCTAAAGCGGTCAGGCGGTGGGTCTTATCGAAAAACGAGCCCAGTTTCACCTGGAAGGTGAGGGTTTTCAACTTCGCCAGGAAGGATTCCAGCGGCTGTTCGAGGTCCTTTTGAATGAAGAATTTGGCATCCTCAAAACGAGCCAGGATCACCTGCTGATTGCCATCGGCGACAATATCAAGGTGGTCTTCCACGTCATTGCTGACGGCGATAAAATACGGCATCAGGTTCCCAACCGCATCTTCCACCACCAGGTAACGCTGGTGTTTCTTCATCACCGAGGTCAACACCTCCGGCGGCAATATCTCCAAAAAAGCAGGATCAAATTCGCCCCGCAAGGCGCGCGGCTTTTCCACCATCTGGGTCACCTCGAGGAGCAGCTCGGGGTCTGCCTGGACCCGCCCGCCAACTGCTTCTGCCAGCGTTTGTGCCTGCTGGCGGATTTGATCCTGCCGCTCCTGCGGATCAAGGAGGATCCCCTGGGCATCCATTTTTTCAAAGTAATCCTGGGGCGATTCAACCGAAAATTGCGCTTGCGCTGCAAACCGCAGCCCGCGGGTGGTCCTGCCGCTGGTATAGCCGGCATAGCTGAAGGGCACCACCGCAGAACCATGCAACGCCAGCAGCCAGCGGATCGGGCGTGAGAACGCCACGCCGCTTTCGTTCCAGCGCATCGATTTTGTAAAGCTAATCCCGGCGATCAGGTCTGCCAGGGCCTGTGACAACACCTTGTGGGCAGGTTCGCCGGATTCGCTGATATGGGCCACAACATACTGTCCACCGTTGATCTCTGCCACCTGCAGCTGCTCTGCCTCGACCCCCTTGCTGCGGGCAAAGCCTTCCGCAACCCGGGTGGGTTTGCCATCGGCATCAAAAGCCCGTTCAGCAGGCGGCCCCTTGATGACCAGGTCCTGATCGGGCTGGCGGGCAGCTAAATTCTCAACCAGGACAACCAGCCGCCGCGGCGTGCCCATCACGTGCACCTCGCCATGGGCCAGGCGCAGGTCATCCAGCATGGCCGGAACGCTCGCCTTAAGCTGTGCGATGGCACTGGTCAGGTCCGCGGCCGGCAGTTCCTCGGTACCGACCTCAAGCAGGAACGGCACCGCCCCGGTGGGCAGCTCGCTTTCGCTTACGTCCACCCCGGGCACGGTCTCAGCGGTTGATTCCACCAGCCAGGGAAAATTTGCCGCCTGGCGCTGTGCCAAATAAGCTTCTGCCACCCGGCGTGCCAGATCACGGGTGCGGCCAAACAGCGCCTGGCGTTCTGTCACGCCCACCGCGCCGCGTGTGTCGAGGATGTTAAACGTGTGGGAGGTCTTGAGCACATAATCATGGGCTGGCAACACCAAACCCGCTTCAATCGCCCGTTCTGCTTCGCTCTCGAACAAATCGTACATTTTCCGCATGCTGTCCACATCAGCGACCTCGAAATAATAGGCGCTGTGTTCACGTTCGCCCATCAAGTTGACGTCACCGGAGGTGCGCTCGGCATTCCACTGGATATCCTTGAAATGGCGTACGCCCTGCAGCGTCATGGCGATGCGGTCCAGCCCATAGGTGATCTCCACCGAGACCGGATCGAGGTCCAGCCCGCCGCACTGTTGAAAATAAGTGAATTGGGTGATCTCAACGCCATCCAGCCACACCTCCCAGCCCAAACCCCAGGCGCCAATGGCGGGCTGCTGCCAGTTATCCTCCACAAAGCGGATGTCGTGCTTTGTAGGGTCGATCCCCACAGCCTGCAGGGAGTCCAGGTAGATCTCCTGCGGGTTGCCCGGGTCGGGCTTGAGGATCACCTGGAACTGGTAAAACTGCTGCAGCCGGTTGGGGTTATCGCCGTAGCGTCCGTCGTCCGGGCGGATGGATGGCTCTACATAAGCTACATTCCAGGGCTCCGGGCCTAAAACCCGCAGGAAGGTAGCGGGGTTCATCGTCCCGGCCCCCACCTGGGTGTAGTAGGGCTGCCAGATCAGGCAGCCGCGCTGCGCCCAGAATTCCTGGAGTTTCATAATAATGGATTGGAAATGAACTGATTCATTCATAAGCTGTCTTGCTCCACAGGGTCGATCCATGCGTATTCATTGGATAAGCATTCATATAAAAATTAACCTCATCATTATACCATCAGGCTATTTGTGAGTTGGTGAATGGTGTTTCAGGTAATGGGTATCAGGGATCAGGTATTAGGGTTTGTACCTGAAGTTAATAGGTACGGTAGTTATGTACTGCGAGCGTTTTTCTGGTGAGACTCAACACCTAATACCTTCTACCTAGTACCTTCGAAACCATTCTCTATTCGCTGTTCCCTTAATCCTAACGCCTAACATGATAGTCCCCGCTGATGACCTATTTATAGGTCGTTAAGGCCTCCAGCGTCATCGGGCCGTGGGCATGCAGCCGCTGGGTTGAGATGGCCACCTCCGCCCCCAGCCCTAACTGGCTGCCGTCGGTGAAGCGCGTGCTGGCGTTTACATACACGGACTGCTGGGAATTTTCACACTTGGCTTATTGCCCGCCGTTTAACCCCTGGATTTTGCGCAAAAATCCAGGCGTATTTAACTGGCTTTCCAATAAATAGGTGAAATAGGCCTCGATTAAGGCAGCCATGCCGCGGTTGATCTGCTCGGGGATCGCAATCCCAGCTACGGCTTGCCAGTCTGAGCGTTGAAAGTGGCGCAAATAGCGCAAAACATCCATGTCAATCGGCCAGGCTTCCGGGCGCATCCGTCCACATGCCGGGCAGGCAATACCGCCGCCCAAGGGTGAGAAGAACTGGTCTTGCGGCCGAACAGGCTCTCCGCAATCGATACAGGTGAACAATTCCGGGCGGTAGCCCAGCAGCTCCAGCAAACGAAACTCGTAATAGCGCACAGCGTTGGCCATGTACTCATGCGCTTCCAGGCGGTTGAGGGTCTGGGACAGCAAGCGGTACAGGCCCGGGTTCGGCCCCTCTTCATACGTAAACCGATCCAGCACCTCGACCACGTAAGAAGCCAGGGCCATGCGGGTCAAATCCGACCGCAAGCCCGAGCGGGGCTCAATGGCTTCAGCCTGGGTGATGATATCCAGATCGCGCCCCTTGGCCAGGAACAACTGCACCTGGGTAAAGGGCTCGAGGTGCCCGGCTTTGCGGGAGCTGATCTTGCGTACGCCCTTGGCGATGGCCGAAAGCTTGCCCCGCTCCAGCGTAAACAGCTTCAATATCCGGTCGGCCTCGCCATATTCGAAATGCCCCAAAACGATGGCCTGGGCCTGGTATGTACGGCTCTCACGGTTCGTCATGGTCTTCCTGGGGGTTGAAAAAAAAGCGCGCCTGCCGGGGAACCAGCACGCGCGTGAGGGTGCAAACGCTGCGCATCAGTCCCTGGCCGCGTCCAGGTCGGCCTGGCTGAAGCTGTGCGGCAGCAGTTCCCCCACGGTCAGCTCATCCAGCAAGCTGCCCTGGGTGTCTGCAATCAACACCACCGTATCCAGGCCAAACTCTGCCAGCACCTGCCGGCAAGATCCACAGGGCGAGCCCCCATTTTTAGTCACAACGGCAATGGCTTTAAAGGACATTTCTCCTTCGGAGACCGCTTTAAATACAGCTACCCGTTCGCCGCAGATCGTCAGGGGGTAAACCGCGTTTTCGATATTGACACCCTGGAAAATTTTGCCCGAGTCAGTCAGAAGTGCCGCGCCGACAGCATATTCTGAGTAGGGGGCATAGGCGCGTTCCCAGGCATCCTGGGCCTGCTCAATTAGTGATTGGCGTATCTCATCCGTTAACATCTTCATCATCCTTGCTATTGGTTACCGGCACGACGCGTTTGGCGCGCACCTTGACGATCCTGCGCCCGACTACCTGCTCCACAACCAGAGTCAGGCCGTCCAAGTGCAATTCCTCACCGCCCGAGGGCACATCCCCGATCTCGCCGTAAATAAAACCACCGATGGTGTCCGCGTTGTCTGTGGCGATGTCCGTCCCCATCACCTCGTTGAATATATCCAGGTCAACCCGTCCCTGGAAGACATATTCACCCTCATCCACCTGAGTATAGGGCAGTTCTTCACTTTCGTCATATTCATCGCGGATTTCGCCGATGATCTCCTCAACAATATCCTCCAGGGTGACCACGCCAGCGACCCCGCCGTATTCATCGACCACGATGGCCATATGCATGCTACGTGATTGCATCTCCGCCAGCACCTCATCGACCTTCTTCGATTCCGGTACAAAATAGGCCAACCGCAGCAGATCGCGATGGTCAGCGATCGAATCCTGATCCTGCTGCACGCTCAACAAATCTTTGGCATACAGCAGCCCAACGACGTTATCAACCGTATCTTCATAAACAGGCACCCGGGAATGCCCCGCGC
>DKFH01000026.1:10327-11127 GCA_002452315.1 Anaerolineaceae bacterium UBA6801 | reverse complement strand
GTCTTCTTCCGTCATCGTCGCCAGGGTTACCCGTTTGGCATTCGGGCCCAGCAGCGCCAGCATGAGGGCAGAAAGCGGTGAAAATAACACCCTGATCACATCCGCCGTGCGCTGCAAGCGAATCGCATTCCCTTCTGCATCGCGCAAAACCCAGGCCTCCAAGCCATATTCAAGCACGCTGATCAAGACCATCCCGATCAGCAGATAAATGACCAGTAAGCCAGGGCCTAGATTGGGCACGCCAGAAAGCAAAATAAAGGCCAGTAAGCCCGCCAGGGCAAAATGAAACAGCGCCAGTGCCAAATCCAGCCCGATGCGCAAACGCGGTTCTTCAATCAGCTCCACGGTTTTTTCAATCACCGCTTCGCGGCCTTCGCGCAGGTTTAACAAATAAGGCAGCCTGGTGTGACTGTAACTGGCTTTTACCGCAACGACCAGCAGATCCAGGGACAAGCCTACGGCCAAAAAAATCCACAACAACAGGTTATTCGTCACTTTTCTCCCACTTTACGTATCTCTTTAGCCGGCACCCCGATCACCAGGGTGTCCTCGGGGACATCGTGGGTGACCACCGATCCTGCCCCGGTCACGCTGCGATCCCCAAGTTTAACCGGCGCCACCAGCATGGTATCACTGCCAATAAAAACCTCATCGCCAATTTCGGTCGGGTTTTTATTCTCTCCATCAAAATTACAGGTGATCGTGCCCGCGCCGATATTGACATCCCTGCCAATTTTCGCATTCCCAATGTAGGAAAAATGGCCCATCTTGGTGCCGGGTCCTAAATAGGAGTCCTTCAC
>DKFH01000026.1:5541-10287 GCA_002452315.1 Anaerolineaceae bacterium UBA6801 | reverse complement strand
ACGTGATCGCGCACCTCGGCCTGCTCCAGGACGGATGCCAGCAAGTGCACGCCATTCCCGACGGTAGAATCGATCACCGTCGTGTCAGGCCCGATTTCGCAGTCCTCACCGATCACCGTATGGCCGCGCAGATAAGTGTTGGGCAGGATGAGCGTATCGCGCCCAATGCGCACCTCGGCATCAATATACGTGCGGTCCGGGTCGAGGATCGTCACGCCGGCCAGCATCCAGCCTGCGTTGACCCGCTTGCGCACCACCTTTTCAGCCTCTGCCAGGTGCAGACGGTTGTTCAGGCCGATGGCCTCGTCCGGGTCGTCCAGCACCAGGGCGTCCACCGGGAAGCCCGCCTCAACCGCCAGGCTGACCGTATCCGTCAGGTAATATTCGCCCTTGGGCGAGACGGGGATGCGCGTCAGTGCTGACCAGAGCCACTCTGCGTCGAAACAATAGGCGCTGACGTTATACTCGCGGATAGCCAGCTGTTCCGGCGTGGCATCAGCCTGTTCAACGATGGCAGCCACATGCCCGCTGGCATCCCGCACCACCCGCCCAAAACCGCGCGCGGCTTCGCCGATGAAACTGGTCATCGTCACCGGGCTTTTGGAGGATTGATGCAGTGCCACCAGCCGTTGCAGCGATTCGCCCCGCAGGAGGGGCATATCGGCCAGGGTCACCAATAGCGTATCGGCTTTGGATTCCAGCAGGGGCTGCGCCATCAGCACAGCGTGACCGGTGCCCAACTGCTCAGCCTGGAGGGCATAGGCAGCCTGGTCCCCCATGGCGGCCTTGACCGCCTCAGCGCCATACCCCACCACCAGCACCGGCGGTAGATCTGCCAGGTCCTCCACGGCTTTGAGCGCATACCACACCAGGGGTTTACCAGCCAGCTTGTGCAGCACCTTGGGGTGTTTGGAGCGCATGCGGGTACCCTCACCCGCAGCCAGAATGATCGAAGCTAAGGTCATTGTGTATTTCCTCAAAAGACTGTTAACCGACGCCCGCGAAATAATTTACCATTTAAAGACAAAATCACAAGCATGGCAATTCGGTTAGAAAATGCCTGGCTCATGAAAGGTCTTGCGGGGTCGGTCTCTTGGTTATTCAATGTTTTGGTTTAAACTGGCCGGGGCACCAGGATTCGAACCTGGATCAACGGATTCAAAGTCCGCTGTGCTGCCGTTGCACCATGCCCCAGAATTGTAGCCATGATTCTAACACATTTTTGGGGGATGTCCAAGATCGATATCGCCCTGATACGCACAAGATAAAATCGAATTTTCTCCCCACACGCCCGTCGCGACGGTGCAGGCGACGTCTCTGCAAGGTAAACCTGCATCATTCGTAACAACGCCCTGCCAAGGCGTTGCTAGGGAAAAAACCACCCGTAGGGGCGACTCATGAGTCGCCCCTACGAGATTTTTAAATATATTATGTGACAATATTTTTTAATGAATTGTGTTTCTATAATCACCACCCGGACCATTCACGTGATCCCAATGGCCAATTTCGAATTTTCTCCCCACACGCCGGTCGCAACGTTGCAGGCAACAGCGCTATGAGATAAACCCGCGTCGTTCGTAGAGACGCCCTGGCAGGGCGTCGATACGGATAAAAAAAGGCTGACCCAGTGTCGGGTCAGCCTCATCTACACAGCAGTTAAAGCCTAATTGTAGTCGTCCTCGTGTTCGTCCTTATACTTCTTCTCAATCCGCTTGACCCTCACCAGGGACACCATCCCAAAAAACCCGATAAACAACCCGGCAACGGATAAACTATACGCCAGGAAATTCAGAAAAAAGGTCGAGCTGAGCACCTGAATGACCATCAGCAAGGGTAAGATGACGCTAACCAGCATCATACTGCCCCCCAACGCAATCATCTTCCAGGGTTCCCATTTAATGATCATCGATATAACCAGCAAGCCACCATTTGATTCGGTTTCGGTGTGAAGTGCGGCGGCACCTCCACCTCGCACAACCCATCAATCCGGCGCGGGCAACGGGGGTGGAAGCGGCACCCTGAAGGCGGGTGGACCAAACTTGGCGGTTCACCCGGGGGCACATCGCGGTAGCGAGTGGCATTCTCCGCATCCGGGTCGGAAGTGGCTTCCATCAACGCCTGGGAATAGGGATGCAGCGGGTCATGCACAATGCTGTCGATCATGGTTTTCTCAACCGCCTGCCCGGCGTACATCACGAACACACGCTCAGAGAAATAACGCACGGTCGAAAGGTCGTGGGTGATGTAAATCACGGCCAGGTTGTGCTTCTTCTGCAGCGCCTGCATCAAACGCAGGATCTCCACCCGCACAGAGGCATCCAGCATCGACACCGGCTCATCCGCCACAATTAATTTCGGCTCCAGTTCCATCGCCCGTGCCAGCACAACACGCTGCTGCTGCCCCCCGCTGAGCATGTGTGGGAATTTCTCCAGAAAGTCTTCCGGCGGGCTCATCTTGACCTCTTCCATCGACCGGTAAATTCGGGCTCGCCGTTCTTCTTTATCCTTGATCCCGTTAATGATCATCGGCTCTTCAAGGATGGTCTGCACGTTCATGAACGGGGGCAAGGCCCCATAGGGGTCCTGCTGAACATAGCCGACATTTGAACGATATTCCCGCATTTCTGACGATTTGAGCTCGCTCAGCCGCCGGCCTTCAAAGTAGATTTCGCCATCCGTAGGCGGGTAGAGCGCCAAAATGCTCTTCATCAGTGTGGTCTTACCGCAGCCCGACTCACCCACGATGGCGATCGTTTCACCAGAATGCAGATCAAAGCTGACGCCATCCACCGCATGGACATAGCCAGAGATGCCAAATCCAAACCTCCGCAACTCAAACCAAACCTTGAGATTCTGCACGGATAAGAGCACATCCCTTTCAGGAGGTGCAGTTTCTTCTCTAATATCTTGGGCCTCATGTGCCGTTGTTAATGTGTCATCAATCGTCATCGTTTCTCCTTATTTCACATGCAGCCAGCATTTAACCGTCCGTCCCTCAATATTGACGGTCGGAGGTTCTTCATCACAGGGCTCGTATCTTGAAGGGCAGCGAGCAGCAAAGCGGCAGCCGGTGGGTGGGTTAAGCAAGCTGGGCGGCTGTCCGGTGATAAAGTCCGGTTCCTGCCGGGCTCGCAGCCTGGGCACACTGTTCATCAATTTGATCGAGTAGGGGTGGAGTGGGGCAGCAAAGAAGCGATGCGCATCACCCGTCTCAACAATCTGCCCGGCATACATCACCGCCACATCATCTGCCAGCTCGCTGGAGGTGGCGATATCGTGGGTGATGAGGATAAAGCTCATCCCCAAATCCTGTTTAATGCGCTTGAGCACATTGAAAATGTTGGCCTGCGTAAGGACATCCAGCGCTGAGGTGGGCTCATCCAAAACCACCAGCTCGGGCAATGACACCAACGACATGGCAATCGCCACCCGCTGGCGCATCCCGCCGCTCAACTCAAAGGCATAGCGATCAAGGAAATCCAGGGGTACACCCACGTGCTGGAACATCGTCTTCGCCTGCTGCAAAGCCACATTTTTGCTCATATCGTTATGGATCATGGCCGGCTCTGCCACCTGGTCGCCAACTTTCAACACCGGGTTGAGAGAGTTCATCGCCGCTTGCGGTACCATTGACATCTTAACCCAGCGCATCTTCAAACGATATTCCTCATCCTTGAGCGTCATGGTGTCCAGCCCGTTTAAGAGGATTTTGCCGGTATAGGTGTCCACATTCTTGGGCAGCAAGCGCAAGATCGCTTTGGCCATCGAAGTCTTGCCGCAACCCGATTCTCCCACAATCACTACAGCGCGATTACGTTTTAATTCGAAATCAATCCCATCCACCGCCCGCACAATCCCTTTGGTGGTGCGAAAGAATAATCGTAAATCCCTTACTTTTAATAAAGTATCGTTAGACATCGATCTTATACCTCTCTCAATTTGGGGTTAAAGATGCGGTCAAGCGCAAAACCGATCATCGCGAAGCCCAAACCCGTGATCATCAACAAGGCTGCCGGCTGCAGTACCCAGTAATAATACCCATTATACAAAGCGCCTTGCATTTGGGCATCATTGATAACCTTTCCCCAGGTGGGCAAGACGGGGTCACCCAAACCCAACAAGGAGAGTGAGGCTTCTAAGAAAACGTAAGATGGGATAGCACTGACCAAGCTGGGAATTAGGACCGGGATAATGCGCGGTATCAGATAACGGGAGATGATGCGCCAATTGCCTGCACCATAAGAACGAGCTGCTTCAATATAGGCTGCTTCCTTGATTTGCAGGAAGATCGCGCGGTAATTCTTAATGGCTGCACCAAAGATGCTGAGCAGAATCAGCACAACTAGCATCGTCCAGATACTGCGGCTGTAGAACACGCCCACCATGATCAGGATCGGCAAGAAAGGAAGCACCATGTAGATCTCGGTGATACGCTGGATGACTTCATCCACCACGCCGCCATACCACACACCCACCGCGGCGAAGAACATGGTCGTGAAGGTCGTGCCCAAAGCAGCCAGTAAACCAAATGAGAGTGCAATCGGAGTACCCCATAATAACGCCAAGGACAGTTCACGCCGGCGATGATCAGTACCTGCCAAACCATGCACCTGTCCCATACTGACGAACTTTGCCTCTATATCCGCATCTTCTTCAAAAACAATGGTATCAACGTGCAATTCATAAGTACCTTGCTGCACTTCGGGCGGGTCGCTTCCGGGAATGCTCAGCAGCCCGATGCGGGGC
>DKFH01000026.1:0-5530 GCA_002452315.1 Anaerolineaceae bacterium UBA6801 | reverse complement strand
GTTTCAGAGCGCCGTGAGCTGACATCGGCAATTTTGAAGCGTTCACCTTCTGGCGTGTACCAGGTGAGGGTCACAAAAGGCGTTTTCTCCTCATAAGTGGCCGTCAAAACAACCTGGAGCTCCTGGGGAAAGTCATCATAAGGATAGTCAAACTCAAACACCATCTGGATATCCCACATATTCTCCGTAATTTCCGTTCGAGTCTTCTCAATGCCGTCTTCAGGGTTGGCACTATCAATCACCATCGTTTCAGGTAACTTTTTCGTGGTAAACCAATTTACATAAATCGGGCTGGCGGTCCTGGGAACATCACCAATCACATCTTCACCACCCCGCCATTGTCGAATCGCCTCACTGTAGGGAATGGTGATGACGACATAGATCGATAGAGCTACCAATAATAGGATCACGGCCAAACCGAAGATTGCAGAGGGATATTGCTTAAGATTGATAAAGAATTTTTTCATGCTTTCGGCCCTCCACTGCCCACACGCACCCGGGGATCAACCAGGGCATAGATAAAGTCCAGTAAAAAGACTGTGATTGCTAATAAGTAAGCATAAATCACGTTGGATCCAACAATCACGGCGGTATCAAATTGTTGGATCGCGGAATAAAGCATACGCCCCAATCCTGGCCAGTTGAATACGGTCTCGAGGATAATGGCGCCCTGCCACAGGCCAATCAGCATTATCGCAAAGCTGGTGATGATGTTGGGCAAAGTTGGGCGTAGGATATAACGACGTTCAATATCCCGGGCGGGTAAACCCTTAGCCCGGGCTAACTCGACATAATCTTCCATGGAAAAGATCAAAAAGAAAGTCCGCCAACTAAACACACTGGCGAAAAAACCGCTGATCAACCAGGCCGCCACGGGCAAAATTAAATGCCGTCCCAGGCTGAGCGCGTAAGCGATGGGGTCCTCAGGCGGCGGTGCGGCCACCATGCCACCAAAGGGCAACCAGCCTAAAACAGCAGCAAAGATTAGCAGCAGAAAGATACCGTAAAACCAGGCTGGTGCAGATGAAGTCGGCGATAGGGCAATGACAATTTTATCTAGCAAAGATCCATAATGCCTTGATAAGTATAGGGCAACAAAAAGGCTGATAAAAAACAACGTAAAACTCGCTGTAGTCATCAACAACAGGGTCGGGGGTAGTCGTTCAAGGATGATCGAGCGCACAAAGCGTGAGCCCGAATCACTGGTAAGATGCATCGCCCGGCCCAAATTCAACGTCATTGCATTATATAAAAAACGAAAACTCCGCCCAAGAAAGGGTTGATCCAACCCCATACGCTGTTCCTCAATCTGAATCAAGTCTTCAATCATTTGAATCCGCTCTTCAGCTGGTAAACGCCGTAATTCAGGGTCCATACTGACTTGCAGACTTATCCGCTCTCTGATCTCCCCCTTCATAATCTCGTCAACATACCCGCCCATGTTGGCAATCAGGATGGTCAGGTACATCCCGATCGTCACAGCCAGTAACAACGAAAAGAATTTGCCGACAGAATAACGCAGGAGGCGCAAGAACGCGTTCGGTCGCTTCTGTGTGGATTCGACCGGCACTTCCATTTCCTCAGTTGTAAAAGTGGTATCTGTCATCGCACATCTCGCTTTCTTAAAACAGACAAAAATTAAGGATACTGGGGGCGTGGCGTATGCCCCGCCCCCAGTTATAACAGACTACAAAACTTTCAAACTACTCAACGGTCACAAAGGTGAGCCCATCGGAAACAGGCACTGCCACCAGGTTGGAAACAACCACAACCTCAAGGGTGTTGGAGCCTGCCGTCAGAGCACCAGTGATCTCGGGTGTCAGGACGATCTCAAACAGACCGTCTTCAATACCAACCGCCTCACCCACATGGGCAATCTGGTTGGTCGCATCAACAATCAAGAAGTTGACGCTGGTAATATCTGCGAGGGCATAAGGTTCACCCTCGAAGGTCACAGACACTTCGTAAACCTCTTCGTCACCAATGGTCACGCGTGCGGAACCATCAACCTCAACCACAGGGATCGGTGCGTTCGCAAAGCGAGCCCAGCGGGTCGCCAGATCCGGGAACATCGGGTTGTGATTTAAGATCACGGTACCCTCAACCGGGAAGGCGCGTTGCAGGTAATATGGGCCTGTGCCAAGCCAGAAGTGGCCATAGCGGCGATGCCATTCAGTTATGTTTTCGATCCGCAGGGCAACTTCTTCTTCGCTCACAAATTGGCTGAAGATCGGTTCGTAGGGCATACCGCCCTCTTCGGTCCACTGATCCAGTTGATCCTTCATCAGGGCAACTGTCTCACCAGCAATGTAGTTAAGCTGGTCAACATCATTCTCGACCGCTTTTGTATCAGAGAAGGCTGCCACGTTTCCTACCTCAGTCAGGATGCCAAGGTACAGGGAATGCCAGGGGGCTTGCCCTTGGTTGTAACCCGGCCACCAGGTGCTAACATTTAGCTCAGCATCGGAGTAGTAGACGTCGGAGTAGGTCTCAATGATCAATGGATCGGTGGAGATAATTTTGACGCCTTTGAAGGCCGACAGGAACGAATTCAACGCCGGGGTTGCAGAGGTATCATAGATGATACTGTCTTCTTTACCACGATCAAAGGTCAAAATTATACTCATCAGGAAGTCACCCATCGAAATGGGACTGCCATCATGCCAGTAAACCACATCGTACAGGTCTTCCTGGTAGTAAGCCACGCTCTTGCGCAGTGCGGTGACGGGACCAGGAATTTCAACTTCCTCGCCCTCTTCAGCTTCAGCAGCGGCTGCTTCAGCAGCTTCCACCGCGGCAGCGTGCTTTTCGCCAACGGTGATGAAGCGCATTTCGACAGGATCCCAGTCAGCCCAGGCATCCTCGGGGACGACGATCTCGGGTTCAAAGCTCAGCTCAGCCCAATCCATGTTCTGGAAGACTGACAAGCCTTCTTTAATCACAACCTCGGCACGCTCAACACGGTTGGGTAAGTACAGACCGGTGAAGGGGTCGGGGTAGGTCGCTGATTCACCAACACCGCGGATTAACATATTGTCATAGATCCAGTTGGATCCAGCGATTACGTTCCAGGGTTGGGTTAAAATGCTGGGCATGGCGATGGTCAGTGAGCCACCAATTTCGCCTTCGCGTTGGATGGTGAGTGACCACAGATAACCACCCTGCACACTACCGTATAGGTCAGCAGCAGCGGAAATATTGGTTAACTTGGGCGTGATTGCATTTCGGTCAACCAGCCACAAGCGTTGTCCTTCTTGCAAGGACAATTCCAAGGCACGCGCCATCATTTCACGCTTTTCTTCCGCTGAGCCAAAATCAGCATTATCAAGTCGGAGAGCTAAGTCGTAAAATTCTTCAGAGTTCTCATACGCCTGCCATAATGGGACGGGGTATTGTTGGTCAGTGTAGAAGAAGGCAAAGTTATCGCGCAGATCTCGTGGGATCACAGTGGTGATCCAGCCACCAGTGTAAATACTGAACAAGCCAAGATTCGGATCGCTTGAGACCCAAATCGGTGAAGCATCTGCGGAAGATTTGTAATCACGGAAGACCTGGAAGCCAATATCTTCCAGCTGGTTGGAAACATAGTCGCCAATTTCGCGGCGCTCGTCTTCGATGCGGATCAAGACGCTGATCTCAACCGGTTCACCCCCATAGGTCCAGATGCCATCAACCAATTCGGCGCCAAGGGCTACCATTTCCTCACCGATGAGTTCTTCGGCCAGTTCTTTGTTGTAGGCATACTTCAGTTCAAGGGCGCGAATCTCAGGTGCCATCAGCGCTGCATCATTCGACGCACTGTTGAAGGTGGTCCAACGGGGGGTTGCCAAACCGCCCATGATTTCTTGAGCAATATAATCACGGTCGATCAGGTAGTTCATGGCCTCGCGGATTTTTGGCACGCCAAAGGGGTTCAGACGACCATCATCCCAATATGGGCCGGTGGTGTTGAAGGTCAACTCGTTGTAGGAGCCAGAGGAGCGATAGTAATCGATATTGGGAGAAGCCTCAACTTTTTCGGCTATCTCAGGATTGCTGATGGTATAGGCATAGATGTCAATCTCCTCTACCTCAAGGCGGGTGATAGCGGCATCGGCGTTGGGCTCTTCGAGGACGATGATCGTATCGAACCATCCACCCTTGCGATCAATAACTTCGGGTTCAGGCTCAACCACAACAGGCACCTCAACCTCAACCGGCACCTCGACCTCAACCGTTTCGATAACGGTCTCGACAACTGTCTCGACGATTGTTTCCGGCTCGGGCGCTGCAGCAGGTTCGCAAGCGGCCAAAACCATCGCCAGCGCAATTACGACGCCTAATATAGCTAACAGTTTCTTTTGCATTTTATTCTCCTTCTTAACAAATCAGTATTTGTCAGGAATCTAGTGGATTAACTTGACATTTTTTGAGCTTTCGTAAATTTATGATCTTGATTGGGTTTCACCACCTCCTTCAAGTACCTGCCTTAAACCGATACTTATAAAGTAATTGGCTTTCTCTTAACACCATCTACCACTAATGATACCATAACAAGCGAATTTCGGCATTCGCTTAGACCCAAAATATAGCACACATCCGCTTTTTCGTCAAGAATTGACGACGCTCATAAACCCCAGCCAGGACGGTTGGTTTGAGCAAAAAATAAGCCTTAAGCGCGAGATTGTTTGTCATTCATTTTTAACTATTGATGATTATAACATGATTCCTTAATTTTCTTGAAGTCCGCCTGAGATAATCGTAAAAAGGGGTGATTGGGGGAATAAGATGAAAGCACAAAGCTGAAAGCTGAAAGAAAACAAGCTGGTAGCTCGTAGGTCACGTGTGGTGACGCAGTCACCCACGTGACAGAATTTTGTCACGCTGCAAGCGTGACCTACAGGCTACTACATTAGCCAGTAGCTGGTGGTTGGCAACCCCGTAGGTCACGTGTGGTGACGCAGGAACCCACGTGACACTCTTTTTGTCACGCTGGAAGCGTGACCTACAAAGCAGTGACCTACAAGGCAGGTATTCCAGAAATAAGCAACCCCGTAGGTCACGTGTGGTGACGCAGGAACCCACGTGACACTCTTTTTGTCACGCTGGAAGCGTGACTACAAAGCAGTGACCTACAATGCAGTATTCCAGAAATAAGTAACAATGATTCTTTGGCCATTGGGAATTGATTATTCACCCCAAGACAAATTATCAGGTTCAATCCATTCTTGATGATGATCGTAAAAACCACGGTCTTCCCAAGTCGAATAACTACTATATTGCCATGCGCTTAATTCAGCCTCAAATCCATGTTTCACTGGATTGTAATGAATATAATGGAGATGGTTTTCTAAATCCTTTTCATCGCGGATGACATGATCCCAAAATCGTTTCTGCCAAAGTGAAAGAGAACCAGCATAATTGGTATTTTGTTTGAAAACGCGAGTAAAGTTGAATTTCAGCGAATGCATAATTTGGCTGAAGTTAGATTGCCCGGTTGGTTGGATAAGTAAATGGAAATGTTCCGGAAGAAAAACATATGCAAGCAATA
>DKFH01000198.1:12119-13216 GCA_002452315.1 Anaerolineaceae bacterium UBA6801 | reverse complement strand
AAGGCCACAGGCGAAATCTGCACGCCTGTAAACCAGGAACGGGTTTTCTCGATCCAATTTGATCCGAACCATTTCGCACGCCCGACAGCATAAGCTTGCTCAGCGCTGGTTGAGGGGTCAATCCGGTAACCGAGGTCCACAGGCGTGAAAGCCCAAGCCTCGTCCTGGTAGGTGAATAGAATCGTGCCTTCCTGGGAGTATTGCAGCGCTTCAGCCAGTTTTTGGTTGGTTTCAGCCAGGGTCAGGCCGGATAAGTCAATATTGTGCACATGCACACCCGGGTACACCCGATCGGCATAAGCCACTTCGTACCCCACCAGGGCAGCCACGATCACCAGGCCAAAAACCACCGCAGTTACTGGTAAGGCTAAAAGCATCCGGTAAAGGAGCGGGTTGGTAGCATTGGGTTGATCGGTCTTGTTCATCATAGTCCTCGATTATACTGCATGGGCCTTAAAAAAGCGTTAGAAACGCCCAGAGCCTGATTTTAAGACGCATTCAGGCCTGTTGAAGTTCCCTAATACCCCTCTAAGGCAATCGCAAAGTGGGAGAAATGTCTGCAATCTCGTTGTTATTGAATTAACAGACCCCATCCCCGACCCTTCCCCTCGGGAGGGGAAGGGTCGGGGATGGGGTGTTTACAATGTAAAGATCGTTGAGATAATAAGAATGTTTGACTTTGCGATTACCCTAATACCCCTCTAATAAAGCAGAGTAAATTCGGTTTATAATGTTACAATGATTTTCTGACCATTAGTGATAGGCATTGTTATGACCCTCTCTATGGTTATTTTGATCATCATCATCCTGGCAGCGCTGGTCCTATTCTCAATTGAGACCTTACCCGCCGATGTAATCGCCCTGGGCCTGATGATGGCGCTGATCCTGACCGGTGTTTTACCGGCCAACATTGCTTTTGAAGGTTTTGGCAGTGACACCTCGATGATGATCTTGGGGATTTTAATATTGACTGCAGCGCTCGTGCGGACAGGCATCGTACAAATCCTCTCCCGGAAGATCTTTCAATCGGTTGGCGACAGCAAAAAGCATTTGTTTTGGATCATCACAGGTTCTGCCGGTCTGCTCAGCGCGTTTAT
>DKFH01000198.1:0-12069 GCA_002452315.1 Anaerolineaceae bacterium UBA6801 | reverse complement strand
ATGGCCTTTGCGACTATCCTGGCCAGCTCAGTCACGCTGGTGGGCACATCGACCAACGTGGTCGTCAGCGGGCTATTAACGCAATATGGTTTGCCCCCGCTGGGCATGTTCGAGCTGACCGCAGTGGGTGTGCCCATTTTGATTGTGGGGTTGCTGTACATGTACTTCATCGGGCAGCACCTCATCCCGGTCCGCGAAGTTGAGAGCCCGGACCCTCAAAAAGATATCCTCGCCTATTGTTCAGAATTTAAAGTGACCCCGGAATCACCCTGGGCGGGTAAAACGCTCAACGAAATCGGCTTGGGGAAGGACTATGATCTTTACGTCCTGCGGATCATAAAAGAAACTGGACTTCCTGTTGAAGTGAGCGCCAACACGGTTCTGCAACCGGGCGACCGGGTGCTGATTGAAGGCAACAAGACCAACCTGGTCACATTGCGAGAAGAGAACACCATTGAATTTGCCGGCGAATTTGATTCGAACTCGGAGATAACCAATACCTTATCCCTGGCCGAGGTGATCCTCCTGCCCGGGTCACCATTGATCGGTCGGACGTTACGCGGTTTGAACTTTCGGGAAAGATATGGGCTGCAAGTGCTGGGGATCAATCGCAAGGGGGAGACCATCCGCCGCCGCATCAGCCAAACACGCTTGCAGGTGGGCGATCAGCTGCTGCTGCAGGGCAACCCGGAAACGATCCAAAGTTTGGGGAAAAATAACAATTTCCGGGTGGTCACTGAGGCTTTAGATGTCATGCCCGAAACCACAAAAGCGCCCTTGGCGCTGGCCATATTTGGCGGGGTGATCCTGCTGGTCTCGGTAAATGTCATCACATTGCCTGTGGGGGTCATGCTGGGATCCTTAATTGCCTTTATCACCCGCTGCATCACGCCTGAAGAGGCCTATCGCCGGGTGAACTGGAGCGCCTGGCTACTGATCGCCTGCATGCTGTCGTTGGGTCGGGCGATGGAAGTGACCGGATTAGCCTCGCTGCTGGCGGATGAGATCGTCGCGCTGATCGGGCATTCTAACCCCATCCTGCTCCTGTCGACATTCTTTTTGCTGTCCCTGGCGCTGACCCAGCCCATGTCCAACCAGGCCGCCGCCGTCATCATCACCCCCATCGCCATGCAAGCAGCCCTGCATTTGGGCCTCAACCCCCGTACCTTTGCCGTGATGATCGCCATTGGTGCCAGTAACTCCTTCATCACCCCGTTGGAGCCCGCCTGCCTGATGGTTTATGGCCCGGGCAACTATCGCTTCTTCGATTTCTTCAAAGTCGGCGCCCTTCTGACCATTTTGATCTTCGTCATCGCGGTGGTGATGGTGCCCTGGCTGTGGCCGCTATAACCCCACCCTCCTGAAGGACAGTCTTTTTTTGTGCTCATTGGCCATCTTCAGCACGCAGCAAAAGCTGCTCTGCTGGCGAGAACACCTGTTTACGCAGCAGGATGATCGAGACCAACACCGTGATCACCGCCGTCACAAAGATCGACCCGGAGACCACAAACTGGTAAAACCCGGCGTAAGCAGGATTTTCTCCGGTTAACACCATCCCCGCCATGGCGCCCGGGATCCATACAATACCCAGGGATCGCAGGCCGTTGATGTTGGGCGTCAGCGCTGCTGTGACCGCACGCCGCGTATAGGGGCTGACGACCTGCTCCGGGGAAGCGCCCAAGGCCAGCCCGGCTTCAATTTGACCTGCGTGGGCCGTCAGCTCCGAGCGAAAGCGTTCCATCATCAGCGCGTTGGTGTTCATCGCCCCATAAACCATCATGCTGCCGATGGGGATGATGGAGGTCAGGTCCTGCTTAATCACCCCCAGAAAGGTCATCAACGTGATCACCAGACCGGCCCCAGCTGTGATGCCCAAGGCGGATATTTTGAGCGCGTTGGGAATATCCCGCACGCGTTGAATGGTCATCACGCTACCGGCGGCGATCATCACCAAGATCACCGGGACGGCAATCCACATGTCTGCGCTAAAAATCACTGTGAGCAGAAATCCCACCAGGACGATCTGCACCACCCCGCGGCCCAAGGAGATCAAAATCTCCTTTTTCATGCCCAGTTTCAGCCTTCCCGTCAGCCACACCACTACCAGGGCCGCGACCATGGTGACCCCCGCCTGGGCCGCTCCCAGCCACACCTGATGTTCTATCCAGCGACTAAGCACCCAGCACCTCCAAAACAGTCCCATCGGCAACGATCTGCCCCTCTTCAAACCGCAAAACCCGCTCAGCCAACCGCCGCACCTGCGCCTCGTCATGGGTGACCAGGATACAGGTCACCTTTTGGTGGTTGATCACCGATAAAATGGTCTCTTCAACTTCGGCTTTGGCTGCCTGGTCAAGGGCCGAGGTGGGTTCATCCAGCAACAGGGCTTCGGGCTTGTTGGCCAGGGTGCGCGCCAGGTTGACCCGCTGCGCCTCGCCACCTGAGAGCTTCCCCACCTGACGATCCTCAAACCCCGCCAGGTCAACCCCCTCCAATAACGCCCGAATAGCCTGATCAGAAAGCGCCTCGCCCCGCGCAGAAGGCCCATAACGCAGGTTGTCGGCCACCGTGCCGGGGAACAAATTGGGGTGCTGCATGACCATCCCCAAACGCTGCCGCAACACACGGGGCGGCATTTGGCGGTAATCTTCACCCTCCACCCAGACCGTCCCGGATGTGGGCTCATCCAGCCGGTTTATCAAACGGATCAAGGTGCTCTTCCCCGCACCAGAAGGGCCGAATATCGCCACCCGCTCCCCGGATTGGATCGCAAAGCTGATCGCCGATAAGATCGCCTGACCTTCAACCACATAGGTCAGGTTCTCCGCGCGGATAAAGGTGTGTCGTTCACTTTCTGTCATGGATGCTTTCCTTGTGGCAAGCTTAACCGCTAACCTGAGAAAAATTACTCCCCGGATTGGCTTAAAACGCCATCGACCGCGGTTAATACCTGCTCCAGTGATAGGTATGGCCCAATTTTGAAATCGCGCAAGGTGCCATCTGCATCGAGAATGAAGGTCTCTGGGACAGAATTGACCTGGAAGACCCTCGAAATCTCCCCGCGCAGGTCAGGCCCGTTCGGATAGGTGACACCATGGTTCCGCAGGTAAGCCCGCGAGGCATTTTCAGTGTCCATATAGGCCACACCCAGGAAGATGACCGCATCATCATCACGCACCTGGTAGGTCTGCCAGGCCTGTTCCAGCAGGGCTGTCTCAACATCGCAGGTGGTACACCACGAAGCCCAAAAATTGACCAATACGACTTTGCCCCGTAAATCAGCGCTGTGGAACACCTCGCCCTCAAAGGTCGTCAGTGTGAATGCCTTTGGTTGCTCTCCCAGCCGCACGGGGGTTGAGTCATTCCCAACCAGGCGAACCCCCATCAAAACCAGGACGGCCAGCAAGCCCGCAAAAGCGAGCACAGCCCAAACGCTGATCCTTTTTTTCTGGTTTAAGGTTGGTGGTGGCAGGTTTTCAGGCATGAGGCTCACTCCAAATTTTCCAGGTCACGCTCCACCCGTTGTAAATAGCGCCCCTCAGCATCTGGTTCCAGGCCTGTGGCTGGCCGGGGTGGGCGCTTCATCTTTGAGAGCAGTAAAACCAAGCCGCCCAAAATAACCAGGGGCGGCACCAGGTACAGGACCCAGTTAAGCCCGCTGGGCGGCGGCTCGCCCAAGACCCGTTCTCCATACTGGGCGACAAAATACGCTTTAATTTCACCTTCTGTCCATCCTTCGGCCAGTTGCTCACGGATCAGCTCACGCCAAGCCCGGCAGGCCTCAAGCGGACACACATCAAGCGGCTGGTTATCACAAATCGGGCAGTACAACTGACTGGCAATCTGGTTGACCTCATCATCAGAAGGCGTCGATGCTTGCCCCCTGGCGCTTGTGGCAGGCCTAACCAAAGTTAACAAAACGATCAGCACAAGAAAATAATACAACTTAGTGAAAGGGTGTGCTTTATTCATGGTTTAAATGGTTTACTGGTCAATCTTCATAAGGATACCATACACAAACCTCCCCGTGGAGAGGAGGTTTGTGTCGAATTATGAATTATTTGTATCCAGTGATCCTGTTTGGAACAAAAGGCTCACAGACACATCAAGCGCATAACGCCTATTCTTCTAAAATGGTGTACTCGTCCGGTACTGGGTGCCTGCCAGACCAAACCACCCGGCGGAAATAGGTCGGGTCGGTATTGCCCTCCGAGTTGATCAGCAAAACCTCAGACTCGCGTCCCAACCCCAGAGAGTCTCGCAAAGGTGCACATTCCGGCCGCTGCATGATGAACATGAGGGCACCTAATGTCGATGCGCCTGACTCACCGGAGACCACAAAGGGATCACCAGCCAGCGGCACGCCATACACCCGCATACCCTTGGCGGCCACGTAATCCGGGCATTTGACGAATGCATCAGCTGTATCCCACAGCACCTGCCAGGCCTGGGGATTTGGGTCGCCGCAGGCCAAGCCCGCCATGATCGTATCCAGGTCGCCTTCGAAGCTGTAGGGCTGGCCGTCCCCAATCTCAGCCGAGCGGAACAGGCAGGCCGCTTTGTCTGGCTCAACCACAATCGAGCGCGGCCTTTCAGGACCGAACAGCTGGGCATAGTAGCCAATCGTCGCTGCCGCCAGTGAGCCGACCCCGGCCTGAACCAACACATGGCTCGGTCGAATGATCCCCTGGGCAGACAACTGCTCCTGGGCTTCAGCAAACATAGTGGTGTAGCCTTGCATCACCCAGCGCGGGATGTCCTCATAGCCTGGCCAGGAGGTGTCCGAAATGACCTGCCACCCGTTCTTTTGGGCGTCTTCATTCACCTGGCGAACGGCATCATCATAAGTGCCCTGAATCACCACAACTTTAGCGCCGTTGCTCTCAATGGCCTGGATACGGGCCTGAGAGGTCTTATCATGGACATAGATAATGGATTTAAACCCCAAACGCGAAGCTGACCAGGCCACACCGCGCCCATGGTTACCATCCGTGGCAGCGGCGAAGGTTAAATCGCCCAACTTTTCCCGTACCATGTTGCTTCCCTGGGTTGAGAAGATATCCAGCTCTTCAACCCCCAGCTTCGATTTCACAAAGCTGTAGATGGCATACGAGCCGCCCAAAACTTTGAATGAGCTCAGGCTGAGGCGAAAAGATTCATCCTTGACCCAGATACCGCCCAAACCCAGCATCGCTGCCAGGCGGGGCAGGCTCTTGAGCGGGCTGACCTGGTAGCCAGGAATGCGGCTGTGAAAAGCGCGCGTCTTCCGGGCAATGCCAGCCGGGATCAAGTCATCCACAGCCTGGCTTTTTTCAATCGTACGGGCACGCGGGTTATCAATCCAGGTGATCGGTGGGTTAGCAGTCATGTGTACCTCCAGAAATTAATTGTCAGACAAATGATACCACCGACCAGCCGAAATATCATGAGACGTTCGTCACACGATCTGCTGCCGAAGCGCACAGTTATTGGAAAACCCCTAAAAAGGGTGTTGATCACCTTATTGGCGCCCCACCGGAAGTGATTACCCCCTAGCAGGCTGATGACTACTTAAAAATTTCACCCACTGATCACCTCCGATTTTGCAGCCCGCTCCAGTTTTCGCCGGGCGGACTCTGGCATAAGAGCCACCACCACCCCGAGGGTCAGCATGGCTGAGCCAACCCACAACCAGGACACCAGCGGGTTGTAAAAGATGCGAAAGGTGGCTTCATCCTGCGATATCGGACGCCAATCGATCAGGACCGCGTACAGATCCACCGCCAGGTTGCCCTGTAAACCAGGCTGGGTGACCGCCAAGCCCATATTGGGGTAAATCTCCCGCTGCGGGTAAAGCGCGCCAACCGGTTCTCCTGCACGACTCATAGACAACACCGCCTCAGTGATCCAGCGCGCCTCTTCTTCATGGTGCTCCAGCGCCTCAAACCGGAAGGTCACGCCGCTCAGTTCAACGGATTCACCGACGGACAGGGTTACCTGCGTCTCCTGCTGCAAACCTTCAATCCCAATAATGCCGATGCTCATCAGGATGATCCCCAGGTGCACCAATACCCCGCCGTAACGGCGGCGGTTTCGCCGCACAGGTGCTCCTAGGGCAAGCCAAAAATTGCCCTGATTTTTGTGTAGTGCAACAAGCACCTGCTGAATGTAATCCGCTGCCATCACCAGAATACTGAACCCCACCAGCCACAGGGACACCAGCACCACACCATGACGCACACCTCCCGCCAGCCAGACGAACAGCGGGACGAGCAGGGAGATCGGCAGGACGATTCGCAAACGTTTCGACAGACGGGCCAGGTTCGTGCCACTCCACACCGCCAGCGGGCAAACGCCCACCAGCAACACCAGCAATATGAAGAGGGGTCCCGCAGTGCGTTTATACCAGGCCGGCCCAACCGTGATCTGTGTGTCGGTGATCAACTCTGAAATAATCGGGTAGATCACACCCAAAAAACAGATCACCAGGATGCTCAATAAGATCAGGTTGGTGAACAGCATGAGGGTTTCTTTGTTAAAGCCAAACGCGGGCTCATATCCGGCCTGTAAATCCTGCCAGCGGTAGACCAGCAAGCCCAGCGATCCTAAAGAAAGCAGCGCTGTAAAGATGAACATCGGGGAGCCAATTTCGCTGCCGGCAAAGGCATGCACAGAGGAGATTACGCCCGAGCGGGTGATAAAGGTGCCAAAAATCACCAGCACAAAGGTCAGGAGCACCAATACCACATTCCAGCGCTTAAAGCCGTCCCGCCGCGCCTGCAGGAGGTTGGTGTGCAGCAGTGCGGTCCCGCTCAGCCAGGGCAGCAGTGCTGCAATCTCAACGGGATCCCACCCCCAGTATCCGCCCCAACCCAGGATGTCGTAAGCCCAGCGCATCCCCAGCACAAGGCCCAGGGAGAGAAACACCCAGCCGATCAAGATCCAGGGCCGGGCAATTTCCAGCCAACGCCGGTCATTCCGGCCGGCCGCCAGGGTACTGATGGCCAGGGCAAAGGGGATGATGAAGCCAGTGAACCCCAGGTACAGCGCCGGCGGGTGCCAGATCATCCCCGGATGGCGCAGCAGCGGGTTCAGCCCCTGTCCATCCTGCGGGGTGAGCAGCCATGCCCCGCGCGGTTGCAGCAAAGACACGACGCGGCTCCCATCAGGAAAATGCCAGAAGCGCTCAAAGGGTATCTCAAAAAACACGTTGATCATCAGGAAGAAGCCCAGCGTGAAAAATACCACCAGCAGGGCCCAGGGCAACAGATCTGCATCCCGGCTCCATTTATGGAGGGCAAAGAAGAGGGAAAAGCCGGCCATCAGCCAGGACCAAAACAGCAGCGAGCCGCTTTGCCCGCCCCACAAGGCCGTCAGGCGCAGGTAAAGCGGCATCTCCAGGCTGGTCACACTGTACACATAGGCCAGCTCAAAGCGTTGACCGGCCAGCAGGATGAGCAAGGCCGCCACGCTCACCGTCACCAGGGGGAAGATCATCAGCAGGGCCAGCCGGGCCGATTCAATCCAGGCGGGTGTTTTTTGAACTAAACCAAAGATCACCGCCAGCAGCCCATACGCGGCCAATAAGAAAGCCAGAGCCAGTGTAAAAAATCCCACAATTGAGAGCATGGCGGTTTATTTCTCCACTTGATCGGGGAGCGCTTCTTCATACTTGCTGGGACATTTCAGCAGAAGCTCTTCGGCAATAAAAACGCCTTCGTCGTTGAGCGTGCCGGTTAGAATCGCCTGTGCCTCGTCCTGGAGCATATCCGGCGCAGAGCCCTGATAAAGGATGTCCAGGCGGGGATTTTGCGGGTCGTTGACTGCCCGATGCAAAACCTCGCCGATCCCGCCAGAATCCTGTATATCACTCATGTCCCCGGGGATATGCGCAATGGTAAACTGAAGCTCGTTTGCAGCCGGGTCATAGGCGATACTGTCGCCAATCACCGCGCCTGACACACGCAAGTTCTGGCCGCGCAAGTCACCATCCGCTTGCTGCAACTCCCCCACGGTCATAAAGAATTCGGCTGTGGCCCTGGTGGCGCTGATCACCATAAAAAGGACCGCGATCAGGAACAGCCCGCCTGCAATGATAAATTTGATGCGATTGTTTTTTGATCCCGCAGAACCCGTTGTCGTCATGATTATCCATTCTGAAACAAAGCTACCCGTAAATTGAATGCAATAATTATAACGGATAGACGCTCGAATGGCGCACAAAACTTGAGCAGAAAGCAAATCAATAGCAAAGCGGAAGCAATGTCTTAAAATCGTCGTTCGTGAGTCAACCAACCCCAGCCCCGACCCTTCCCCTCGGAGAGGGGAAGGGGTATTTCCAATGCAAAGCTCGTTAATTTTGCGCACAAGTTTGCTCTTGAGATCTCCCTAGTAGTGAAAGCTTTCCAGGCTTACCTTATGGTTAAAGCTCTAAAATATTTTTTTATGCATCAGAGTGCCGTCCTATGGTATAGTTTAACCGTTCAACAAGCACACCTGGAGTCAGCATTATGTACATCGCTATTGAGGGCGTGATCGGCGTTGGAAAAACCACCCTGGCACGCCTGCTGCAATCCACCTTTCAAGCCAATCTGCTCCTCGAAATCTTTGAGGAAAACCCCTTCTTGAGCGACTTTTATGGTGACCGGGCCCGCTATGCCTTTCAAACGCAGATATTCTTTCTCCTCAGCCGCTATCACCAGCAGCGCCAGGGCGTCCGTGATGCCCTGGCCAGTAATCCCTGGCTGCTATCCGATTACACTTTTGATAAAGACCGCCTGTTTGCAGAGGTGAACCTGCACGGGGATGAGCTGGATATGTATTTCAAGGTGCACGAAGCCCTGGCTGAAAAAATCACCAAACCAGACCTGGTCGTCTACCTCCAGGCGGACACCGATGTACTCATGCAACGCATTGCCCAACGCGACCGCCCCTATGAGCGCCAGATGGAAGTGGATTACATCGCTATCCTCAACCAAACCTATGAAACCCACTTTGCCAACTATCCCGCCCAGCGCTGCCTGACCATCAACACCAACCACTTGGATTATGTTCGCCATCCAGAGGATTTAGAAAACGTCAACCAGCGCATCCGGCAGGCACTCAAGCTGGCGCCCTTCCAGGAAAGCCTGCCCATCGATATTTAACCCAGGGAGGTTAGATGCGCATCACAAAAGACCTGCTCCATCAGTTCGCCACTGACACGGTAAAACAACACCGACGCAGCGAGCCAGATATCCACGCCGCTTACTTGATGGGATCGCTGCTGAGTGAGACTCCCTTATTGGGCGGCACCACCGATATCGACCTGGTGCTGGTGCATAAATATTACGCCCCTACAGAGCGTGAAACCGCCAGCCTGACGCCCGAGGTCTCAGTGGATATCCTGCACAAAACCCTGGCAGATTTTGAAGAACCCCGCCAATTCCGCCAAAACGCTCAGATCGGCTACCCCCTGACCTACAATCACATCCTCCTGTATGACAGCGACCACTGGCTGGAGTTTTTACAATCCTGTGTAACGGCTGGATTTCACCGGGCCGATAACGTTTTGGCCCGGGTTAACGTCATGCTGGCTTCCGCCCGTGATCTCTGGCGCGGCCTGTACACTTTGCCGGAAGAAAATCACCTGGTGTGGCTGGACCAGTTTTTAAGGTCCCTGGCCTTAAGTGCAGATGCCATCGCCGGCCTGATCGGGCCGCCGCTGACCACCCGCCGCTTTATGACCACCCTCAACCAGCGCATGGAAGAGCTGGGCACACCGGATGCCTGGGATGGCTTTTGTGGTCTGCTGGGATGCTTAGGCGAGCTTGACCACAAATACAGGGACTGGATCGACGCCTTTGAGAAGGACCTGGTCCACCTGGCCGACACCATCTCGCCACCGCCCCACCTGGCCCCCTGCCGGCAGAATTATTATGTGCATGGCATCCGTGCCTTAGCGCAAAATGAAGGCCATAACAACCCCGTCTGGCCGCTTTTGCGCACCTGGCTGGATATCCAGCTGGCCCTGCCCGAGCAATCCCCCGGCTATGAAACCTGGCAGGACCTTGTGAGTACGCTCAACATCACACAAGATGTCAGGGAAGGTAAGACCAGGGCATTGGACGCCTACCTGGACCGGATCGAGGTTTTGATCGAAGCCTGGTCAGATGCCTATGGTTTTTAAGGATTGATTTTAATATCTTGTGTCTCCAAACGAATATTTAGAAAAGCAAGCGTTCATTTTCACCCAAAACTGTGGATAACTGCCCAAAAACTGTGGATAACTTATACGAAATGTGGATAACTCGCCCAAATATTCGAAAAATAACGGGGGGTGACTCTGGATAAAATAGGGAGAAAATTTGCCTTTTTCAGACGA
This sequence comes from Anaerolineaceae bacterium UBA6801, assembly GCA_002452315.1. Lineage (GTDB taxonomy): Bacteria > Chloroflexota > Anaerolineae > Anaerolineales > Anaerolineaceae > Brevifilum. The sequence goes on along the minus strand of DKFH01000198.1, from coordinate 1,727 downwards.
AAAACACCACTACTGTGTTTTTTTCGACCTGTGCGCTAGGTTTCCACATGCTGGTGTGGAAAGAATTTAACGGATTTTTTATCATCACAAACCGCTCCCAATGGATTTCCAGGCTGTTTTACGGCGGACAGGGAAAGCTGTCTCCCCGTACCAGCCGCTAAACATGCCCTTATCCACATATCCACAGCCCCTACGATTACTACGAATTAAAGATTAAATAAAATCAAGATGTGAATAAAAATAAAGAAAACTCATCAAGCAACATCCGCCCATATGTAACCTTTTTAGCTTAATGACATCCAAACTGTGTTGTTTATGCTTGGAGAAAAGAGTAAAAAAATGGAATTATTGATTGACTTTCCAGGTGGCGCACGGGTGGATGCCCACTTTGGTCCGTATGATGTGATGACTGACCAACCACCTGCTGGGGGCGGGGAGGGCGAGGCGCCGACACCCTTCGCGTTGTTTTTGGCTTCCATCGGCACCTGTGCAGGCATTTATGTCCTGGGCTTCTGTCAGCAGCGAGGCTTACCCACGGAGGGTATTCACATTAAGCAGCGGGTGCACCGTGATTACCAAACGGGCATGATTGGCAGAATCGACCTTGATATCCAGGTGCCGCCAGAATTCCCTGAAAAGTATCACGCATCGCTGATCCGCTCGGCACAGCTGTGTACGGTGAAGAAGCACCTGGAACACCCACCTGAATTCGAGATCACCACCCAGGTGGTGTGAGCGGCGTCCGGATTCTTTTCATACGCTTACATCCTAAATAAAGCCAATCATGAAGGTGTGATGTGCGTAGATTTTTTAAGCAGGATCGTTATTGCTGAAGAGCGCCTAGAGGATATCGACGGCATCCGCCGGGTGAATCAATCTGGCTTTAAGGGTGGTTATGAGGCCGATGTGGTCAACCGGTTGCGGCAAAATTGCATCACGCCAGCATCTTTACCCGCTCTATTTACTGCTGTACAGCATGCCGGGCATTCCTGCGGTTTATTACGGCAGTGAATTTGGCCTGCAGGGGGTAAACGGCTGAATCTGGATCTCGGCATCTTAAAGGACCAAGTCCCCCATCCAGATCTGGCTCCATTTCTCCGCCAGCTGGGGAAAATCCGCCAGCAGTCGTCGGCCTTGCGTCACGGGGACTTTACGCTGCTGCATGTCAATCACCAGCAACTGAGTTTTAAGCGCCAAACAGACAAGGAATTGGTACTTGTGGCGCTCAACAGCGCTGCCAATCCCGCCAGAATTGAACTCGACTGGTCTGAACCAGGCGCTGATTGAAAAGATTTGCTCGAACCTGGGGCAACGTTTGAGGTTGTTAACGGTAAACTGCAGATGACCCTGCCGCCATCTTGGGGGAGGATAATGACATGCGGCCGATACCATCATTAGGCTGCACAAGACGCTCCGGTATGACCCCTGATTAGCAAAGTCAAGACACGATGGGTTCGATATATTTTACCAGTGGAGGAATTTAACCCCGCGGGGCTGCATGCTGGCTGGAAAACTGCCGCCTTTTTCGGTCACCTGTGCGCCCGTATTACCATTGCGGTAGCGGTGAATGGGTTTCAGGGTGAGGGCATAATCCTGCTCCTGGACCCACACGGCCAATTGGCGTAATTCCCGCAGGGCTTGCTCTGCCGCCAGGCCTTCTTCAACGCCAAAGCGGTAGGTGAAAAAGCCCGGGTTGACCTTGAGATAAGCCAGGATCTCATCCCAGG
>DKFH01000142.1:4117-15106 GCA_002452315.1 Anaerolineaceae bacterium UBA6801 | reverse complement strand
TTGAGGGCTTCTGCCAGCTGATCAGGGGTGATCGCCTCGCCCCAGGGGACATCCAGCCGGTCAGCTTGCTTGCCATTGGTCGCCGCCACCTGGTACCAGCGCTCGCTGAAGGCGCCGTTCACACAAGACAGAACATCTTTTTGAACCAGGTTGCGCACCCCGGCTTCCTGCATGCCTGTGCCAGAACATGGCGGCTGGAATACCCGCGTTTCAGTCATGAAGACCTGCTTGAGTTTGGCTTCAGTGCCGCGGAAAAACGCGTCAAATTCCGCCGAACGGTGCGGAATCATCGGGTTGGTCTGGGCTTCGAGTACCTCAGGGTCAACATCTACGGGTCCAGGGATAAACATGTGAGACATATATAAGCTCCTTTTATCTGCAAGGTGATTGGGTTTTTACCATTACGATGGTTAATCTTAACATGGTCAATAAAGTCTGACAAGGGAAGATCCCATCAAAAAAGAACTGTTCTGCGGATAATCGGCGGGATGAAAGCATATCCCGCCCTTTGGATAAATTTTCACGTTTGTAGGGTGGGCTCCGGTTTTGAGCCCACCAAAAAAGAAGAACTGTCCTGCGGATAATCGGCGGGATGAAAGCACATCCCGCCCCATAAATTTTAAGCCCAGCGCGTAGAAAATCTCATCGGTGATGGCGGATTGGATTTTTTCACCAAAGCAGCGTCTTTCATGATTATTATTTATATAGAGGTTCGTAATGCAATGCAATCAACAATCGGTTATCCTTTACCTGCCCATATGCGGACATACAGCAGGTATCCATTTGCTGACTTACGAGGCCGAAAACCAGAACATCATGTAGACATTTGTGTTGATTAAAACACCCACGACCACAAATGGATACCTTGAGCCCCGGTTATCAAAGCTAAATTCCCCTTTATTGAATCAAGGTGAGCTTGAAGTGAGTAAATGTGAGCTCATCAGTGTGATGATTCTCCTTATCTTTAAGCAACTCCTGAGGTATGATTAATATTAAGTTTGTCCATGGCTCATCAATAACTTGACAAGCATTCATCGGGGGAAAATCTTTATCGCCAGTATGAACCAGCGATCTCGGTCGTGTGCCAAACATTTGTTATTTTCACAGACAGGAATTTTTTCCTTCACCCTTTGTGAAAAGAGGATCGCTATGACAGCAAAGAAATCGCTGAGATTTAAAATTGGAGATTGGATCGTCCATTACAGCTACGGTGTCGGAAAAGTGGTTGATATCTTGGAAAAGGTTTTAGATGGACAAGAAGGGACCTATTTTAAGGTATCAACAGCAGATATCGAATACTGGCTTCCAAGTGAAAAGGCAGACGCGGATCATATATCACCTATTCGGTCAAAAAAGGAATTTGATCAGGCTTTGAAGATTATTTCTACACCGCCAGACTTGATGACAGACCCGCCAAGCAGGCACAGCCGGATGATCCATGAACGCTGGCTGGATGGTTCATTACCGTCACGGGCAAAATTGATCCGTGATCTGCACGGCATGAATGTTGTAAAAAAACTCAACTATGATGAAAAAAGGGCTTATGACAAGGCTGAAAATTATTTCATCAACGAATGGGTCATCAGTAATCCCTCTCTTTCGAAAATTTCAGCTAAGAAAATGCTGAATGAAGCCTTAAAAGAAAGCAGCCAAAGCATAAATGTTTAGGCTGAATTAACTACACCGAAATCCAGCAGTGCTACCAACCCAGCTCAACGCGCATTCCCTGGAAAAGTTCGCTGGGGTTATGTGCATAGTGCAACGTGTTTTTGGGGGTGTTTACGAAATCTGGTTGGGCGCAAAGTCCAATCCACACACTTCAACATTGGCCTGTTGCAAAAAAGCCAGCGCATTTTCATCCACTCGATAAGCAACGTGATAAACCAAGCGTGTGATTCCGGCGTTGATCAACGCTTTGGTGCAGTTGATGCAGGGGAAATGGGTCACATAACACCAGCACCCGTTGGTCGAAACGCCGTGCAGGGCAGCCTGGATGATGGCATTGGTCTCGGCGTGAATGGTGCGCACGCAATGCCCCTCCACCAGCAGGTGACCGGCCTCGTCGCAGTGCGCCTGTCCGGCCGGTGAGCCGTTGAACCCGGTGGTTAGGATGCGCTTATCCCGCACCAGGACGCACCCCACAAAAGCGCGGTCGCAGGTGCTGCGCTCTGAAACGGAATAAGCAATATTCATAAAATAGGAATCCCAGTCTGGTCGCATACGGTTGTGCCTCCTTTTGGCACAATGATAGCATAAAATGGTCAAACCCAGCTGCATTTCCCCTTGATTTTCTTTTCTCCAGGCTGTATAATGCTTAGACCTGCGGGTGGTTAGCTCAGTTGGTTAGAGCGTCGCGTTGACATCGCGGAGGTCGTAGGTTCGAGCCCTATACCACCCACTGAATAACAAAAATGCAAAGACCGGGACGAGTAACCGGGCACCTGCCAAAAGAGAGAGAAGATCAGCGGCTGGAAGTCTTCTCAGGTAAGGACCGTCCAAAACCCCCCGCGAGCAAGAGCCTGAAATGCCCCTGGCAGAATAAGGTGATCGGTTGGCCCCGTTATCGGCCCCAAGAGATGTCCGCCAGGCCTGGCCTGCGGATCAATCTGGGTGGAACCGCGTGAGACCAGCTCTCGCCCCAGTGGGCGAGGGTTTTTTGTTTAAATATTTGTCGTTTAAGATGAGCGCACACTGCTCATATGGAAGTTACACTTCCAAAGGAGAATGAAATGTCTGAACACTATGAAGATTCACAACTTTACCGATTGCGGCACTCGGCCGCCCATGTCATGGCACAGGCCGTGCTGGAAAAATTCCCGGAAGGCAAGGTCGCCATCGGGCCGCCCGTTGAGGACGGCTTCTACTACGACTTTGATCTCCCGCGCCCGCTGACCCCCGAAGACCTGGAAGAAATCGAAGCCCGCATGCGCGAGATCATCAAGGCCAATGAACCCTTCATCCGTGAGGAAGTCTCGGCGGATGAAGCCCGCCAAATCTTCGAAGACCAGCCCTATAAGCTGGAGNNTGGATGAGCACGGTAACCCGGTCGACGAGAAACCGGTCATCAGCATCTACAAGAGCGATACCTTTGTCGACCTGTGCCGCGGACCCCATTTGGAGCACACGGGCCAGATCAACCCCAAAGCGATCAAATTGATGAGCGTGGCTGGCGCGTATTGGCGCGGCGACGAGCACAACCCCATGCTGCAGCGCATCTACGGAACAGCCTGGCTATCGCCTAAAGACCTCAAGCAGCACTTGTGGCGCCTGGAAGAGGCCAAAAAGCGCGACCATCGCAAGCTGGGCCGGGAACTGGACCTGTACAGCGTCAATGATGCCGTCGGTTCCGGTTTGGTGCTGTGGCATCCCAAGGGCGCCATGGTCCGCCACCTGGCGGAACGCTTCTGGGAGGATGAGCACCTCAAAAACGGATACGATTTTGTGTTCACGCCGCATATCGGCAAGGCTGAACTGTGGAAGACGAGCGGGCACCTGGACTTCTATGCAGAGAATATGTACGCGCCGATTGAGATTGAAAACCAGCAATACTACCTCAAGCCGATGAATTGCCCCTTCCACATCGCCATCTACAAATCCGACATCCGCTCGTACCGGGATTTGCCCATGCGTTACGCAGAAAAGGGCACGGTCTACCGCTATGAGCGCAGCGGCGTGATGCATGGCTTGATGCGAGTGCGCGGCTTCACCCAGGATGATGCCCATCACTTCTGCACCGAACGCCAGATGCCGGAGGAGATCGATTTTGTGCTCTCCTTCAGCTTGCACATCCTGCGTTCCTTCGGCTTTGAGGATATCCAGGCCTACCTGAGCACCCGTCCTGAGAAGGCCGTCGGCGATCCGGAACGCTGGCAGGCTGCTGAAGCCGCGCTGGAGGCCTCGCTCAAGCGGGCTGAACTACCCTACGAGATCGATGAGGGCGGCGGTGCGTTCTACGGTCCCAAGATTGATTTGAAGATCAAGGATGCCCTGGGGCGCGCATGGCAGCTTTCGACGATCCAGTTTGACTTTAACAACCCGGAACGCTTTGATATGACCTATATCGATGAGGACGGTCAGGCGCACCAGCCCTACATGGTCCACCGGGCATTGATGGGCAGTATTGAGCGCTTTTTCGGCATTCTGATAGAGCATTACGCCGGCGCGTTCCCGGTGTGGCTGGCGCCGGTGCAGGTGGTGATTATCCCCATCGCCGACCGGCATGTGGATTTTGCCCGCGAAGTGGCGGATAGCCTCAAGTCGGCCGGGTTGCGGGTGGACGTGGACGACCGCAGCGACCGCATGAACGCCAAGATCCGCGATGCTGAGAAGCAAAAGGTGCCCTTTATGCTGGTGGTGGGTGACCGGGAAATGGAAAACGGCCAGGTGGACGTCCGCCGTCGCAGTGGGGAGCGCCTGGGTGCCCTGCCGGTGGAGGAGTTTAAGGCTTTGGCCTTGCAGGATGTGGCTGATAAGGTGGCTGGTTGACCTACCCGGTCAGGAAAAGGTCGACTGGCAGGGTTTCAGCTTTCCATGACCGGTAGCATCATTGAGGTTTGGCAAAACAGGTCTGCTGACCATCTCCAGACCTGTTTTTTCTTCTGGGGATGAGATAGATAAAGCGGAGTGTTGCTTCAAGCACCCGCCTCTCCCCCGATGAGGGATCCAGTCAACCGACTGCTCAGGATACCTTGACATTAACTTCAAAATTGTGGATAATAAGCAGCAACAACAATACTTTCCATCAGCGATGACAGAGGAAAGTAGGCTGGCAGAGGCTGACAGGGCGGTGCGGGCATGACTGAGACCCACACCCTGCTGACCCCAACCGAAGTTCCCTCTCGAGCTGCTCAGGTGAAAGCAAAACCATGCAAATAGTCTGAGCCGGCCACCCCGACGTTACCCGGGGAAGCCATTCGCAGCAGGTGCCGTTAGTGAAGCACGCGTCGAGTGGTGATGAGTGGGCTTTGCAGCGCCCCTGCAGAGCCAAAAAAGGTGGTACCGCGGTCAACCCGTCCTTTCGCCAATAGCAAGGATGGGCTTTTTGTTTAACCCGTTTGATGAGCTGCCATCCACAGCAGCGTGAAGGAGAAACGTTTTATGACAGAGAAAGAAACTCAATTGGCCAAACTCACCCAAATCCAGGCAGAGGCGCTGTCTGCCCTGGCGAAGGTAACCGATACCGCCGCGCTGGAAGCCTGGCGTGTGACGCACCTGGGCCGCAGCTCTGCGGTGATGGGCGTGTTCAGCAGCATGGCGGGCATGGATAAAGAACTCCGCCCGGTGATGGGCAAAGCGGCCAACGAGGTGCGCCAAACCTTGGAGCATGCCCTGGAGGAAAAACGCCAGGTATTGGAAGCCGAGGCCTTGCAGCAGGCACTGGAAACCGAAACACTGGACGTGACCCTGCCCGGACGCCCCGTGACGCGCGGCCGCTTACATCCCCTGACCCAGGTGCTGCGGCGCATCACCCAGATCTTCGGTGATATGGGCTTCCAGGTCTATCCCTCACCCGAAGTGGAGACGGATGACTACAACTTCACCTACCTGAACATGCCGCCCTACCACCCCGCGCGCGACATGTGGGACACCTTCTACACCAAGACGGAAGGCGTTTTGCTGCGCACGCACACCTCACCGGGGCAGATCCGGGTCATGCGGGCGCGGGCGCCAGAGCCAATCCGCGCCATCCTGCCCGGCGCCACCATGCGCTACGAGCAGCTCTCCGCCCGCAGCGAAATTGAGTTCGCCCAGGTGGAGGTGCTGGTGGTGGGCAAGCAGGTCAGCTTTGCCGAGCTAAAGGGCACCCTGGATGACTTTGCCCGCCGGTTGTTCGGCGAGGAAGCCCGCACGCGTCTGCGGCCTTCGCATTTCCCCTTCACCGAGCCCAGCGCCGAGTTTGATGTGGGTTGCTTCGTCTGCAACGGCGCAGGCTGCCCGGTGTGCAAGGAGACCGGCTGGCTGGAGATCCTCGGGTGCGGGATGGTGCACCCGGTGGTGCTCGAATACGGCGGGTACGACCCGGCCGTCTACTCCGGCTTTGCTGCCGGCATGGGCATCGACCGCAGCACCCTGATGCGCTACCGCATCGACGACATCCGCCACTTTCGGAACAATGATGTGCGGTTTTTGAGGCAGTTTTAGTGGATTAGGTATTAGGTGATTAGGAATTAGGTAATTAGGATTTCGGCAATTGGGTTGTTGGTGATAAGGAGAAGACGGGATGGAGCCGAAAAATCAGGGATTGGAAAGCTTAGAAATCTGGCGCAGAGCGGTGGATTATGCAGTGGATATGTGCCAGAATGTGATCCCTTTGTTCCCACCAGAAGAAAAGTGGGCCTTGGCCTCGCAATTAAGGAGATCTGTTCAAAGCATCCCGGCGAATATTGCGGAGGGGTATGGACGCTACAATTTCCAGGAGACAATTCACTATTGCTATATTGCCAGAGGCTCAATGGCTGAAACTAAAACACATTTAGTCCTTGCATTTCGAATGGGCTACATTAAGGAAGAGATTTTTTTACAATTTCTTGACCAGTTAAACGATTTAGGCAAGATGACAAACGGATATATTGCTCATCTTCGTAAGCAAAAAGCAATTACTGGCTTAAAAGAAACCCATGATCCGGATGAGACCTATGAAATTTGATCATCCTAATACCCAATACCTGGTACCTAATACCTTTGATACAGAGGAAATGAGGACACAATGAAACTACCCCTTTCTTGGCTGAATGATTATGTTGACATCCACGACCTAGACATCGAATCCCTGGCAAAGGTGATGACGATGGTCGGACTGGAGGTGGAGGAAATCCGCCTGGTGGGGCTAGGGATGCCCCGGGGAGATCAGCACGAATTCAAATACACCGGCCTCTCCTGGCCGGCGGAAAAATTCGTAGTGGCGCAGATCGACGAAGTCCTGCCCCATCCCAACGCAGACCGCCTGGTGCTGTGCCGAGTGCAGGACGGCACGGGAGAAACCATCGTCCTGACCGGTGCACCAAATTTATATCCCTTCAAGGACCAGGGTCCCCTGGCGCAACCCCTTAAGGTGGCCTATGTCCGTGAAGGTGCGGTGCTTTACGACGGGCACCAACCCGGCCGGAAACTGATGACCCTCAAGAAAATGAAGATCCGCGGCGTCGAATCTTCCTCGATGATCTGCTCTGAAAAGGAACTGGGAATCTCGGATGAACACGAAGGTGTGATTATCCTGGATGATGACGCGCCCACCGGCATGCCCCTGGCCGACTACATGGGCGATGCCGTTTTCGACGTGGATACCCTGCCCAACATGGTGCGGGATGCCAGCGTGCTGGGCATGGCCCGTGAGGTCTCAGCAGCGCTGGGTAAACCGCTCCATGAGCCGGATGCATCTCTTGAGATGACCGGGCCGCCCATACAAGGGCGTGCAGCGATCGAGATCAAAGATCCCGAGCTCAACCCGCGCTTTGTGCTGGGTCTGATCGAAGGGGTCACCGTCCAGCCCAGCCCCTACTGGGTGCGGCGGCGCCTGAATCTGGCGGGGATGCGGCCTATCAATTGCATCGTGGATGCCACCAATTACGTCATGCTCGAGCTGGGAGAGCCGCTGCATGCCTTTGACTACGATTTCCTCATCAAAAGGGCCAACGATGGGCATCCCACCATCATCACCCGCACCGCCCGCCCGGGCGAGACGCTGACCACCCTGGATGGGGTCACCCATCAGCTCGACCCGGAGATGGAGCTGGTCACCGACACCGCCGGACCGCTTTCTTTAGCAGGGGTGATGGGCGGCGAGGAGAGCGAGGTAAGCCTGGACACCATCAACGTGCTGCTGGAAGGCGCCTCGTGGAACTTCATCAATATCCGCAAGACGGTCAGCAAGCTCAAGATCAACTCCGAGGCGGCCTATCGCTTCAGCCGTGGGGTGCACCCCGCCCTGGCTGAGGCCGGTGTGCGGTTGTGTCTCAAACGTATGGCCGCCTGGGGCGGCGGGCAGGTAGCCCAGGGACTGATCGACAATTATCCCAACCCGCCCGCAGACCCGGTGATCACACTCTCGGCAGATTGGGTCAACCAGAGCCTGGGCACGGACATCTCGGTGCAAGAAATGGCGGACATCCTTGAGCGTTTGGCGTTTATCTGCGAGGTGGAGGGCGATACAATCACCGCCCACACACCGCCGCACCGCTTGGACATCAACGAAGGCCTCATCGGCCGGGCGGACCTGCTGGAAGAGATCAGCCGTATTTATGGCTATGACAAAATCCCTTCCCGCAGGCTGGATCAACCCCTACCGCCGCAGATCATCGACCCGGTGCTGCTCATGCAAGAAACCACCCGCGACCTGCTGGTCAACCTGGGCTTGCAGGAACTGGTCGCCTACCGGATGACCTCCCCTGAGCGCGAGGCTCGCCGCTTCCCGCCCGAGTATGATGGTCCCTATGAAGAATACCTGGAGATCCAGAACCCAATCACCGTTGAACGGCGGGTGATGCGCCGCAGCATCCTGGCGACCATGCTTGAAATTCTTGAATATAACAGCCATCTTGACCGACGTCTGGCCTTTTTCGAGATCGGGCCAGTTTTCCTCCCGGTAGATGGGCAACAATTACCCAATGAAAAGCTGATGCTCTCGATCGGGCTGACGGGTTTGCGTGATCTGCCCTATTGGGCAGAAGGTGAACCACCCTGGATGGATTTCTACGACCTGAAGGGCGTCCTTGAGGGCTTGCTGATGGGTTTACATGTGGATCATGTTGCTTACCGGGCAGCTGTACACCCCAGCCTGCACCCCGGCAAGACCGCCGAGATCTTGATTGACGGGAAGGTGGCCGGTGTGATGGGCGAGCTGCACCCCCTGGTGAAGGCCAATTATGAGCTGAACGAGCCGCCGGTCTACCTGGCGGAGATCAACCTGGCGCCCGTGCTGGCGGCTGCCCGCATCCTGTTTGATGTGGAGGCAGTTCCCACTTACCCGCCGGTGCTGGAAGATCTGGCTGTGGTGGTGGATGAAACCGTCCCTGCAGCCGAGGTTGAGGCTGTCATCCGGCAGGGCGGCGGCGAAAACCTCACCAAGGTACAGTTGTTTGATATCTACCGCGGTCAGCAGGTCGGCCAGGGCAAGAAGAGCCTGGCCTTCAGCCTGACTTATGTCGCCCCCGACCGCACCCTGACGGATAAGGATGTGGGCAAACTGCGCAAACGGATCATTACCTTGCTGGATCAGGAATTGGGCGCGGTATTACGCAGTTAAAAGAACAACCGCAACAATTATCAAAGCCGATCACCTGATCCACCTGCTATAATTAGAGCTAGCAAAGGTTATTTTATTGACATTGGGTTGAGAATAGCAGCTGACATGATCGATTAAAAATTGGAGGTAGTATGGCAGACATAGAAAAACGGGTTTTGGGTAAAAGCGGGATCGAGGTCACCAAGCTCGGCCTGGGGTTGTGGGCCATTGGCGGCGATGAGTGGGGCGAGGTCGAGGACCGTGAATCGCTGGATGTGATCTCAGCCGCACTGGACATGGGCATCAACTTTTTTGATACAGCTGATGTGTATGGGACCGGCCACAGTGAAGAGCTGCTGGGAAAGGCCATGCAAGGCAGGCGTGATAAATTCATTGTTGCCACAAAAATCGGCTGGCTGGGCTTTGATGGGGAAAATGTTGTCAGCGCGTATGACACTGTTGAAAAGCTGATCGCCGGGGTGGAGTCAAACCTTAAGCGGTTGGACACCGACTACGTTGATGTGATCCAGAGCCATATTGATTTTCGTGACCCCACCATGGAAGTCTTCATCGAAGGCTTTCAGAAATTGCAAGCCCAGGGTAAAGTGCGCGCTTACGGCGTCAGCACCAGCAATTTTGAATACTTGCAGGCTTTCAACGCCGACAACCAGGCCAGCACCCTGCAAATCGATTACTCAATCCTCAACCGCACCCCTGAGGCGGAGATCTTCCCCTACACCATTGAAAAGGACTTGGGCGTGCTGGTGCGCGGGCCGCTGGCCATGGGCATCTTAACCGGCAAGTTCACGGCAGAGACAACCTTTGGCGAGGGTGACTTCCGCCAGAGCTGGATTGAAGACGAGGAGAAACACCAAACGTTCTTGGATGATTTGGCCAAGGTTGAAAAGTTAAAAGCGTTGGCCGATGGGCGCACCCTTGCCCAGCTGGCCATCCAGTTCGTGATGGCCCACCCGGCGGTGACCGTGGCCATCCCGGGCGCCAAACGTGTTTCGCAGCTGGAGGAGAACTTGAAGGCCGCCCTGCTGCCTGACCTGACAGCCGAGGAACTGCAGCTGATTGACCAGATCACACCGCCAGGGGGCGGGCGCAAGATCTGGCCGGCGTAAGTAATTGAAGGATTTTCAAGCCGGGGTGGCGCATAGCCGCCCCGGTTTTTTGATTAGAAATAAAAATTATTGCGAATAGTCTGGCTTGCGGGCCACAATCACCAGCGATAAGCCCTTCCAGGGCAGGATGGGGTCGATCAGTTTGAAAACCGGCACCAGCACATTGAAGGCCTTCAGTCCAAAACGACCGATAGCCTGCTGTTTGGCGACCTTGCCCCGGTACCACCAGCCCAGCACACCGACTTTGTTGAGGGTAAACAGCTCCTCAATTTCATAACCCAGGTTCGTAAACAACGACCGCAGCCGGTCTGCATCATAACGCCGGACATGCCCGATAGCAGCATCCAGGCTGGAATAGAGCTTCTCGCCGCGCGGCACGATGAAGATCATCCGCCCGCCTGGTTTGAGGACCTGGTCAGCGTTAACCACAACCTTCTGATCCTCCTGTATGTGCTCGATCACGTTAGAGCACAGGATCGAATCCGGTTGTGGTAAGTCCGGGGGTGGGGGTTGGGTAGCATCCCAGGTGCGCACCGTCACACCAGGGGTGTTGAGGTAAGCATTCCGCAAAACCTGCTGGTAAACCGGGTCAACCTCCGTGGCGATCACGTCGGTATACTGCATCAGGATGCGCACATTATT
>DKFH01000142.1:0-4110 GCA_002452315.1 Anaerolineaceae bacterium UBA6801 | reverse complement strand
CGAGTGCGCGCCAGCGTCCACTCGGTATATTTGGGTGCTGCTTCCATGTCGATCAGGTCTTTATGACCATAATCCCCCTGGAACATATCGTCGATCAGCCAGAACTTAATGATCGTCTGGATGGCGCGCAAGCCATCAGACCAGGTGATTTTCTTACCCTCGGCATAGGTGCGGCCGTGATAGCTGATGGGCACCTCGAAGATGCGCAGTTTGCGTTTGGCGAACTTGGCCGTCAACTCGGGTTCAATCCCAAAGCGCTTTGAGCGGATGGGGATCGTTTTGACCACCTCTAACCGAAAGGCTTTGTAACAGGTTTCCATATCCGTCAGGTTCAGGTCGGTAAACAAATTGCTGAGGAAGGTCAGCAAACGGTTTGCCATAGTATGACGAAAGTAAAGCACCCGGCGCTGTTCTCGCTCAGCAAAGCGGGAGCCGTAGACCACATCAGCCTCGCCATTGATAATCGGCGCCAGCACAATGTCGTAATCTGCAGGGTTGTATTCCAGGTCAGCATCCTGGATGATGCCAACATCCCCGCTGGCCGCCTGGATAGCCAAGCGGATGGCATTACCTTTACCCTGGTTTTCTTCCAGCAGAATGGCCTTGATGATCTCCGGGTGTGCCTGCTGAAGCTGACGGATCGTCTCAGCAGACCCATCGGTAGAGCAATCATCAACGATGACCAACTCCAGCGCATCGATGCCATGAACTTTCTGTTCCATGACGCGGCGGACAATCTCCCCAACGGTACGGCGCTCGTTATAAACCGGCATCAGAACAGATAGCTTCATAAAACAGCCTTTCATTCCAACAATTCAACCTAGGATTATAACATCATAAATTGTTAATTCCACATTAATGTTAATCAATAAACAAGACCCCATCCTTCGATAGAGGTCTTATTTATGCCCTGAATTTAAACGACTCAGTTCGGTTTCTTATTGCGTGATTTTATCAAATGGTTCAAACCTTTGAGGAACCGTCTGTTGATCATCATCAGCAACCCATCAACCATCCCTCGGTTGAAAGAATCCCCGCCAAACAGCAGTAAAGCACGCAGTGGCGCATCGTCTAAGGCGTGCTGGATCATTTGGGCATTGGGGCTTTCCAAATCATCGCCAATCAATGCCAGACTTTGTTTCAGCATGGCTTTTCTCAGCTGTCGGGCGACGATTGAATGCTGCAAATCTGCGATGGGCGTGTTGAGCGTGGCTTCTTCACCCTTTGTGAAGACATTATTTGGGACAGGACGGCCTAATAAAGCCTCAAAATCCGCCTGGCTGACCTGGGCATCTGCTGGAAACTGGACGTAGGCAGGCAGCCGGTCTCGCTCCGGGACAGGTATGTCGGCCTGACTGGAATCCACCTGCACATCACCTTCCAGGTGGATCATTTGAGAAGATGCGCCAACCAAAATGCGATACACCCCTGATTCCACTTGCCAATCGTTGAGGGCAGTGCTGAAATGGGCAAAGGCACGCCGGTCAAGGCTGAAATTCACCTCTGCCGACTGGCCAGGCTGGAGTTTGACCTTCTCAAAACCCTTCAATTCCATCTTTGGCCTGAAAGCCGTTGGTGCGAGCGGGCTGATGTACAGCTGGACGATCTCCTGGCCAGCCCTGTCACCGGTATTGCGCACGGTCATCGACACATTGAGCGGCTCCTGATCCGTGATCGTCTCCTTGTTCAGGCGCAGGTTCTCGTAGGCAAAGGTAGTGTAGCTGAGGCCATGCCCAAAGGGGAACAAAACCGGCTTGTCGACCGTCTCGAAAAAGCGGTAGCCGACATACAGGCTCTCGCGGTACTCCACGGTCTTCGGACCGCCCGGGAAGTAAGCATGGCTGGGATTATCCTCCAGCTGCAGAGGGAAGGTCTCGGCTAATTTGCCGCTGGGGTTGACAATGCCATAGAGAATGTCTGCCACGGCTCCTGCGCCGGCCTGGCCGCCCAGGTAGCCTTCCAGGATGGCTGTGACCTCATTAACCCAGGGCATCTCTACCGGTGCGCCATTGCTGAGTACAATAACGACCTTCTCATGGACGGCCGCCACGGCTTCCACCAGCCGGTTGTGGCTTTCGGGCAGCTCCAGATGCGTCCGGTCGACCCCCTCCACCTCATAAGGATCCGGTAGGCCAATGTTGATGATCACGATCTCGGCGGTTTTGGCCAGTTCCACAGCTTCATCCAGCAGGCGCTCGTCAAAGGTCAAGCCCTGAGAAGGGTAACCCGGGGCATAAGCGACGTTTTCAGCCCCTGCAATTTTCACCATCTCATCGTGCAGGTTATCCAGCCGGGTTGGGTTGATCAGCGAGCTGCCTGCACCCTGGTAACGGGGTTGCTTGGCAAAGGACCCCAGCACTGCCACCCGTGCGCTTTTCGTGAGCGGCAATAAATGACCTTCATTTTTGAGCAGAACCACGCCTTCGCTGGCTGCACGCCGTGCCAGGGCATGATGTGCATCGGCATCATAAGTAAAGTCCTCGGCCAGGGCTGGCTGGGCTTTGAACACCATCTTCAGGATGCGTTCCACAGCCTGGTCGAGGACGGCTTCGTCGATCTCGCCGTTACGCACAGCCTCCGCAATCAGGGCATCGTTATCCTTTGCATTGCCGGGCATCTCCAGCTCCAGGCCGGCCTTCAACGCCGGTACCCGATCATTCATCGCACCCCAATCCGTGACGACCAGGCCCTCATGCCCCCATTTACCTTTGAGCTGCTCGCGCAAAATATAGGTATGCTCACAGCAATACGTGCCGTTCAACATGTTATATGCGCACATCACCGTCCACGGTTGTGCCTTGCGCACAGCAATCTCAAACCCGGCCAGGTAGATCTCGTGCAGGGCGCGGGTATCAACCACCGCGTCAATCGTCATGCGGCGGAACTCCTGGTTGTTGGCCGCATAATGCTTTAAAGACGTCCCCACACCTCGGCTTTGGACGCCCTGGATGTGGCTGGCAGCGATCTCACCCGAGAGGTATGGGTCTTCAGAAAAATACTCGAAATTGCGGCCGCACAAGGGGGAGCGTTTGATGTTTGCCCCGGGGCCCAGGATGACCGAGACTTTCTCCTGGCGGCACTCGTCTGTCAGTGCCTCGCCAACCTGTCTGACCAGGTCACGGTTCCAGGTGGCCGCCAGCGACGAGGCCGTGGGGAAGCAGGTCGCCGGGACGCTTTCATTTAACCCCAGCTGATCGGTATCGGTGGCCTGTTTACGCAGGCCGTGCGGGCCGTCGGTGACCATGATTGAAGGGATCCCCAGCCGGTCAATCGGTTTGGTTTTCCAGAAATCCAATCCCGAACAGAGCGAGGCTTTTTCTTCGAGGGTCATCTCGGCCACCAGGCGGGGGGTATTTGTCATGTGTAGCTCCTTATTATGTTGGTTTAGGCTAAATTGCCTCTATAAACGCTGAGAAACGTGCATTTATATGTTGCGTCAGAGATGCACGCTTAATGTTTCAGGCTGGGGGATAGATTTCAGCCAGGAATGTACGCAACGCAGCGACATAGCTATCAAACCGGGTGCGTCGGATGTCATGACTTGCCCCTGGTAGGTGTATGATGCGTAAGTCCTCGGTGGCGTCTTTCATCTTTTCTGCGACTTCCTGGCTGACAATCGAGCCAGCCTCACGGTCACCGATAAACAGCAGTACCGGGACTGTGATGCGGTTCAAAAGCTCTGTGGGAATGCCATTACTGAAATCGAGTGATTGTGCCATGTTAGCCAGAAAATCACGGCTGCAGCGCTTCTTGGAATTAAACCATGGGATGATCTCATCATCTGGGTAGCCCGGGTTTAATTTTCGTGAGATCGGTATGCCTACAAAGCCTGGTAACAGGCGAATGGTACGCATAAACGCCAACATCAGTTTTACGGGGTTCTTTTGTTCTGTTATTTTTCCGCCGAAGATCGGCTGACCCGGCAAGGTGACGGGTGGGTCTTCCAGGAATATCCCCCGGGTGAGATCAGGATAATGAGCCGCCAGGTGCATAGCAGCGTCTGCGCCCAATGAATGGCCGCCAACCACAGGCCGGTTCAGCCCCAAGGCCTGGATAGCTCCTGCTAAATCTGCTGCGCGGGTTGATGAGCTGTAATCGCCCTGCCCGCTG
>DKFH01000045.1 GCA_002452315.1 Anaerolineaceae bacterium UBA6801 | reverse complement strand
GACTTCATCACCCACCTCAACGATCAGTTGCTCTTTGTCCAGCGCATTAAACACGATCGCTTTGCGGATCTTCTTTCCCATCCGGGTTTGGATCTCGCTCTCTAACCGCTGACCTTCTTTAATCACGGGATCAATGCGCTTGCCGATTTGTTCATCGTAACGCTCTTTAAGTTGGACGGCTTCCGCTTCCTTATCTTTGAGGGCTTTGTCACGGGCTTTCTTTTCTTCAACGATTTGCGCGTTGATTTTATCCCCCAGCTCCCGTTCAGACAGGCTGATCTCATCATCCAGCCGCTTGAGCGCCTTCTGGCGCGCATCTTCGTCCACGTAGGTGACGATGTACTGTGCAAAATATAACACACGGTCAAGGTTCCGGCGGGAGATGTTCAACATCAACCCCAGAAACGACGGAATCCGCCGTGTGTACCAGATATGCGCAACAGGTGCAGCCAGGTCAATATGGCCCATGCGCTCACGCCTTACAGCAGATCGGGTTACCTCGACATTACATTTATCGCAAACAATCCCTTTGTAGCGGGGATTTTTATACTTTCCACAATAACACTGATAATCACGCGTGGGGCCAAATATCGCCTCACAGAATAAACCATCCTTTTCAGGTCGTAACCGCCGATAGTTGATCGTCTCTGGCTTGAGAACTTCACCATAAGACCAGCTGCGAATAACTTCAGGAGATGCAAGTCCAATCCGCAGTGCTTTTAATCCCTTTGTTTCCACGAGGAACCTCCTGTAACCAAAAAAACACTAATTAACGCGAGAAAAACCTAGAGAAAGCATGCGCTTCTCAGGCATTCTACTTTAACCATGGAATATTAGTCCAATACATGCAAACTGTAATTGTAGCAAATTTATATGCATTTTGTCAAATTTTTCGGGGACGAGTTTTGGATTTCGTGGCCTTTAAGGGGTTTGTGTGCGTGGAATCTCGAAATAAAATATGCTCCCCTTGCCCAATTGACTTTCAACTCGGACGGCGCCCCCATGCCGCTCTGCGATTGACTTCACAATAGCGAGGCCCAAGCCACTCCCCTCATGTTCCATCCCCGCCTGGTTGTTGATGTGGGAGAATTTCTTGAACAAATTGCGTTGGTCCAGCGGGGAAATGCCAATGCCCTTATCCTCGAAAGCAAACACAACCCGGCTACCCTCTTGCCAAGCGCTCACCCTCACTTCACCCCCCATTTTTGAAAACTTGATCGCATTTTCAAGCAAATTCTTCAACGCCTGGCCGACAAAGGTTTGATCCCCTTCAACAATGATCGGATCAGCAGGCAGGTTGACCACCAGGTCAATGTTTTTCTGCTTGGCTTGTGCCTCCAGGCTTTCCACCACCTTGTGGGTGACTTGTTCCACAGTGAATTGCGTCAAATCAAGCGGATCTCCCCCCTCCAAGCGGCCAATATCAAGCAATTTTTGGACCAGACCCTTCATCTCCTCCAGGCCGTCAATCATATTGCCGATGTATTCGTCTTGCTGCTCATTCAAATTGCCCGTCAGGCGCAGGATTTTGGCATAACCCAGGATTAATGTCAATGGCGAGCGAAGCTCATGGCTGACAGTGGTGACATATTCTGTTTTTAGGTCATCCACCTGCCGTTGTTGGGTTAAATCTTTTAAGATCATCGCCGTCCCGGTTTGGCGCGGGCTAACCTGGATGGGGCTGGAAATCAGCTCATAAGAGCGTCCGTCCTTTAATACGACCTCTTTAGCCGTTGGCTTCTGATCTGCTCCCAATTTTAGTTTCAATAAGTCACCGGGCGTGAATAGCGTTGAAAGGGTCTTACTGCCCCACAGCTCGGTTTTTGAGCCCAGGAGTTGTGCTGCTTTGGCATTGCTGAACAAGACCTGGCCGTGCTGGTCGGCAATGATCACCGAGTCAGGAATCACATCCAGAATGGTCGCCAAAAGCGCCGATGAGAATTGAGAGTCCTGGTAGGTTTTTGCATTGATAATTGCCAAACTGGCCATTTGCCCCAGTTCAACAATAAACGCTAAGGAGTCATCCTCGAGATCAGCCTGTTCGCAAAATGCGATCCAAAATACGCCCAAATGCAAATCTTTCCATTTCAGAGGAACAATGGCCACAGAACTCAACTCAGGGGTTTCGCCCACATAGGACAGTTTCTGCGCGATCTCATTGGCATTCAACACCAACACACCTGTTTTTTGCGCCAGCCTCGCCACCGCCTCATCCAGGGATGCTAATCGACGCGCATGGTGTCCGGCCCCAAAGTGACCCTCAGACACCTCAGGCAGTTCCTCAAAACCCGATTTCGAAAGGATCATCCGCGCTGAGCACACGCCTTCCACCAGTGCAGCAGACAGGATCATATGCAGCGCCTCACCCACATTAAGCTGACCGGCCACGTTTCTGCTCACAGATGCTAATTTTTCCTGGCGGCTCATGCGGTTCTTGTGGGCAGTGATCATCTGCTCAAAGGCGGCCTTGAAATAACCGTGCTTCTTGCCAGAACGCGTTCCCAACTGCTCAAGGTCAACATCACCCGCTGCAACTGCGCTAATGGCCTCGGCGATCGATTTCATCTCATTAACGATCGGTGACAACCCGATCCAGACGCCCAGAAAGATAACTACCATCAAGCCCGCCGCGATCAGCAGGTTAGTGCGGGTCAGTTCCCAGGCCATTTCCTGGGTCACAAGCGTTGGCAGAGTGGCAGAAATTCCCCAGCCAGTGCCTTCAACAGGCTGATAAAAATGGGCCAGTGACCGGCCGTCCGCTGATTTACTTTGGTAATAGGTTGCCGTGGAAAGGTTTCCGGTGGCAATTCGTTCTACACCTGCGTTACCCCCACGATGGAAGTAAACCGTGCCATCACTACCCAACACGTCAATGCTGCCGCCCTGATCGGTCAGGGCATCTACCGCAGCCATAAACGGCTGGGCGTAGCGATTTTGGTCCAGCGCGGTCAGCGCCCACAAAATCCGCTGGTTATCTTCAGGTTGGTCGCCCACACCAGTCCAAAACACCACCCAACCGTCTCGCGCTTCATCATCAGCAACCCCTAAAAAGAAGTGCGGATCGCCCTGTTCAGATAATTGAATCA
>DKFH01000127.1:1982-3321 GCA_002452315.1 Anaerolineaceae bacterium UBA6801 | reverse complement strand
GATCGTTGAGGTGGGTGATGAAGTCACCCCTTCCCACCTGAGCGAGGTGCAGACAATTGTCAAAGAAATGATTGAAGATCTGGAAGCAGATCTTAAAGAACAGCGTGATCACGAGCTAGAGCATTTGGCTTTAGAGAAGGAGCAGATCAAAGCGGCCGCCGATTTAAAAATGGAGGAACTCCGCAATGCTTTACACGATCAGGCTGAGGAAAGTCAGACCGAATCTGCCCGCTTACGAGATGAATTGTACGAACTGGAGCCATTCACCTTCCTGAGTGAAGCCCGCTATCGAGACTTGAAATCTCGCTGGGGACAGGTCTTTCGGGCGGACATGGGCGCAGAGGCGTTTTTAGATATTCTCAAACGCATTGATCTGGATGCGATGGCCGAGGAGCTGTGGGAAGAGATTCGTACCACGCGCAGCAAGCAGAAACGCAAAAAAGCGACCCGTCGGCTGAGTATCATAGAGTCATTTCGCCGGTCGAACAATAAGCCGGAATGGATCATCTTGACGGTTTTACCCGTCATTCCTCCGGACTTGCGGCCAATGGTACAGCTGGATGGCGGCCGGTTTGCCACCTCTGACTTGAACGACCTTTATCGCCGCGTGATCAACCGCAACAACCGCTTGAAGCGCTTGTTGGAGCTGGGTGCACCCGATGTGATCGTGCGCAATGAAAAACGCATGCTCCAGGAGTCCGTGGATAGCTTGATTGATAATTCCCAGCGCGGCAAAGCCCTCTCGCGGCGCGGACGGCGCGAATTGCGTTCGCTGAGCGATATGCTCAAAGGCAAAAAGGGTCGCTTCCGCCGCAACCTGTTGGGCAAGCGGGTGGACTATTCCGGCCGTTCGGTGATTGTGGTTGGGCCTTATCTGCAGCTGCACCAGTGCGGTTTGCCCAAGTCTATGGCTTTGGAGCTGTACCGCCCCTTTGTGA
Organism: Anaerolineaceae bacterium UBA6801; assembly: GCA_002452315.1. Taxonomy (GTDB): domain Bacteria; phylum Chloroflexota; class Anaerolineae; order Anaerolineales; family Anaerolineaceae; genus Brevifilum. Next base: position 2,383 of record DKFH01000127.1, on the reverse strand, counting down.
TCTCTCGCTTGGTATCGCAGGAATATGCAGCCAACATTAAGGGCGCCCGCCGGTTTATTGAACGAAACCGCCCCGAAGTGTGGGAAACGCTGGAAGAGGTGATCAAAGAGCGGCCGGTACTCTTGAACCGTGCCCCTACGCTGCACCGGTTGGGTATCCAGGCGTTTGAACCCATCTTGATTGAGGGCAATGCGATCCAATTACATCCCCTGGTGACCACCGCCTTTAACGCTGACTTTGATGGCGACCAGATGGCGGTGCATGTGCCGCTTTCGGACAAGGCCGTCACAGAGGCACGCGAGCTGATGCTGGCGACGAAAAACCTGCTCAAACCCGCCAACGGCGAGCCGATCATCAGCCCTTCCAAGGATATGGTGCTGGGTGTTTATTACCTCACCCAG
>DKFH01000127.1:1733-1962 GCA_002452315.1 Anaerolineaceae bacterium UBA6801 | reverse complement strand
CGATGATGGCTTATGACCTGGGCCAGGTTGACGTTCACGCCCGCATTAAGCTGTTGACCGAAACCTGGTATGACGATGAGCACAACCGCCTGGCAGAACCCGAAAAACGAGTGGTTGACACCACGGTTGGTCGGGTGATCTTCAACAACGCCCTCACGGAGCGCATGCGCTTTTATAACCAGGTGCTGGATAAAGGCGGGGTGAAGGACCTGGTTGCGGAAGTGTATGA
>DKFH01000127.1:175-1720 GCA_002452315.1 Anaerolineaceae bacterium UBA6801 | reverse complement strand
GTATGCAACCCGCTCCGGGTCAACGATTGCGATTGCCGACATCACCGTGCCGGCTCAAAAGAAAGACATCGTGCAGGCTGCGCAAGAATCTGTGGATGTCATCAGTCGGGATTTCCGCCGTGGCTTACTGACCGAGCAAGAACGTGATGAAAAGACGATCGAGGTCTGGCAGCAAACGACGGATAAAGTATCCAATGCGGTCAGAGACTCCCTTGACCCCACAGGAGACCTGACGACCATGGCCATTTCCGGCGCCAGTAAGGGNNCGATTGCCCAGTTAGCGGGTATGCGGGGTTTGATGGCTGATCCTGCCGGACGCATTATTCCCATGCCCATCCGCTCCAATTTCCGGGAAGGTCTAACCGCCCTGGAATACTTCATCTCCACGCATGGCGCCCGTAAAGGTCTGGCCGATACGGCATTACGCACGGCTGATGCGGGTTACCTCACCCGGCGTTTGGTGGATGTGGCCCAGGATATTATTGTCAACGAAGAAGATTGTGGCACGCAAAACGGGATTTGGATCAACGCCGATGATGATATCGCTGGTCAAACCCTAACGGAGCGACTTTTCGGCCGGGTGCTGGCTGACCGGGTAATTGACCCGACGACGGGCGAGATTTTGTTCAATCCGAATGATTTGCTCACCCACGAACGGGTCAAGAAAATTATCAGCCTTGAGATCCCCTCTGTGAAGGTGCGTTCGCCATTGACTTGTGAAATGGTGCATGGCATTTGCGCCAATTGTTACGGCGTGGATCTCGGGCGGGGTGACATGGTCAAATTGGGTTCGACCGTGGGCATCATCGCTGCACAATCAATTGGTGAGCCGGGTACCCAGCTTACCCTGCGGACGTTCCACACCGGTGGTGTGGCCGCCGGCGGTGACATCACCACGGGTCTTCCCCGGGTGGAAGAGCTTTTTGAAGCCCGCAAAACGCCCAAAGGTGAAGCGGTGATTTCCAGAATTGCCGGAACAGCCCATATTATCTATTCTGAGAAGTACACTGACCAACGTATTGTGCAGGTTGACCACAGTGAAATTGTATCGGACGAATATGACATTCCTGAAGATTGGACGATTGTCGTCAGCGATGAGGATGTGGTTGAAATTGGCACAACGCTGGCAACGCAGGATGAGGCGATCATCAAAGCCCAGCATAACGGGCGTGTCCGCATTGAAGACGGAAAGGTGATTGTCTCTTACGAGGTGAAAGATTCAGAAGAATATGATATTCCCACCACATCGCGGGTGATCATCCAGGAAGGCGATAAAATTGAGGCAGGCCAACCCCTGACAGAAGGTTCATTGAACCCGCACACCATCCTGAGGATTAAAGGGCGCGATGCCTGCCAGCAATACCTGATGAGCGAGATCCAACAGGTTTACCGGACGCAAGGTCAGAACATCAACGACAAGCACTTTGAGGTGATCATCAACAAGATGCTGGGTAAGGTGCAGATCATTCGCTCTGGCGATTCGCCCTATTTGCCCCAGGATCTGGTCAACCGGCTTGAAATCCGGCGGGTGAACGAAGAGCTGGC
>DKFH01000127.1:0-155 GCA_002452315.1 Anaerolineaceae bacterium UBA6801 | reverse complement strand
GCCGCTTTGGAGACGGATTCCTTCCTTTCTGCTTCATCATTCCAGCACACGATCAAAGTCCTCTCGGCGGCGGCAGTGGCTTCACGAGAAGACCCGCTGTATGGCTTGAAAGAGAACATCATGATTGGCAAGCTGATCCCCGCAGGCACTGGCTT
>DKFH01000151.1:5725-18032 GCA_002452315.1 Anaerolineaceae bacterium UBA6801 | reverse complement strand
GACCAGGAGGTCTCAACCGTCCGTAAATCGTTGGAACAGCTTGAACAAGTAGAGTTGGTGCCCTATTTTGCTGTCACCACGCCCCCGTTGGGCAATCCCGGTCGTGTGGATGCGCTGATGGTTTCACACAACCGCTATCAAGGTTTCCAGGGCAATATCCGTCCCACCACCAGGCCGATCAGCTTTGATTCAAATGCAATCCAGCAGGTCTTGTCTCTACCCGGGATGACAGCCTGGCGTGAGGCTGGCGGGTTGCTGATCAGTGACAACCTGGGGAGTGGTGCCATCAGGCGTTTCTTTGACCCCAACGACACCAATTTTGATGCCCGCCAGGTGGCCAGGAACGCGTTCCTGGCCGGTAATGACATGCTGTTTGTGGATAATTTTGTCGCCACAGGCGATCCTGACGAGTTTACGACCCTGGTGTCGACGATCGAGTCGTTTGTCCAGAAATATCGGGAAGACCCGGCCTTTGCCCAGCGGGTGGATGCCTCTGTTTTGCGAATTCTACAGGCCAAACAGGCCATCTATGGTGACTTTTCGGTCACAAGGGTGCTCAACGACGGGGATTTGGATGCGTTGGGAGGTGCACAAGCAGTCGCTTTTGATGTTGCCCAGGCTGCTGTGACATTGATCAGCCCAAGCCCGCTCGAGCTGGACACTGTATTGCCCGAACCCCCGCTGCGGTACGAGAATGTGGTGATCTTTACCGATGTGCGCAATCTCTTTCAATGTGAGTTGTGTCCGCTGTCGGCTGATGTGGGCACCAACGCCCTGGCAAATACGCTGTTGGGTCTGTACGGTCCTCAGGCAGGTGGGCAAATTTTGCAAAATCGGCTGGCTTCCTTTACCTTCTCTCAGCTGGCCCAATTTTTGGATAATATGGAATCGGATGTCACCGAACTGATTGACGGCAATATTCGCTCAGCGGAGTGGGTGATTTTTAACACCCTGGATATTTCTGAACTGCATCCCGCCTCGAATGCCTTGCAGCGGATTTTGAACGAGCGGCATGAATTATTGTCGGGTAAAAATGTAATCGTTTTTAGCATGGGTTCACCGACCTACCTGGATGCAACGGATATCTCCAAGGTGACGGCCTATTACGGGTTGTACAGCAAAGCACCTGCATTTTTAGAGGTGGCTGCCCGCGTTTTGATGCAGGAATATGACCCACCGGGCGCCCTGCCCGTGTCTTTGCCGGCCGTCGGTTATGATTTAGACATCATGACCTCACCAAACCCCAACCAGATCATCCGTTTAGAGCTGGTGACGCCGGTGGCTGAAGCCGAGCAGGTGGACCCGGACAACGGTTCTGGTGAGGAGGTGGACCCGGGAGATGCGGAACAGGCTGTAACACCCGTGGCCACGCAAACTCCCGAACCAACACCGCTGCCAAGCTTCAATGTGGGCGATACCATCACCATTCGTACCTCCCAAATCCTCGATCATAACCTGAATGTGGTGCCAGATGGCACGATTGTCCGGTTCAATTTTCGCATCTCGGGTGAACCAGGCATCACCCAGCAATTTGAGGCGGCCACCTCTGGCGGTGTGGCTTTCTTCAACTACCGCATTGAATCGGCGGGTGGTATGGATATCACCGCCACCAGCCCGCCCGCTAACCAGTCTGAGACGCTGCAAATCAACATTTCGCCTGAAGGGATCATGTCTATCTTTGCCTTCACGCCCACGCCGATGATCTCGCCCACGCCTGAGCCCACGCCAACCCCGACGGTGACACCCACCCTGCAACCCACGTCAACCAGCACCCCGGAGCCAGACCCGGTAAGTTATCCCACCCTGGGTGATTGGGCCTTTGGCGTTTTGGCGATGGGGATCGGCGGTGCCCTGACCTTTTTGGTTGGCTGGCTGTGGTGGGGATCTTCACGCTGGGGGTTGCGCTCTGCCTTATCCTCCCTGGTGGGTGGTCTGCTTGCCTATACTTACCTGAATTTGGGCGTGGAAGGGACCAAGCGCTGGGTCCAGCAATCTGGGAGGTCCTTTGTGATTGAAATTGTGATTGCGGGGTTGCTGATCGGCTGGATTGGGGCATTAATTTGGTGGATGCGTACAGAAGGGCGCTATCCCCAGCGGAATCGGCGGTAAGCCCGGGCTGAGGAGGCAGTTTGACGAAAAATTCGTTATTGGGGGGTTAAAAATTCCGGATGAGGGTCAGCAGGAAACTGATCACCATCAAGCTTCCAGCCAGGTAAATGAGGATCTTTTCCGGGGTGCGGACCAGCCTGTTCTGGGTGCGTTCCCCGCGGAATGTTTTGGTGATGGGGGCATCTTCGATAAATAGTGCTTTGACAAAGGCATCGATATCTTTGGGGCGGTCCTCCGGGTGGAGCTGCAGCGCCCAGTGGATAGCCCGTTCCGTGCGCACGCTCACAGCGGGGTTGATGTCCCGGATGCGGGGCAGGGTGCCCGGGTTCAGAAAACGGTCACGGACGTTGATGGGCGGTTCGTTGGTCAGCAAGTGGTACAGGGTGCCGCCAAAGGCGTAAATGTCACTGCGGGCATCGGTGTGGCCCGAATCGCCCCCGTATTGCTCCAAAGGGGTATATAGCGCCGTGCCCTGACCCTGCAAAATGGTGATGGTCACCTCACCTGGCGCCAGCACCTTCACCAAGCCAAAGTCCACCAATTTCACCAGGCCGTTCGGTGTCAGTTTGAGGTTGCTGGGTTTGATATCCCGGTGCACGATGGGCGTTTCCTGGGTGTGCAGGTATTTGAGGGCGTCTGCCAGCTGGCTGGCCCAATCCAGGACGTCTTCCTCGGCCAAAAAAGTTTGGTTTTGGCGCGCTTCGATCATTAACTGACGCAGGTCTTTGCCTGGCACATAGTCCATAACCAGGTAGTCACGGTCCCGAATGGAGAAAAAGTCCGACACTTTGGGCAGGTTGGGGTGGTCCAGGCGTGCCAATATCGTTGCCTCACGTTGGAATTGGTCGCGGGCTTCTTTGAGCATGTCCTCGGGCAGGGCCAGGTCGTATTCCACCTCTTTAACCGCACACAGGCGGCCTTCAAGGCGCAGGTCTTCAGCCAGGTAAATGCACCCCACTCCGCCCTGACCAATGATCTCTTTGACCTGATACCGGGTGCGCAGCACCGTACCAGCCTTGATTGGGACTGGCATTGTCTCAAACCTCAACTGTACACTTTCCGATCCATCCTGGATGGATCCTCTTTCCTAAGAATATCCGGCCTGTTTTTCGACGTTTGGCCGGTGCTCACCTGTTCAGCTGAGCCCGAAAAGGGCTTAAATTTTCAATAAGCTGCACAGGATCAGTTAATGCGTATTTTACCAGAGAAGAGGTTGATTGGTAAGCGGATTAGTGCCATCAAAGTGCATTGCTGCGCGCTCAGACCAGTTTTACAACGCCCTCACCGTTCAAGGTAAAATCATCTTATGGAAGCTTATGTTGAGGTGGCGATCAACCTTCCCCAGGTCTCGGATACCTATCATTATCACCTGCCACCTGAGCTGATTGGGGCCGTTAAGCCCGGTTCGCTGGTGATCCTGCCCTTTGGCGCACAACGCGTGCAGGGGGTGGTCTTGCGTGATATTGATACCCCTGAAGTGGCAAACACCCGGCCGGTGGAGGACCTGGTGGAAAACCTACCCGCACTGACACAGACACAGATCGCCTTAGCCCAATGGCTGGCGGCAGAGACCCTGGCCCCGCTTGGCTCCTGCATCAGCTTGATGTTGCCGACAGGGCTGAGCCAACGCACCGATATACGCGTTGAGCTGGCCTCGTCACAGCCGATTGATCTCTCATCGTACTCACCGCTTGAAAAACGCCTTATCCGTTTGCTGCAAACGCGCGGTGTTCTGCGCGGCCGTCAGATTGACGCAGCCATCCGTCATGTTGAATGGCGCGGGACAGCCCGGGGGTTGGCCCGTAAAGGGGTGCTCCGCATGCGCGCCGTCCTACCCCAGCCGCGTGTGAGCCCGAAAACTGTGCGCAAAGTGATCCTGGCAGGGGATCCTGACGCCATCGATGCGCTCGAGCAGCCATTGAGCCGAGTCCACAAGGTGCACGAACGCCGTGTGGAGATCCTGCGCTTGCTTGCCGCTGAAGCCGATTTGGTTGAACCGGCAACGATCTATCAGCGCACAGGCGGAAACAGCGGGGACCTTAAAGCCCTGGAAAGCATGGGCTGGATTGCGTTTGTGGCCGATCAGGTCTGGCGAGACCCGCTGGATGACCTCAGCTTTGTGCCCGCCACGCCACCGCAACTGACCCGAGATCAAGAATCCGCCTGGGAGATCATCCATGCAGGCTTGCAAGATGCCCGGCAAGGGCGGCCGCACCCGCCCTACCTGCTACATGGGGTCACTGGCTCCGGAAAAACTGAGATCTACTTGCGAGCTGTTGCTGAAACCCTGGCTAACGGCCAGGGCGCCCTCATCCTGGTGCCCGAGATTTCGCTCACTCCCCAGGCTGTCCAGCGCTTTCATGCGCGCTTCCCTGACCAGGTGGGGGTGATCCACTCCCAGCTTTCCGATGGAGAACGCTACGATACCTGGCGGCGGGTGCGGGAGGGCGAATTGTCCGTGATCATTGGTCCCCGCAGCGCATTGTTTGTGCCCATGCCCAATATCGGGCTAATCGTGGTGGATGAGTGCCACCAGGAATCTTATGACCAGCAAGACCGGCTGCCTTATTACCGGGGCGTGGCGACGGCGGTCGCCTGTGCCCGCCTTTCCGGCGCCACGATCATCCTGGGATCCGCCACGCCCCAGGTGACCCAGTTCTACCAGGCGGTGAGCGGTAGCTGGACCTATATTGAACTTCCCAAGCGCATTCTGGCTCACCGCGATGTGATTGCCCATCATGCCCGCAAGCTTGGTTTGACCCTGCCACCACCCTCTGGTGAGGGTCAGGCGGCGGACCTGGGGCTGCCGCGCGTGTCGATCGTTGACATGCGGGAGGAACTAAAGGCGGGTAACCGCAGCATCTTTAGCCTTGAGATGCATAATGCAATTCAATCCGTCCTGGCGGCGCATCAACAGGCGATCCTGTTCCTCAACCGGCGCGGTTCATCCACGTATGTGTTCTGCCGGGAGTGCGGCCATGTTATCCGCTGCCCCCGGGATGATAAACCCCTCACCTACCACCGTGCGCAGGATGGCTTGCTGTGCCATACCTGCGGTTACCAGCGCCTGGTTCCCCAACGCTGCCCGGTCTGCGGCGGACGGCAGATCCGGCAGCTGGGCACGGGGACGGAGAAGGTGGAGCAGCAGGTCAGAGAAGCATTCCCCGGGGTGCGCACCCTGCGTTGGGACGCAGAAACCACGCGCACAAAGGGCGCCCACGAGCGCATCCTGTCGCAATTCACCCGCCAGAAAGCGGAAATTCTCATCGGCACCCAGATGCTGGCTAAAGGCCTGGATTTACCCCTGGTGACCCTGGTTGGGGTGGTTCTGGCGGAAGTGGGGCTTAATTTGCCGGATTACCGGGCTGCCGAGCGCACCTTTCAGGTGTTGACCCAGGTGGCCGGGCGGGCAGGCCGGAGCCCTTTGGGCGGGCGGGTGATCGTGCAAACCTATCAGCCCGAACATTACGCCATCCAAACCGCTGCACGGCATGATTATGCCCAGTTCTACGAACAGGAAATGGCTTATCGTCGTGAGTTGCGCTATCCACCCTTTACCCGCCTGGTCAGGTTAGAGTATCGCCACCACGATCCGCAAGCGGCAGAGGAAGCCGCGCTTGTCCTGGCCGGGACGCTGCAGCGGTGGATTGACGAAGAGGATCGGCCTGTGACGATGATTGGTCCGGTGCCCTGTTTCTTCACCCGCCTGTATGGCCGCTACCGCTGGCAGATCATCCTGCGGGGACCTGATCCCACCGAGCTGTTAAGGGACCGGCAGCCCCCTGATTGGATCATTGAAGTAGACCCGCCCAGCTTGTTATGAGTGAGGCACCCATAGAAAAATCAGGTGACAGCTGGGCCATCCTCACGTTATAATAGAGATGTTTTATATCAATTTTTTTCAGGAACCCGATTGTGCAGCGACTGAGATATGCTTTAAGGTTCATTAGCGCTTGTTTTTCCCTGGCGATGAAATACCCCCGGCTCCGCAAGCCCTGGTTCCGCCTGTGGATGGGCGGGGTTGCCCTGCTCGTCTTGTGGTTCATCCCCATGGGTGCTGTGATAGTTTTGCTGGGCATCCGGCCTTTAGGGATGTTCTTTTTGGGTCTGTTTACCATTTTGCTCTTGTTTTGTTTGCTGGCCTGGGGAGAGCTCCTGTCTTTGGAGACTTGCCTGGCCTTTGATGACCTGATCTGGATCGAACAACAGCTGCCCGGCTCCTCCCAGGAAAGGCCTGAATTTGCCCACTGGCAGGATGTTTTGCTGTGGGTCCTGACTCTGCCCGGGCTGGAAATCATACGCCTGTTCAACCTGGCTTTTCGGCCTGCGCATACCGCAAAATCTGATTGGCTGACAGCATCCTACTTGATGCTGCCTGCCATCGCCCTGGAGGACTTTAGCCTGAAGGAAGCCATTGAACGGGTTAAACAACTGGTGAGGGATCGTTTACTCCGTTTTCATCCGAACCTGGTCGCGATCCGTCTGCTGGCCGGGGTGGTGCAATGGGTGCTTGTCCTGGGGGGCGGAGCACTTGGATTATGGGCGGGGTTGAAGATCGCAGACCCGGTCACGGCCGGCTTGTTGATGCGGTTGCTCGCCCTCTTCGTGGGGGTGATGCTGGCTGGGGTTCTGGCTGTTTTAGGGATCCACTTCAGCAGTTTTTACCGGGCTTGCTATTACACCACGCTTTACCAGTGGGCGTTAAATGTGGAAAATGCCCGTATGACGGGGGATGCCAGTGTGAGCAGCCCACCCGCGATCTTAAGCCAGGTGATGAACATTAAGAATCCAAGCAAGAAGGAATAGTAAACATGCAACAGAGAAAAGAAATGCTTACCTGGACTGATGTTGATCAATTAATTGATCATCTCTTGCCGCAATTTGATTTCGTTTTTGACGGTATGATCATGATCTCCCGCGGGGGGATCGTCCCGGGCGGGATGCTGGCGGAAGCCATGGATATTCAGAAATTATTGATTGCCTCGGTCGATTTTCCCTATGAATTGGAGGAAATGCAGCGGCCGCGCTTGCTGGCCTGGCCGAATTTTTTAATGTTTCCGGAGGAGGAACTGCTCACCGGCGAACGCATCCTGATTATGGATGATGTGTGGGGTTCTGGCCGCACGATCACCTCGGTGAAAAACCGTGTTTCTGCTGCGGGCGGCTTCCCGTATACCTGCGTGCTGCATTTCAACCCTTACCGTAACCTTTTTGGTACTAATCGACCGGATTATTTTGCGGCCATCACCGACGCCTTTATTATTTACCCTTGGGAAGTGGATCGCGACCTGAGCGGCGCAATGCTGAGCGATCTCTGACAGATGTTAAGACCATCAATACGGCAAGTTGAGATCGACACAGCTTAGCCATCTGCAAAACTGGCCATGAGCGACCGGGATATCGCTATTCTGAATGACTAAGGAGGTCCTGCGCTTGGATTCACCATTTTCCATTGGCAAATACCGTCCCATTTACTTGTGGGCTGGCCCTGGCACCATCCGGATGAACAGGCTTAAATTTATGGACTATCCCGTCGATGAGGCAGTTCATCGTGCGGCCCATACAGCCCCCATCGCACAGCGGGTGGTCAACGACCTGTATGCCAATTGGGTTCACCTGACCTATGATTGGGGTTTTCCGCCAGAAGTCGAAACGGAAGATTGGGAGGATTTTCGCCGGGCTGCTGAGGCCTTTCATGCCGTCGGCTCACCAGTGTTTGCCTATATCCAGGTCTCCAATTGTGTATTTTCGGGCAGCTTTGCGGAAAAAGACTGGTACGCCAGGGACCCGAAAGGGCGCAAAATATATTATTATTCCGGGCGCTACATGACGGATTGGACACACCCGGAATGGATCCAACACCTAAAGGATAGGGTGACCGGTGCGCTTGAGCGCGGTGCAGACGGTATCTTTTTCGATAATATGTGGTATGGAGATCGCCCGAACAACCTGATGGGCGCCTGGCTGGGTGGCGCGGGATGTTATTGCGAACATTGCCGAGCACTATACCGGGCAGAGAGCGGGCGCGAAATTCCGGAAAAAATCCTCCCTGAGCGGGATGAGGTGGCGGACTACCTGCGCTGGCGGGCTGGCCAGGTCACCAAAACGATGCAAATACTGGCGGATACTGCCCGCTCACTCAAGCCCGGCACGCCAATCAGCGCCAATGACTACGTGGTCACCATGCATAACAGCTACCTGATTTACGGTATTGATGTGGAGGCCCTGGCCGGCGTTCAGGATGTGATCATGGTGGAAAATTTTGCCCTGCCGCACTGGGACGTTACACCAAAGCCAAGTTTGGTCAACAACGCCCTCACCATCCGCAATACCCGGGAACTGATCCGCGGCCAGGCTCACCTGAGCGTTTTATCCTACGACGCGGGCATTGGGTTTGATGCGGTCTACCCGCCGCGCAGGCACCAGCTGGCTGTCGCTGAGGCCGCTGCCCTGGGCGCCAGCATGACGGTCAAGGGTACGGAGTACAACGACGGCCGCCAGATGACCCTGCTGACCGATTCTGCTTATTCAGCCCAGCAAAAAGCGATCGGCGGTTACCATCGCTGGTTGGATACGCACCAGACCCTCTACCAGGAGCGGGGCAATGCGTCCCCCGTTGCCTTGCTGCACCCCGGTGAGGCCCTGTGGCGGCACTGGATGGCGCTCTCCCCGGTCTATCACGGTACCGGCCAGGCCCTGACCTGGGCTGGCATCCCCTGGCGGGTTGTCCGCCGTGGGGATGACCTCAAGGGCCTTTCAGCGGTGCTCACCTTTACACCTGAAGACTACAACCTTGCTCTCCCCGATGGGCACATCACCCAGGTCCACGTCCCTACGCTGCCGGGTTGGGCTTGGCGAAAGCCATCCGCTGTGGCCAAAGGCGGGCTCAGCCATGACCTGGTTGAGGGGGTCGGCGCCTTTTTATTAAGGGCATATCACAGCAGCAAGTTTGCCCGCGGGGTAATGGATAAGCTCGGATTGCCAAAACTGGTCTTTCGCACCTCGTTTTTCAACCTGCCTGGTCAACAACACCTCGAGGGTTTGCTGAACGCCCTGCCTGCTGGGATCTCGCCCCGGGTGGAAGCTCAAGACCCGGTATTGATCGACGTGTGGGCGCAGCGGGGCGAGCTTCAGGTTCACCTGGTGAACTATGGGCCTGCCCCACAGATGGTCAGGGTGCACCTGGGCGCGCCTGCCCGGGGAAGGGTGATCTCACCGGACGGGGATGATATCCTCACCGATGAAGGGGCTGAAATGTCCGTTCATCTGAATATCTATGCGGTTTTGATCCTTGAAGGAAGCCATGCCAAACCCCATGCAGGGGTTGTTTAGCCATTTGATCATTGACCCGGTTTATGATTAGGAATATTGGAGGATAGCTGATGGATAGAAAAATTCGCTGGCACGACTATTTTACGATCAATATCTTTTATTTTGCGCTCACTGCTCGATCGCAAACCCTGGCGCTGATTGTGCCGCTCATTCTAAGCCAGTTTGTTGATGAATCCGTCAAAGGTGCGGCTTTGGGCAATCTACGGCTGTGGGGGTTGATGACCGCCGTGCTAATCCAGGCATTGGTGGGGATCCTTTCGGATCACAGCACCTCTCGGTTTGGGCGGCGGCGTCCGTTCATCCTGATTGGCGGGGTGGCAGAAGTACTTGTATATATCCTCATCGGTGTGATTGCGGCTACCATGGAGGGGATGACGGGGTACTGGTTCCTGTTTGCTGCTTATATTCTTTCGATGCTGTCAGCCAACACGGGGCATGGCGCCTTGCAGGGGCTGATCCCGGATATTGTCCCCGAAGAAAAGCATGGTATTTTTGCCGGCGTAAAAGCTGTCTTTGAACTGCCAGCGCCAATGATTTTTGTCTCATTTGTGATCGCCAGGCTGGTGGGCGAAGGAAATTACTGGCCGGGAATCATTGCCCTCAGTGCGGTGGTGCTGGTTTCAATTGCCATTACCATGTTTGCGCCAGAAAAACCGGTCAAAGAACCGATTGAAAAAGTGGATTGGAAGCCAATCCTGCGTCTGGTTTTCATGACAGCCGTCTTCACAGCAGTTATCCTTGGTTCTGGGGCAGGCGTTAATTATATCAACCGGCTGTCAACAGGCTTGCCGGAGACTTCTGCCCTGATCGTGACGGTCACTGTGGCAGTTTTGGGCATGGTTGTGGCGGTTATCCTGGGCGTGTGGGGCAGTGTCCAGATCAGCCTCGGCGGCCAGGGGAAGGCGATTGACCGCTCATTCACCTGGTGGGTGATCAACCGGCTGGCCTTCCTGGCGGGGTCAACGAACTTATCCATCTTCGCGGTGTATTATCTCCAGGAACGGTTTGGTGCTTTAGAACAATTTAATGTAGGCGAGATGTTTGGCCAATTGATGCTATTTATCGGGTTGGCCATCTTTATTTCCAGCATTCCGGCCGGTTGGATCAGTGACAAAATCGGTAAGAAACCGGTGTGTGCTTTAAGTGGTGTGCTGGCTCTGATCGGCACGGTGGTGGTCATTGTTTCGCCCAACACAACCATCCTGTACATCGGAGGCATTTTAATCGGGCTCGCCACCGGGTTCTTTTATTCCGCCAGCTGGGCTTTGGGTACGAGCTTGGTGCCCAAGCAGGAAGCCGGCCGCTACCTTGGCATTCATAACCTGGCAGGCGCTGGGGCTGGCGCGATTGGTGCCTATATCGGCGGGCCGATTGGGGATGGGGTGGGCTTTACCGTCCTGATGGGTATTTTTGGCCTGCTGTTCCTGGTTTCGACGCTGGCACTGTTTGGGATCGTGGAAAAGCCCCCGCAAGCGGCAGTAGAGCTGCCCCCTGCAGCTTAATCCTTGCTGCTGAATATAAAATTAGGCCCTGCTGGTGGCGCGCCAGTGTAATTTCCTGCTGCTGGATGAGCCCTTCAACCACCTAGACCTGCCCTCACAGGAGGCTTTTGAGTCTGCCCTGGCAGGTTTTGAGGGCACCATCCTGGCCAGCACCCATGACCGCTATTTTATTGAGCGCTTTGCCCAGGCGATCTGGCGTTTTACCCCCACTGGTGTGGTGGTGGAATTAACCCGGTCGCAGGTTGCCTAGCTGATGGGGGATAAAATGTGGATAATGCTGTGGAAAAGCGGGAGAAATTCTGGAAAACCTGTGGATAACCTGCCGATTCAGGAGTAGAAAATGTGGATAAGTGAGAGAGCCAGGTCCGCCGTACCTGGCTCTCTAGTAGAGGAGAAGTCGTCGTAATCGAAACTGTTATAGAACCAGTATAGCGAAAATCTGCCTGCCATACTTGACGCGCACCCCCCATTTTCCCCACGATTACCCCACAGACAGGTTAAGAATGAGATTGGCCAGGAGAAAACCGCTGTTGATACCCTTCGAATTGGCTTATCGACGAAAAAAGGCAGCGCCATTTCTTTTGATCACCATCATCACCGATCTGTGACGGTGTTTACCGCGTTAGGAACAGCCAGGGGTTGACAAACCTGCCTTGGTCGTGAATTTCAAAGTGAAGGTGCGTACCGGTGGAATAGCCTGTGCTGCCCGCTAACCCGATCGGCTGACCCTGAATGACAAAATCACCCATATTAACCAGGATTGTGTTCAAGTGTGCATACAGTGTTTGGTAACCATTGAGGTGATCGATGATAACCATGTTGCCATACCCATAATAGGAATGTTGAACCTCAACAACTTTTCCACTGGCGGCAGCAAAGATCAGATCATCGCTTTTTGCCGCGATATCAATCCCAGGATGTGCGTATGAAAAGTTGTAACCGCTCAGCCATTTTTCTTCCGCCGGCCAAATGAAGGGCACCGGATCTTCCCGCGCACCGTTTTCGTTGCCGTTTTCAAGCCCGTCAGATGTTTCTGCTTCAAGCAGTGGTGCGGTCATTCTGACCGGTTCAAAAGTGATGGGTGCCTCCGATAGCGCTTCTGTTGAGTCATCTGCATCGTGATTTCCGGAGGGCAAGCCCTGCATATCAGTTTTACCAGTCACGAATTTCTTGACACTTTGATCAATGCCGGGGTTCTCATCATCACCAGCGTCAATGGTTCCTTCACCTTTTAACTGGGTTTTGGTAGATACTTCAACCTTTGACGCGGTCTGTTCTTGATCGCGGCTGATAACAAAACCCGTTTTTCTGGATATCGGCATTGAGCTCTCGACATACTCTGCTGCAATTACATCCGTTTGACC
>DKFH01000151.1:0-5717 GCA_002452315.1 Anaerolineaceae bacterium UBA6801 | reverse complement strand
TGTTACCCCATCTTCTCCAATAAAATTCGTGATCGCCTCGGGTCGAAAAGCTGATTTCACGTAATCCGATTGCAGCATGATCACAATCCCCAAGACGATAAGCACACAAGAGACAATTAAGGTTGATCGAAGTTGTTTCATTTCAGGCAATTATAACCAAAGGTTGATCCTAAACAAGGCTAATCTTGTGTTGAAGCCAGCCAAATAGCATTGCGTTTTATACACCAAGAGTTGCATTGTTCTTGGTTTTATTTACGCACAGCTAAGGCTGGAACTGATCTTCACCACTAACACAGGCATGCATCAAAGGAGTGAGGACACATCCTCCTCCATCGAATGCCAGCCTAACAAATCATCCACACGATTTATTGCAAGAAATCTGCCACCTTATCCCTTATAATTGGGTGAAAACAGCCAA
This sequence comes from Anaerolineaceae bacterium UBA6801, assembly GCA_002452315.1. Lineage (GTDB taxonomy): Bacteria > Chloroflexota > Anaerolineae > Anaerolineales > Anaerolineaceae > Brevifilum. The sequence continues at coordinate 5,299 of DKFH01000151.1, read as the reverse complement.
TTTGCTGATAGTTTCACCTATCTGGTGCCGTTTATGATATGATTTGGTTAGCAAAGACTCTACAGGAGCAGTGTTCATGTCAGAACAAGAATTCACCTTTGAAGAGCAGGTCCGCGGGCTGATCGAACAGATCAACGCTTATATTGAGCAATATCACGGGGGTTCTGTTGAGTTGGAACGGATTGAGGGTAGGACGGTCTTTGTGCGCCTGGGCGGTGCTTGTGAGGAGTGTCCCCTTTCGCCAGCCACACTGCAGGGTTGGGTGGCCGGTACTCTACGCCAATTTTTCCCGGATATTCAGGTCGAACAAGTATTTAATCCCTGTTAGCTTTTTTTCTTCTAAAATGTAACGCCAGGTGACGGGGTGTGGTCTTTGCGCGCAATTTATACTTTTGGCGGTTTACCTTGCTGAGCACTGCCGCCGGTTCCATAGTGGATTTCCTGTCTCACGGTGCGGTAGAGCGTGTCGCTGCGCAGTTCATCCAGGGTGTAGCAGGAGGCATTGAGGTGGTCTGCCAGGTCCTGCGCCAGGCCCTGGTCAAAGGCCTCGTGTTCCATATTGATCACCACGGCGCGCACATCCTCACTGGCAATCTGCTCGGCAAACCGGTGGGCTTCCTTTTGCGGCGATCCGCCAGCCATGGCAACATTGCCGGCGCCATCGGTCAGGATGATCAGCAGGGGGAAGATGTCGGGGTGGAGAATTTTCTCGCGTTTCAGCACCTCGTAGGCCATTTTCAAACCGGCGCTGAGGGGCGTTTTCCCGCCTACCGGGATATCAGCCAGGGCGTGCTGGGCGAGCAAAACGGAGTTGGTGGGAGGCAGCACCAGGGTGGCGCGATCCTTTTGGAAGACGATCAGGCCCACCCGGTCCCGCCGTTGATAAGCGTCGGTCAGCAGCGAGAGGATGGCGCCCTTGGTGGCGGCCATGCGCTCTGCTACTGCCATCGACCAGGAGGCATCTACCAGGAACAGGATCAGGTTGGAAGCCCGTCGAACCCGCACCTTGCGCTGGTAGTCTTCCCGCCGGATGGAGAAGGCCACATCGTCCTTGAGGTCCTCACGGGCTTTCTGAAAGGGCGCGGCTGCCCGCAGGGTGGCATCAAAGGCCAGATCGTCCGCTTTCCCGTGGGCCGGCCGCGCCTGGATATACCGTCCACGCTTACGGTCGGTCTGGGTCTGAGAGCGGCGGCCGCTCTGCTTGCGCATCATCTCGTCCAGGGGGGTGTCTAACCGGCGCGGTTCAAAGGTCTCGCCGGGTTTAACCTTCTTCCCGCCATCCCACCAATGCGCGGTGGCATCGTTAAAGATGTCCTGGCGGGTGGGTTCTACGGGCTCGGATCCAGCGGGTTCGTCGCTAATTTCGAGGCGGGGGGAGAGAGGCTTTTTTTTTCACCGGTCTGCGATTCGTCCGTCTGCGACTGCTCCTCAGACGGGGCGCCTTCTGAGGCAGCGCCTTTGAGCTGTTCGATTTGCTCTTCAAGCTGGGTGACGCCCATTTCAGACTGCCTGAACAGGCCGGATTTGACCCGGTGGGGCAGGGCCAGCTCGGCAGCCAGGGCGATATCGCGTGGGTTGATTGCCTCGCGGCCCTCAAAGGCAGCATGGGCGCGGGACGCCTTCAGGATCACCAGGTCTGCCCGATGTCCATCGACCTGCATTTTCGCCGTCAGGTCTGCGATGACGAGCAGATCTCGGCTGGTGTAGCGCACTTTGTCGACCAGCTGGCGCGCTTTGGCGATCTTTTCTGAGAGCTCCTGCTCCATTGGGAGCCATTTCTGCCGAAAGGCTTCCGGGTCGGCTTCGAAGGCCAGGTTGCGCTCCATGATCTGGACGCGCTGGCGGGGTTCGAGGATGCCGCGGATTTCCACCGATAAGGCAAAGCGGTCCAGCAACTGCGGGCGCAGGTCGCCCTCTTCGGGGTTCATTGTGCCCACCAGGATGAAGCGCGCCGGGTGCGCAAAGGAGATGCCCTCGCGCTCGACGATGTTCATGCCCATGGCGGCCGAGTCCAGCAGCACGTCCACGACATGGTCATCCAGCAGGTTGACCTCGTCAATATACAGCAGGCCACGGTTGGCCGCCGCCAGCACGCCAGGCTCAAAGTGGCGTTCGCCCTTCTGGATCGCTTTTTCGATATCTAGGGTACCCACCACGCGGTCTTCCGTGGCGGAGATGGGCAGGTTGATGAAGGGTGTTTGGCGGGTTTCGATGGGCAGGCCATTCTCATCGGCTTCGAACCGCTCCCGGCATTCCGTGCACCAGCTGACGGGTTTTTGGGGGTCACATCCAAACCGGCAGTTCTGCACGACCTGCACCGGTGGCAGCAGGGCTGCCAGGGCGCGGGCTGCGGTAGATTTGCCGGTGCCGCGCTCGCCGCGAATCAACACGCCGCCAATGCGGGTGTCGATCGCGTTGAGGATCAACGCCCGGCACATGCGCTGCTGGCCAACTATGGCTGTAAAAGGATAAATTACTCGCATTTCTGTTTACTTCCGTTTTTTCAATTGCCTATAAAGTTTACCACGTCAGTGTAAGAATCTCCATAACTTGTCGAGTCTTCCTGGTGGGCAATGGGGTAACCTGGCAACTGGAGGGCAATTACTTTCAGCTTGCAGACGAACGCCAGTTTTAGGCTAAAATAAGGACATGGTTTGGAACATACACGCACAGGATTGGGCTGTTTCGCTGCTCAAAAGCCATGCCGCCGGTGATAAGCTGCGGCATGCCTATCTCTTTACCGGCCCCGAGGGAGTCGGGCGGCAAACGTTGGCAGTTAATTTTGCCCAGGCGTTAAACTGCACAAACCCACCCCAACCCGGCGAATTTTGTGGCAATTGCCGGGATTGCCGCCAGCTGGCCGCCCTGTCCCATCCGGATTTGAGCCTGCTGCTCCCGGGAGACGGTCATAAGGATATCCTGATCGACCAGGTGCGGGCCCTCCAGCATACGCTGGCGCTCTCACCATACAGCGGGGCTTACCGAATTGCCCTGCTGCCGGATTTCCAGCGCGCCACCCCCCAGGCAGCCAATGCGCTCTTGAAGACCCTCGAGGAACCGCCTGACAGGGTGATCTTACTGCTGACCGCCACCGCGCCCGAGGTGCTGCTGCCGACAATTGTCTCCCGCTGTGAAGTCATTCGGCTGCGGCCGGCCTCGCTCCAGGCCACCCAGGCTTATCTGCATACCCAGCGTGGTTTGGATGCTGACCGGGCGCGCCTGCTGGCGCATATTTCGGGCGGGCGCATTGGTGCTGCGATTCGCATGGCTGAAGATCCAGCAGCCCTGCAAGCGCGCTGGGCACATCTGGAGATCTTGCTGGCGTTACTGCCCCTGCAGCGTTATGTGCGTTTTAAGCACATCGAGCGTTTTTCCAGATCGATCGATAAGCCCCGTCAGACGTTGGGCGAGATTTTATCGATCTGGCAGTCCTTTTGGCGCGATGTGTTCCTGCGGGCAGCCAGGGAAACCCTGCCCCTGGTCAATGTGGACCTGGAGGCCCAAATCGGGCAGGTGGCTGCGCAGGTGTCGGCTGATCAGGCTCGAGACCTGATCATCGCTCATCAGGCGGCCATCCAGCACCTGGATGCCAACGCCAATATCCAGTTGTTGCTGGAGACGCTCGTGCTCCAGTGGCCGATTGTGGCTGTTTCACCGGCAGCGGAAAATGTGTTATTACAAGGGGAAAAGGCGTAAGGCTTTATTCGGGCTCCACCCGGTAGATGTGTAAATCTACAAACTGGATGGTCATGGCATTGCCGCTGATCGTCCGGGCGAACACCCCCAAACCGCCCCTGCGGTTGCTCGCGATACGGTGTTCAAATTGATAGGTATCGTTGATGTAGAGCTGGAACAGCCCGCGCGCAACATACAGGCCCAAACGATTGGCGGCAGGCGCCCCGGGTTGCACACGGGTGGCTGTTTCCCAATCCCGGATGACGATCGTCTGCCCTCCCTGGACCAGCTCCAACCGGACCTGACCGGCACAATCGATCAACAGGCGGTAATAATCTCCCTCCGATTGCTGCCAGAAGAGCAAGCCCATGTGGTCATTGGGCTGGCAAAGCGACGTCTGGAGGGTGATTTCCAGGTAAAAATTCTCGGGCAAGGTATGCTCGCTTCGGCTTGTCAGGCTGGTGTTCGGCCTGGCGATGGCCAGGGTCAGGTTTTGCGTGCCAAAGGCGATATTTCCGGCCGGGCTTGAACGGGTTTCCCACAGCATCTCATCGGTAAAGTCATCCTCGACCAGGCGTTCGGTGATCCCGATGCGTGTGTCTTCAAAGATGGGCTGGGGGGTCGGGCTGGGCTGGACGGGCAGCGTGGGGGTGGGTGTGGCCGGGAACCAGTCAACTGTGGGGGTGGGCGTTTCCGTCTGGGTGGCGGTATAGGTAGGGGTCAGGGTGGGCTCAGGCGGCACCAGCTCACACCCCGTCAGGAGGAGGAGGGCAGCCAGGATCAATATCCCGATGAACGCTTTTGGTACGGATTTTGTGGAAGTAATTGTCATCATGTAGAGCATAATTATATAATTAAAGCAGGTTAACACCAAATCCAGGGCATCTGGCTTTAATCCCTGGAGGTGTTATAATTTTGTCGAGAGAGAAATAATCATGATGAAAAAATCTTGGCTTTACCTGATCATTCTGCTGGCGTTGACCCTGGGTGGCGCGCTGGTTTTGTTGCCTGGCGCTGTTCAAGCGCGTGATTCCCAGCAGATTGCTTACCAAACACCAACGCCTAACCTGGAGGGACAGATCATTTACACCGTCCAGGAAGGGGATAACTGCACGCGCATTTTCCTGCTGACAGGGGTCTCCATTGAGGATATCGTCATCCTGAACTCGTTAACCGGGGGCTGTGAGATCTTCCCGGACCAGGAGTTGATCATTGGCCAGGTGGACCCGGTAACGCCCACCCCTGAGGGACCCCAACCGACGCCGACTCCCGGGCCTCCCACACCCACGCCCTTTGAGGGCACCGGTGAGATTTGCGTGGCCTTGTTTGAGGATCTGGACGGCAATCAGCGGCGCTCACCCAATGAATTTTACCTCGGCGGCGGGGTGATCAGCGTCAGCAACCGCATTGGTACCTTCTCGGAAACCAAGGAAACGGTCGGCGGCGATCCTGCGGTGGTCGGCCTGGTGTGTTTTGAGGATGTGCCCGAAGGAGAATATAACCTTAGCATGGGTATCCCGGATGGCTTTAACCCGACCACCAGTATGAATTACTCGCTGATAGTGACTGCGGGGGATACAATCGTGGTGGATTTTGGCGCGCAACCCAGCACCCAGATGGTCGA
>DKFH01000067.1 GCA_002452315.1 Anaerolineaceae bacterium UBA6801 | reverse complement strand
ATCGGTACAACTGACCTGGACCATGACCAGATGGAAGATGAAACCCGCATCACAACCGCAGAGGTAGACTACCTGCTGGAAGCTGCCCAGCATAGCTTCCCCGATTATCCGGTCTCCAGAGCCGATGTCATCTCCACCTTCTCCGGCCTGCGTCCGGTAATCAACACCCATGCCGCGCACCCATCCTCAGAATCCCGCGCCCATGAAATCTGGGAGGAGGATGGCCTGGTCACGGTAGGAGGCGGAAAATTGACCATCTTCCGCGTCATGGCTGCAGATGCCCTCAACTTCTGCGCCTCGCAACTCCCTGGCCACCCCAAATTCGACCACCGCGCACCGTGTTTCATCCATCCCAAGCCGGATAATCGCAGCGAAGCATCCAACCCGAACTGGACCTTGATGGCAGGCAGGCTGGGCGCGGATGTAAACGCGTTTTTCCAGCAGGCTGACCCCGCCGATTTGACCCCGATCCGCCCCATCCCCGCATTATGGGCAGAACTGACCTGGGCGGCAAAAAACGAAGCCGTCGTGCATCTGGACGACCTGCTCCTGCGGCGGGTCAGGCTGGGTGTGCTGTTCCCCAGCGGTGGGCTGGCGTTAATCGACCTGGTCCGCGCGCGTGTCCAGGCACATCTGGGATGGTCAGATGAAACCTGGGCCGCTGAGGTGGAACGCTACCGCCATATTTGGCAAGAGAACTATTATTTACCGGACTGAAGGCTAAAAATCATACCGACCACGCTTTTTGGGTTTATGATATAAACAGAACAGGAATAATAGTCCATCAGCCTTCGACCGGAGGAACCCATGACAGACAAACACATTCTGGCCATCGATAATGGCACGCAGAGCGTCAGGGCATTAATTTTTGACCTGGAGGGACAATTAATTGCCAAAAAACGGGTCCCTATCCAGCCGTATTACTCAGTAAAGCCAGGCTGGGCGGAACAGGATCCCGACGTCTTCTGGCAGGGTGTTTGCCAGGCCTGCCAGGCGTTATGGGAGATGGAAGGGGTAGACAAAGCATCCATCGTCGGCGTAGGTTTGACCACGCAACGCTCTACGGTGATCAACCTGGATGAACACCAGCAGCCGTTGCGGCCGGCGATTGTGTGGCTGGACCAGCGGCGCACGGAAGGCCTGCCGCCTGTGAGCGGTTTGTGGGGATTCTTGTTCAAACTGGCCGGAATGCAAGATACCGTCCGCTACTTCCAGGCAGAAGCTGAAGCTAACTGGATCAAAACTCACCAGCCTGATATTTGGGAAAAAACCGACAAATACGTGCTCCTGTCTGGCTTCCTGACCCATAAACTGACCGGCAAGCTGGTCGACTCCGTCGGCTGCCAGGTGGCATACATCCCCTTTGACTACAAAAGCCAGGATTGGGCCAAGCCCTCAGACTGGAAATGGGATGCAGTCATGATTGAGCGTGAAAAACTGATCGATCTCGTCGAACCTGCCCAACTTTTGGGGCACATCACCCCGGAAGCCGCGCAGGCCACCGGTATCCCGGAGGGCTTACCATTGATTGCTACCGCCGCCGATAAGGCCACCGAGGTCATCGGTGCGGGCTGCCTCGAGCCCCACATTGGGTGCCTGAGCTTTGGCACCACGGCCACCATCAACACCACGCACAAGAAATACATCGAGGTCATCCCGCTGATCCCGCCCTACCCATCCGCAGTTCCCGGCGCCTATGCTTTGGAAGTGCAGATCTACCGCGGTTTTTGGATGGTGAGCTGGTTCAAAGAAGAGTTCGGGCTGGTTGAACGCCGGGAAGCGGAGATACTGGGTGTGGAGGCAGAGGTCCTGTTCGATAAATTGCTGCAGACCGTGCCTGCGGGCGCAGAAGGCCTTATGCTGCAGCCTTACTGGTCACCGGGCTTGAAGCTCCCCGGGCCAGAGGCCAAAGGTGCGGTGATCGGCTTTGGTGACGTGCACACCCGGGCTCATTTCTACCGCGCCATCATCGAAGGGTTGGGGTATGCCCTGCTGGAGGGTATGGAAAGGACAGAAAAACGCTCTGGCATCCCCATCACAGCCCTCAGGGTGGCAGGGGGCGGCAGCCAGAGCCCAGGCGTCATGCAGATCACCGCCGACATCTTTGGCCTGCCCGTCACCCGCCCGCATGTGTATGAAGCCTCCGGGCTGGGCGCTGCCATCGACGTGGCCGTCGGGCTGGGCTTGCACCCCGANNTGGATCAGATGACCCACCTTGGAGAGACCTTCGAACCAGATGAAAAACGGCATCACATCTACACTGAGCTGTATGAGCGCGTTTATAAGCGCATGTACAAACGGTTGCAGCCCCTGTACAACGAAATTCGAGACATTGTGGATTGATCCGACTAGCAAAAAAAGACCTAAGCGAGGTAAATTCATATGACCCGACCGGAAATCACCCAGCAGATCACATTTCTCCACGCTCAAAACCTAAAGGAAACCCGCCATTTTTACGCTCACCTCTTGGAGTTACCCCTGGCACGCGACCAACGTTCGTGCCTGATCTTCCAGGTGACGCCAGGAGCCTACCTCGGGTTTTGCGAACACATAGAGCCCATCCCGCCCGGCCGTAAGGTGATCCTGACCCTCGTCAGTGAGGACGTGGATGGCTGGTATGCCAAACTCACAGCCAACCATCAGGATCTGATCGATCCACCCCGCCACAATCCAAAGTACGAGATCTACCATTTCTTCGTCCCCGATCCCAATGGCTACTGGATCGAAATCCAGCGCTTTGACCAGCCCCTGTGACCCGGATGAAGCGCGCGCTGACACCCCTGGTTAGCCTGGTGTTGCTTACCCTGTCAGCCTGTGCCCCCCGGGTAACAGAACCATTGCCCGCAGCTGAATCCCCGCCATCCATCACACCCACCCTGCCACAGCCTGTGGATGCCACACCATCCAACAGCCCAGAAGAAATCGCCACAGCCTCGCTCACCACATCAGAGGTAACTCACACCAGCCTAACCCATTATCACCTGGCGGTTGAGCTGAACTATGCCGCCAAAACACTGGCAGCCACCCAAACCATTAGCTATACAAATAACACTGACCTTGCCATCGACTCACTGCCCATTTTGGTGCCGCCTGCCGAGGTTGAGGGCGTGTTTTTACTGACTGCCATCCACACAGAGCCCGCCAGCCTGCACACAGAAACAATTATGGACCGGGCGCAGATCGATCTGAACTTCAACCCGCCCCTGGCGCCTGCCCAGGAGGTGACGATCCACCTCGAGTACCAGTTGCGGCTCCCCATGCGCTATGCTGCGCCCGGGTATACCGACCGGCAGGTCCTCCTCGCAGATTGGTACCCTCTGATTCCACCCTACCTGCAAGGGTATGGGTGGCTGATCAACCCGCCCGGGTGGGTTGGAGAGTACCTCGTCTACCCCTTGATCAATTTTGACCTGGTTTTCTGCCTGGCGCCAAGCCCTAACAACCTGGTTGTAGCAGCCAGCGCACCGGTTCTCTCCACCCAGGAGGGTTGCTACCATTACAGCTCACAGGAAGTGCGTAATTTTTCCCTGGCGATCAGCCCGTACTATCAGGTGACCGCAGCCGAAAGTGAGCTGGTTACCGCATGGGCGTATACCTTTCCCGAACATGCGCCTTTGGGGAAACGGGCCGCTGACCTTGCCATCGAAGCCTGGGCGACTTTTACCGAACTGTACGATTCTAACGGACGGGGCTTTCTCAGCATCGTTGAAGCGGACATGTTCGACGGGCTTGAGACCGACGGTTTGATTTACCTCAGTGAGTGGTATTACCAAACTGCCGATCCCTCCCCGCAAAACTACTTAGAGCTACTGATTGTGCACGAAACCGCACACCAATGGTTTTACGGGTATGTCCACAACGACCAGGCACAGGAACCCTGGCTGGATGAAGCCCTGGCCACCTACAGTGAGCTGCTGTTCTATGAGGTTCTCCAGCCGCAACTGGCCGATTGGTGGTGGGACTTCCGTGTGAACACCTACGATCCGCAAGGCGCAGTGAATGCCTCCATCTACGAATTCAATCAATACCGCCCGTACATCAATGCGGTTTACCTGCGGGGCGCTGAGTTCATCCACGCATTGCGCCGTGAGGTTGGTGACCCGGCTTTCTTTGCAGGGTTGCATAACTATCTGCATACTTATGGAATAAATGACAATTTCCGTGATTCAACTGATTTTTTCAGCGCATTTGAAGGAGTCTCTGGTGCTGATCTCACGGTAATCAGCGGGGATTATTTTCAATGATCGCCAGGACACGGTTATAATAAGACGGAGCACAAAAATTGCAGGTGCAGCGTTTCCCAGGAGGATGAACACGGTGCAATGCCTCTGTGGATGTGTCTGCAGAAAGGTGGAAAATGTCGCATATTAAACTTGTAAGCCCCAATATCGCCACCTGGGGTGACCCATATGTCACCCAGTCTCTCCAGGCGAAAAACACGATAAGGGTACCACAGGCCGGGTTTCACACGTTCCGGGAGGTCGCATGACAGCATATTTCCTGCCCTATGGGCACAAACAATTGACGATTGAGCTGCCGGATACACGCCAGGTTGATCACCTCCTGCCCGCAGACACGCCCCCCCTTCCAGACCCGGATCAGGCCATCTTTGAGGCGCTTCAAGCGCCCATCGGTGACACAGATTGGCGTGCTTTCGAAAACGCACAATCGGTAGGTATTGCCATCAACGACAAAACGCGCCCGGTGCCCCATCCAAACCCGGTCCGGCATCTACTGAACCACCTGGAAGCGCTCGGTTTTAAGCCGGGTCAGATCACCCTGTTTGTGGCCAGCGGCACCCATGCCCCCATGTCAGCAGATGAGCTGCCGCGCCTACTGGATCAGTCCATCCTCGATCGTTATGCCGTGCAGGTGCACGATTGTGATCACTCACCTATTGCAAAGCTCGGGGAGACCAACTACCACAATCCCATTCACATCAATGCAGATTTTTATAACTGCGATCTGAAAATCAGCGTGGGCAACATCGAACCACACCATTTTATGGGCTTTTCGGGCGGCGTAAAAACTGCGGCCATTGGCTTGGCCGGGCGGGCAACCATCGCTGCTAACCATGCCAGGCTGACCCACCCGCAAGCCCGGACTGGTGTCTATCATATCAACCCACTCCGCCAGGAAGTTGAAGAGATCGGCCGCAAGGCTGGCGTGCAGTTCTCCTTGGGCACAATCCTGGATGAGCACAAACAGATCCTCAAGGTGTACTTTGGCGAACCGGTGGCTGTGATGGGCGCGGCCATCCCGATGGTCAGAGAAGTGTTTGGCGTGAACGTTCCCGCGCTTTATGACCTGGTGATCGCCTCCCCGGGCGGCGCGCCCAAGGACATTAACCTCTACCAAAGCCAAAAAGCCCTCACTCATGCGGCCCGCATCACCCGGGAGGGCGGATGGGTAGTTTTATTGGCAGCCTGCCCGGAGGGCTCAGGTAGCGACTCCTATGAAGCCTATATCACTGAGGCCAAATCGCACCAGGCTGTGATCGACCAGTTCCAGTCCGGCTTTTTTAAAGTTGGACCCCACAAAGCGATGCTGATCGCTCGTGATGCGGTGAGGGTCAACGTCGTGCTGGTTTCAGACCTGCCCCCACAGGTCGTCAAACGCTGGAAGCTGACCCCCAGCAAACCCGAGCTGATCAACGAACTGCTGGCCTGGATCGGCACCAAATTACCCCCAGAGGCGCGTGTGGCCATTCTCCCTGCTGCAACCCGAACCCTGACGGAGATAAAAAAATGACCGATAATCACTTTATCAAAAACCCCCATCTTGAAGGCGACGATTTCTTGTGGACAGGCAACTCAATTGGCATCCTGCTCATTCACGGATTCAAAGCTACAACCGCCGAAGTCCGACCCCTGGCAAAAAAGCTTCACGACGCAGGCTACACGGTTTCCGGCCCGCTGCTTCCCGGGCATGGCACCCACCCCGATGATTTGAACCGCGCCACCTGGCGCATGTGGGTGGAAAGGGTCAAGCAAAGTTATGAAAAGTTGTCGGCCCAATGTCACAACATCTATGTGGGCGGTGAATCAATGGGCGGCCTGTTGACGCTTGAACTCGCCCGGCAACATCCTGAGATCAACGGTCTGTTCTTGTTTGCCCCTGCCATCAAAGTGAAGAATCTATGGCAAGCCAACATCCTGTGGCCTTTTGTCAAATATCTTAAAAATGAAGATAAGGATGACGGCCTGCCCTGGAAGGGTTACAACGTCACCCCCGTCAAGGCCGCGGCTGAGCTGCACAAACTTCAAAAACATGTCCAGAGAAGACTGGCGGAGATCAACCAGCCTGTGGCGATCTTCACAGGCGAGCACGACCGGACCATCGCGCCTGATTCAGCGCAGTTTATCCTGGAAAATATCGGCTCACAAGTGAAACACCATCACCACATGGGTGCGTCTGGCCATTGCGTGATCCTCGACCAAGAGAGAGACCAGATCGCTAAGCACGTTCAGGCGTTAATTGAGACGGGGTTTACAGCACCCGACAGCCCTTCCGAATAAAGGGGAGACTGGCAAACAACTAAAACATCTGCAAATTTAAGAATATTGAGTGAGTTCTGTCTAGGATGACCCTGTAGGGTGCGGTCTGGTGCCTGCCCTGATGAGGGTTGACCGCACCAAAACATCAGTACGGTGTGGTGAAGAGCGTACCCTGGCCTATGAGTATCAAAACGAAAATACAGCGGGGTGAAAGGCGCACCCCGCCCTACGCAACTGGTTTCTGCCTAGAAACAATAAATGCATCAAAGAGGCGGTCCCAAGGCCGCCTCTTTTAAAATCACTAAACCACTCAAGACTCAGCAATCGCCTTGATCAGCTCACGGCAGAAATCAGGGATATCCGCTACCACACGCCCCCAAACGATAGTACCGCTGCGGAAGGCAGGCTCATCACGCCAGGTCGCGCCTGCGTTGAGCAGATCATCCTTAATCCCCTCAGACCCAATTGCAGCGTGGCCGCTCACAATGCCCGCGCTGATTCCCACCAACCCTGCATGGCAAATCATGCCCACGATCTTTCCCTGGTCATACATCGTCTTGACGATATGCTTAACCGAGTCATACCGCCGGATTTTATCCGGCGCCCACCCGCCCGGGATGACCACCGCATCAAAAGCCTCAGGATCAACCGCATCAAAAGCGATATCCGCCCGGCCATCAATCCCGGTACCATGCTTACCGGGATAAGTTATGCCCTGCTGTGCGCCAGCCACCACGACCTCAGCGTACGCTTCCTGCAGGCGCATCAGGGGCACGTAAAACTCAAGCTCTTCGAAGCCCGGTCCAATCAAAATTAAAATTCTCTTTCCCTTTAATGTCATCGAATTTACTCCTCGCTATTGCTCTTTATTGTTATTATATCTGTTCACCTGTGATCTGCCAAAATTTGTCCAAATTTTGTTGGAGAACCTTAATTGACAATCCCGAAACATCGCGGTAAACTTCATAACCTCGGGAACAAATTCAAACGCAAACCTCACACCCCTGTGGATAACGGAACAGCGGGTGCAATCTCCGCGTGCCGATATAATTCGTGATTTTTTACCAGTATCCATGCCCAAATCGGGTCATGCTGAGAGAATTAAAACTGGAGAAATGCTTGTGTCTGAAAATACTTATTATGATATTGACTTGAGCCAAACCATTACAAAAAACCGCCTGGCAGGTCTGTGGCGGTTGATGAAGGGCTACCGCTGGTTATACATTGGCGCTACCTTGGCCCTGGCAGTTGCGACGATCTCGCGCACCGGTATATACCTGGTCTTGCGCCGTTTCATTGATGATGTGGTCATGCCCAGGAACTTTGGTTCCGACCTGGTCATCATCATCCTGATGTTCATCGGGTTGGCCTTGTTCCAGGGTGGGTTCACCTTCGTTTCTGGATCACTGGCCGCCAAAACAGCGGAGGGTGTCACGCGCCGCCTGCGCAATTACCTCTTTGACCACCTCCAGCGCCTGCCCTATGCCTACCATGCTGAGGCCAAAACCGGCGACCTGATTGCCAGGTCCACCTCGGACGTGGATGCCATCACCCGCTTCTTCAGCGACCAGGCTATTGGGATCGGTCGCATCCTGCTGATGTTCATTATCAATTTTGTCGCCTTGCTCCAGCTCAACACCCGTCTGGCGTGGATTTCTATCATTGCCATCCCGGCCATTATCGGGGTATCGATCTTCTTTTTCTCCCGGGTTTCCAAAGCGTACGAAGCTTACCAGGAACAAGAAGCCACTCTCAGCAACCGTTTACAAGAAAACCTCACGGGCGTGCGGGTGGTGAAGGCCTTTGCCCGTCAGGGCTACGAAAGCTATAAATTTGACCAGGAAAACTGGCGCAAATTCAGGCTTGGCAAGAGCTTACTGTCAATTCATT
>DKFH01000117.1 GCA_002452315.1 Anaerolineaceae bacterium UBA6801 | reverse complement strand
AAGTGCTCCACCAGGCGCGTGAACAGCAGGCCGCTATGGCAGCCCTGGAAGAGGCCAGTAAAACAGGCCTCACCCGCCAGAGCCTGCTGGAGTTGATCATCGACGCCGCCGACAGTGAAGTCAGGCTGGCGACGTTGGTCAGCATGGCTCGCGCCGGCCTGGACTACAATTTCTTCCAGCTGCTCACGGAACGCATTCAGCGTGCGTCTAAGGAAGAACAGGCCAAACTGACTGCATTGCGGGATAACTTGCTAGAAATGACCCACGAGATTGACCAGGCGATCAAGGAACAGGAAGAGCTGGCCGGGCAGGCTTTGGATGAGATCCTGGCATCTGAAAATATAGAACAGTCCACCCTGGGGGCCTTGCCCATGATCAATGAGATCTTCCTTGAGGTCCTGCGTGCCCGCATTCAGGCCGCACGCAAAGCCGATGACCAGGCCAAGCTGGAAAAACTGCAGCAGGTCGCCGGCGCCATCCAAAAGGTGAGCGCCCCGGGCGCCAATATCCAGTTGATCGAAGCTTTAATCCAGGCAGAGGATGACGCTGCAGTGCAGGCCATCCTGGATGAAAATGCGGATGAACTCACGGATGAGTTTACACAATTTCTGTACAGCTTGTTAAGCCAGACCCAGGCCCAGGAGGGACGCGAGGCGACCGCTGAAAAACTTCAGAAGGTATACCGCCAGGTCCTGCGCTATACGATGAAACGGAATTTGGAAAAATCGGCTTAATGGCCCTTACGGTTTGATCAGCGGCGGGTTATCCAGGCGTAACCCGTGACCCCGCACGGTCACAATGTACTCCCAGTCGGGGTCAATTTCGGCCAGCCGGTCACGCAAACGGCGGACCAGGGCGTCCAGGGCTTGCTCTGTGACCCCTTCTGCAGCCTGGCTCCACACCGCGGTAATGACCTCCCCGCGGGGGATGACCACCCCGGTTTGCGCATATAACGCCTGCAGCAGGTTGAACTGCGATGCAGACAGGGGTGGATCCAGTTCCATATCCAGCACCCATACGCGGCGTGCACCGGTATCCACCCGGAGACGCCGCTTTTGCATTTCAAGGGGCAGGCTATCCAGGGGCATGGTCGCATCAGAGCTGAGGTAGATGAAGTGCTGAGCCAGGGAGATCTGGATTTCATCACCATCGACCAGGGGTTGGGGTTCATGGACGAGGGCGCCGTTTAAAAAGGTGCCGTTCTTGCTGCCCAGGTCCTCAATCGTCGCCCCGTTGAGTGGGTCAGGCGTGATCAGGCTGTGGCGCCGTGAGACCTGGCGCAGCGGGATGACGATATCACAGTCTCTATCGCGCCCCAGCGTCAGCGGGGCTTTGATTTTCCAGCGCTGGCCTTCTAAGGGACCGGTCTGGGCGATCAGTAAGGGGTATTCCTGGTTGTTTTCGGTCATAATGGTCTGTTAACTATCCTGCAAGATGATCATCAAACATACAGCAGATGAGGTTGGCCATCACCTGGTGCACTATAATTATAGTATACATACCAAATTGATGTTCAAACACCTGAAAAACTGTAACTGTAGAGGAAGAAAAACAATGGATGGAAGCATTGTCGTTGTCCGCAGCGCTGCGCCAGAAGATGTGGCCTTTCTCCAACAAAAAAGGGTGCTTTCCCCGGAAATTCTGCTGAGAAAAATCAGCCAGGATGAGATCCTCATCCTGAGTGTGGATGGTGACCCCATCGGGCAGCTGTGGTTTGCCTTCCTGTGGTCTGAAATCCCATTTATCGATCTGATCTATATCAAGGAAGACTATCAAAATCAGGGTTTGAGCCATGTGTTACTGGGTCATCTTGAAGATGATCTTCACGAGCGCGGGTATACCGTGCTTTATAGCTCCTCCCAGATGGACGAACCGGCACCCCAGGCCTGGCACCGCCACATGGGTTTTACCGAATGCGGCGTAATCAATTGCCTGAATGAGGGTGGCATCGGCGAGGTGTTTTTCAGAAAATCACGCTAAACCGCCCCAGGGCTGTATTAACATTCCATAATAATGATTGTGCAAATGTTCCTTTTCAATCAAAGTTAGGTAGAATCACATTAGACCTTAAAAAAGAACAAAAGTGCACACATTTATTGGTAGTGATTGTATTTTGAAGTTGCAGAGGTCTACAACTTCCCCCTGGATTCGAGTTTTCCATCATCGCTTGACTTTCCAGGTAGGTTATTTAAAGCATTGAACTTAATCAAGGAGGTTAGCCGTGGCTGGTATTGAAAAATTTACCCCTAAAGCACGTCATGTGCTCAGCCTGGCTCAGAAACAAGCAGAACGTCTACAAAAACCGCAAATCAGCACAGAACATCTGTTGATTGGTTTGATTGAGCTGGAAGGCAGCGTAGCCAGTCGTGTTTTGCGTGACCTGGGTCTGGAAGCAGACCGTGTCACCGACGTGGTTGAAAAGGAACTCGGTTTTGGTGATCACACCGGACAGATTTCCCTCTCACCGGGCATGCAGCAGGTGATCCCCTTTGCGATTGAAGAAGCCCGGCAAAAGGGGCAGAAATCCGTGGGTACGGAGCACCTGCTAATTGGATTGACCCGCTTAAGCGATTGCGAGGCGATGAACATCCTTAAGAAATTTGGCGTCTCCGCGGAGCAGATCCGCCGGCAGACGGACCGTGTATTGCGTGAATCGCAAGCGGAAGAACGGCCGGCACTGACAGGCCGGTCGAGCGCTCGCCGGCAAAGGGCCGAGAAACAAGACTCCGACAAAATGCCCCTGGTTGACCAGATGGCGACGGACCTGACGGCGCTGGCTGAAGAAAACAAACTCGACCCGGTCATCGGCCGGCAGATGGAAATTGAGCGCGTGATCCAAATTTTGGCACGGCGCACCAAGAACAACCCGGCNNCCGGCGTGGGCAAGACGGCCATCGTGGAAGGCCTGGCCCAGCGCATTATCGAAGGTGATGTGCCGGCGCCTTTGCTGGACAGGCGGCTGTTACAGCTGGATGTGGGCTCCCTGGTGGCGGGCACGATGTACCGCGGCCAATTCGAAGAGCGGCTCAAACGCGTGATTGATGAGCTCAAAGCCTCTGATGCGATCCTGTTCATCGATGAGGTGCACATGCTCGTCGGGGCAGGCTCTGCTGGTTCATCGGTGGACGCGGCCAACATCCTCAAGCCAGCCCTCTCGCGGGGCGAGCTGCAGGTGATCGGCGCCACCACCCTGGATGAGTACCGCAAGAACATCGAAAGCGATGCCGCCCTTGAGCGCCGCTTCCAACCCATTATCGTCTCAGAGCCGACGGTGGAAGAGACCATCGAAATTTTGCACGGCATCCGCTCAGCCTACGAAGACCATCACCGGCTGCGGATCGATGATGATGCCCTCGAATCGGCGGCCAAGCTCTCCGCCCGGTATGTGAGCGACCGGTTCTTGCCCGACAAGGCCATCGACCTGATCGATGAATCGGCCTCTCGTGTGCGCATGTACAAAAGCCCGGCAGCGATCAACGCCAAAGAGATCATTACTGAATTACGCGAGCTGCGCAAAGCGATCGAAACGGCCAAAGAAGCAGAAGATTACGACCAGTTGGAAGACCTGCAAACGCAGGTGGACGCGCTGGAATCCCAGCTGGAGGAGTTACGCACGGTATGGGATCGTTCGAACAGCCCGCGGGTCACCACGGAAGATATTGCCGAGGTGATTTCAATGTGGACCGGCGTTCCCTTGATGCAGCTGGAGACTGAAGAATCGACCCGCCTGCTGAACATGGAGAACGAACTGGCCAAGCATATCATCGGGCAGGGAGAAGCGATCGAGACTGTCTCGAAAGCCATCCGCCGGGCGCGGGCCGGGCTCAAGGACCCTTCCCGCCCGGTTGGCTCCTTTATCTTCCTGGGCCCAACTGGCGTGGGCAAGACCGAGCTGACCA
>DKFH01000069.1 GCA_002452315.1 Anaerolineaceae bacterium UBA6801 | reverse complement strand
CCTGGGATCACAGGCTGGGCGCAAATCAACTTTGGCTATGCCGGCACGGTAGAAGAGACGGCCATCAAGCTGGAATATGACCTGTATTATATTGAACACCGTAACCTGTTAATGGATATCTCCATCCTCCTCAGAACCGTGGGCACTGTCCTCGGTTTTAAGGGACAATAAATCCATGGATAAAGCCCTGAATGCATATTTTTAGCCGGAAAATCCGCAATCGATATCTTTTACTGGGGGATATCTTCCTGACGCTGGTCTCTGTATTGGGCAGTTACCTGATGCGACTGGAATTGATTGCCATCTTTCCTACCTATCAATACAGCATGATGTGGATGCTGGGTGCCGCCGTGCTGATCAAACCCCTGGTGTATTACTTCTTTGGCATCTACCGCCATGTTTGGCGGTATGCCAGCACCCGTGAGCTGGTGCTCATCTTTTCTGCGGTAACCACTGCTTCGATGGTCCTTTCAGGTGTGATGATGGGCCTGTTCGCGGCGGGCACCTTTTATGGATTTCCGCGTTCAGTTTTGATTATTGACTGGCTCCTGTCGATGGCGCTGATAGGCGGGGTGCGGTTTATCTTCCGGGTGCTGGCAGAGACGGCCACATCCGTCAGCGATCAATCCTTTATCCCGTCACTGCGCTGTAAATGGGTGCTGGTGGTTGGCGCGGGCGATGCAGGTGCCATGGTCGTCAGGGAGATGCTCAAAAATCCGCAATTGAACATGAAGCCGATCGGCTTTTTGGATGATGACCCAACCAAGGTAAACAGCAAGATCCATGGCGTGCCAGTGCTGGCACCGTTGGATCAGATCGACCAAATTTTGAATAAGCACCACGTCGATGAAGTGGTGGTGGCCATCCCCAGCGCTTCCGGCCAGGTGGTCCGCAAGGTAACTGAGGTCTGCCGGCTGCGTAATGTGGCCTTTCGTACCATGCCCGGAATCTACGAACTGCTGGGCGGCGCGGTCAGCGTCAGCCGCCTGCGGGAAGTGGATATTTTTGACCTGTTGCGGCGTGAACCGGTAAAAATCGAAACCGAAGCCCTGGGTGAAGTCCTTGAAGGCCGGGTCGTGATGGTCACCGGTGCAGGCGGTTCCATCGGGCGCGAGCTTTGCCGCCAAATTGCCCAGGTGAACCCGCAACGACTGCTCGCCCTGGGGCATGGCGAAAACAGCATTTTCAGCGCGCTGCTGGACCTCAGCGAGGGATTCCCCGCCCTGGAGATCGTCCCGCTGATTGCGGATGTGCGGGATTTACCCCGCCTGGAGGCGATCTTCAATCGCTGGAAGCCAGAGGTGGTCTTCCACACCGCCGCACATAAGCATGTGCCGCTGATGGAAAGCAATATTGAAGAGGCCGTCACAAACAATATCATCGGCACACGAAATATCGTCCATGTAGCCCTGGTGCATGATGTTGAGCGTTTGGTGATGATCTCAACGGATAAAGCCATCCGGCCGGTCAACGTGATGGGAGCCACCAAGCGCATCGCAGAGATGCTGGTGCTGGATGCTGCTCATCAACACCAACGTGCCTTCACCGTGGTCCGCTTTGGGAATGTCCTGGGCAGCCGGGGCAGTGTAGTCCCGCGCTTCAAGCGGCAGATTGCCAATGGCGGCCCGGTGACCGTCACCCATCCCGAGATGAAACGCTATTTTATGACCATTCCGGAGGCAGTTCACCTGGTGTTGCAAGCCTCTGCCATGAGCACCGGCGGCGAGAACTATATCCTCGATATGGGACAGCCAGTGCGCATCCTTGATCTGGCGGAAGACCTGATCCGCCTTTCCGGCCTGGAACCCGGCAAGGACATCGAAATCGTCATTACCGGCATCCGCCCGGGCGAAAAGCTCTCTGAAGACCTGTGGGATACTGGTTTTGCATATTCTAAAACCGATCATCCCGATATCCACCGGGTGGATAGCGAAGAGGTACTCACCTCAGACAAACTCAAAGCCATCGTTGAACAACTGGCGCAATACGCCCGCGATGGAGACCCGGAGGCGATCCAGGCCCTGCTGAGTGACGCCATCCCTGGCGCGGCCATTCAGTCGGCAGGGACCGCTTTGGACCTGGTTGAATAAACAGCACGGCATAGTAGGGGATGGAAACGAGCGGCGCTGCCGACACTAAAAGGAAAGCATGCAAATTTTGACACCCCAGGCTTGGGATGCGTTTATTGAAGATCATCCCGAAGCCCATATCCTACAAACCAGACCCTGGGGGGAGCTTAAATCAGCCTTTGGCTGGAAGCCGCGTTATGTGCAGGCTGATGACCTGGGCGCGCTGATCCTCTTCTGGCGGCTGCCGCTGGGGATGAGCATCGCCTACATCCCGCGCGGCCCGGCCGGTGTTGGACGCTGGGTGGATTTCTGGCCCCAGGTGGATGAGCTGTGCCGCAAGGAACGGGCGGTCTTCCTGCGGGTGGAACCAGATATCTGGCAGCCGGTCCCGGAGGATTTTGCCCAGGATCACCTGCCCGGGTTTATTGAGACCGCCCAAACAGTTCAACCCCCGCGCACGATTATCATCGACCTTCAACAGGATGAGGAAGAGATCCTGATGGCAATGAAATCAAAAACTCGCTATAACATCCGCCTGGCGGAACGCAAGGATGTGGTGGTTAATCCCAGTGATGATGTGGATACCTTCCATCGCATGATGATCCATACCGGCAAACGCGATGCCTTTGGGGTGCACAGCCGAGAATATTACCAGCGGGCTTATGACATCTTCGCGCCGTCAGGCGGGTGTGTGCTGTTGATTGCTGAATATGACGGTCAACCCCTGGCAGGCTTGATGGCCTTTGCCCATGGCGACACAGCCTGGTATTTTTATGGCGCATCCACCGACGAGGAGCGCAACCGGATGCCGACCTACCTTCTGCAGTGGGAAGCGATAAGGTGGGCCAAGTCTACGGGCTGCAAATTTTATGACTTGTGGGGTGTGCCGGATTACCCGGAGCATGCGCTGGAAGGGACATTCCTTGACCGCACCGACGGATTATGGGGTGTGTATCGCTTCAAGCGCGGGTTTGGCGGTCAGCTTCGGCGGACAATCGGCGCCTGGGACCGGGTCTACCAGCCCCTGATTTACAAACTGTACCAGCTTTGGTCTGGCCGTCACCAATCACCAACAGGAACGTAAGGAGTTTTCCCCTTGGAACCCGCAGAAATCCACAGCGCAATTCAGTGGAACAGCATCATTGAACACCTCCCCGGTGCACATGCATTGCAAACCTGGCAGTGGGGCCAGGTCAAAGCCGCTTTCGGGTGGGAACCTCACCCGCTTGTGTGGCGGGATGAAAAGGGTACGATCTGCGCGGCGGCATTGCTCCTCGCGCGTCGGGCCGGGGTGGACAGTCTGCGCCTGCCCCTGAATGTGATGTACATTCCGCGCGGTCCCCTCCTGGATTGGGCACAGGAGAGCCTGGTGGATCGGGTTGTGAATGACCTGGCGCAGTTTGCCCGCGATAATCAGGCTATCTTCCTGAAAATTGACCCCGACCTCCCTGTGGGATTTGGGATTCCGGGTGATGCTGAAGCGAGTGACCACCTTGCAGGCCTGCGGGTGCGGGAGGCATTATCCGACCGCGGCTGGCGTTTTTCTGAAGAACAAATTCAGTTCCGCAACACCGTCACTATTGACCTATCTGCGGAAGAGGACGACCTTTTGATGCGGATGAAATCCAAGACCCGCTACAACATCCGGCTGGCGGAGCGCCGCGGGGTGACCGTGCGGCCGGGCGGCATTGAAGAGATTGATCTACTGTACCAGATGTATGCTCACACCGCCCTCAGGGACGATTTCACCATTCGGGGCAAAATGTATTACCAGGCCGTTTGGGAGACCTTCTTCCGGGCAGGCCTGGCAGAACCCCTGATCGCCGAGGTGGACGGCCAGCCGCTGGGCGGGGCGGTCATCTTTCGGTTTGGCGGGCGGGCCTGGTATATGCACGGCATGTCCCTGGATGCGCATCGCGAGAAGATGTTCAACTACCGCCTGCAATGGGAGGCCATGCTGCGCGCCAAAGCGGCTGGCTGCCATACCTATGATATGTGGGGCGCACCGGATGATTTTACGGAGGATGACCCCTTGTGGGGTGTGTACCGGTTTAAGGATGGCTTTGGCGGCCAGGTCGTGCGCACCCTGGGCGCCTGGGATTTGCCAGTCCGCGCATTGATCTACACGGGCTATTGCCAGGTTCTCCCGCGCGTCCTCGATATCATGCGGGTACGTGGGAAGCAGGCCACCAAAAGGAGCATAAACACATGAAACCACGCCTTGAATTTGCACACTTACCCACCCCGGTGGAAGCCATGCCGCGCCTTTCGGGGCACTTTAAGGGGCCGGACCTGATCATCAAACGCGATGACCAAACCGGGCTGGCTTTTGGGGGCAATAAGACCCGCAAGCTGGAATACCTGCTGTACGAAGCTCAGGCTGCAGGTGCAGACACGCTGATCACAGCCGGCGCAGTGCAGTCCAACCACTGCCGCCAGACGGTGGCGGCCGCTGCCCGTTTTGGGCTGGCGTGCATCCTGGTGTTATTTGGCGACCCGCCCGATCCGCCCGATGGTAACCACCTCCTGCACCGCTTACTGGGCGCACAGGTGGTGTTCGCCGAGCGAGCGCAGGTTCAGCAGACGCTGGAGGAAGTGTATGAAAACGCGCAGGCAGCAGGCAAACAACCCTACCTGATCCCATATGGCGGCTCCAATCCCATCGGAGCGCTGGGCTATGTGAACGCCATGCTGGAACTGGCCGAACAAGACGTCCAACCGGATTGGATTGTGTTCCCGAGCTCTTCGGGTGGAACCCAGGCCGGCATGCTGGTCGGGGCACGGCTGAGCGGCTACCGCGGGCAGATTTTGGGCATCAGCGTGGATGA
>DKFH01000168.1:708-5096 GCA_002452315.1 Anaerolineaceae bacterium UBA6801 | reverse complement strand
CGACCACACAGTAATCCCGGATCAACTCTGCCGAAACTGGCGCCACCCCCTGTGTGCGGGCTCGCAAGGTCGGTTCGTTCTCAATCACATCCAGCAAGCCGCCTACCTGCACCTTGAGCTTGTCGACGTTTTCCGTGATCATCGCCTCCTGCTCCTCTGTAAGGTCAAAGCGCACACCGCCAATCTGGTTGGCCGCATGGGAGACTCGCCCGCCGGAGACGCCCTCCATGATATCCAGCACCAGTTCCCGATCGTGCCAGGTGTGCATGAAGACCGTGTCCAGGCCAACATGTTTGGCCAGAATGCCCAGCCACAGCAAATGGCTGTGAACCCGTTCCAGCTCGCACATCAGCGCGCGGATATACTGCCCACGTGGCGGAACTTCAATGCCCAGCAGCGCTTCCACAGCCAGGCAAAACGTCGTGGTATGAATATGGGAACAAATGCCGCAAATGCGCTCAATCAGGTGCACATCCTGCACGTAAGTGCGCTGGGTGGCCATTTTTTCAATCCCCCGGTGAACATAACCCAGGCGCAGGTTTGCGCCTAACACCCGTTCACCCGAAATGTCGATGCGCATCGACAGAGGTTCTTTCAACAGTGGGTGGTGCGGTCCGATTGGGATCGTAATCTTATTCATCATCATCCTCCCGGCTTAAAAATGGCGGCCCTTTGTCCCACATCACAGGAAGCAACAATTTTGGCGTCTTCGCCCGGCCGGTGAATACCACGCCATACATTTCTGCCACCTCGCGCTCGTAAAAATCCGCCCCGGGGAGCAGCGAGATGATCGATGCCACTTCTGGTGCCTCCAGGGGCAGGCGCATCAGCAGGGAGATGCCCTTGCCGTGCCAGAAATGGTAGATCAGCTCAATTTCGCCCGGGTGGCTTTTGCGCTGCTGGGCGGTGATGGTGGATAAATGGTTACAGTCAAACCCCTCCCATAGCACGCTGACCGCCGTCTGCAATTGGTCAGCCGGGATGCAGATGACCTCCTCGTTGGTGATGCCCTCATAAACCTCACAGGCACATCCCGTTTCCGCGTTGATCCTGTCCAGCACATCTGACAGGCTAATCTCATTGGTCATTGGTGATCCTTTCCCTCAATTTCATCAACCCCTCGATGATCGCCTCCGGACGGGCAGGGCAGCCGGGGATATATAAATCCACCGGCAGGATGCGATCCACGCCGCCCAGCACGGTGTCGCTGCCATAAAAGACCGCGCCGGTGGTGCTGCAGCTCCCTACCGCCACCACCCATTTGGGCGAGGGCATTTGGGCATAGATCTGCGCCAAACCGAACCTGGCCTGCAGGGTCACTGGCCCGGTGCACAGCAGCACATCTGCATGGCGCGGCGAAGCTTTGGCGATGATCCCCATCCGCTCGATATCATAACGGGGAGTCAACAGGTCCAGAATCTCGATGTCGCAACCGTTACATCCCCCGGTGTTGTAATGGAGCATCCACAGAGAATTTTTCTGCGCCCATCGGTAGGTATTTTTAATCACATCTTTTAACATGTCGAACTCAATTCTTAATTCTCTTTTGGCTTCGTGCTCGCCAGCACGATCGCGCTGATCGAGATCCCAAACAGGTATACCAGCCCCAAGCGGTGCGAAGCCCAATTCATCGGCAACGTCGCCAGCACCAGCACCGCCACATGGGCAATGCCAAACAGCAGCCCAATCCGGAAAAACGTCTCATAGGACAGGCGAACTTCCACTGGCGGGATCCGCTGGCCGCCGGAATACGGCAGGTGCTTATCGGGGTGATCCTCACCCTGGGCTGCGTGCCGCTGGATAAAACCATAAGCGATAAACAGCACAATAAAAAAGAAGCTAAAAGCAAATGGCGGGCTGAGTAAAATGTTCATATTGATCTCATCATCCAATTCATCACCTGGCTGACCAAATTGATCCACGGGCTGGGGAAGACCCCGACGATTATCACCAGCAGGGAGAGGGTGCCCGCTGGGACCAGCATCCAGGGAGAAACCTGCAGTGTCCCCTGGGGTGCTTCAGGCAAAATCTCCGCGGCTGGGGCGCCCTGGTATTGCTTGACAATCATCGGCAGATACCCGCCCAAGCTGATCACGGAGCTGATTATGAAAATGATCAGGCAGACCACGGCAAACACATCCGCCGTCATCAATGCGGCGGAAAAGATCAGCCATTTGCCGGTGAACCCCGCCAGCAGGGGAATGCCAGCCAGGCCCGCTAGGGCAATGCTAAAGGTCAGCGCCGCCTGGGGGATTTTCGCCGCTACACCCCTCAGCCGCTCAATATCCTGCGTCCCCGTGTAATATTCATACGTCCCGGCAGCGAGGAACGCCAAACACTTCATCACCGCGATCACAAAAAACAGGAACAAACCTGCACCATAGGCAGAATCCAACTCGTAATAAAACCCCATCCCCAGGACAAACATCAGGTACCCGGTTTGGGCTATGGTCGAAAATGAGAGAAAGCGCCGCATGAGCTGCTGACCAAGCATGCGCACCGAACCGACCAGCATATTGAAGCAGGCCGCCACCATCAGGAATGCACCCAGTTCCCGGTAACTGATCCCCAGCCTGAGGCACACCACTGGCATTATGAACAACATGCTTTTCGACAACACACCCGCCATAAACCCGCTGACCGCACTGGGGGCATGGCCATACACATCGGGTACCCAGGTATGCAAGGGGACCACACCAGCTTTTAGGCTGAAACCCACCAGGAAACAAGCTGCGCCAATGCGGGTGAAATTATCCACCGCTTCCAAAGGGGCAATGAACTGCATGTTACCCGTGCTGCGGTAGACGAAATAAATCCCCAGCATCATCGTCATCGTGCCCAGGCTGCTCATGATCAGATACTTAAACCCGGCCCGGATCGAAACCTCCACCTTGAACCGGAAAGCCACCAGCGCGCTGGCAGTGACCGTTGTCAGCTCTGTCAACAGGAACAAATTGAACAAATTCTGCGAGATGAACATCCCCAGTAAGCCAGCCAGGGTCAGCAGGATAAGCGGGTAAAATACCAGGTAGCGCGGGTCGCGTGAGAGGTCTTCCGCAGAATAGAGGGTGATCAGGATCCCAATCACCACGCCGATGACCAAAATAAATGCGCCTACCGCACTGGGGCGGTAGATGATCCCATCTGGATCATCCAGCCCGAAAAAGACCTCCGGATTTTCAATAACCTCGGGGATAGTGAGGAAATGCAGGATGAGCACAACCAGGGTAGCCCCTAAAACGGCCACCGTCAGCAGCGCTTCCACCCGGTTAGATAACCCGAACAATCGACCGAGCAGATAAACAGCAAACGCCCCGCCGATCAGGATGAAAAACGGGGTAACAATCTCAAAATAGCCGCTCATTACAGCACCCCCCCAAAGATGGTGGCCAGTCCCTCCATCGCCCAGCCCAGTAAAGGCCCTGGCATTAACCCCTCAATGATCAGGAACACCGTCACGGCCACGGTGGGAACCAGCAGGGCGCGCGGGGATTGCTCGGCGAGTAAGGCGGGTTTGGTTTGGCCAAAGAAAATACGCCCAAAAAAGTTCAGCGCATAGATCAGCGTCAGCAGCGATCCAAGCAAAGTGACCACTGTCAAGGCGATCGACACGCCCGAATCAAAGCCGCCGCCGAAGATCAGCCACTCGCTATTGAAGATTCCCAGCGGGGGCATGCCGGAGATGCCCAGCAAGCCAATCGCCGCGCATACGGTCAGGATCGGCAGTTTCGATCCCAAACCGCCCACCTCATCAATCATCCGCTTGCCGGTCACGGTGATGATGATCCCTACCACCATGAAGAGCAGACCCTTGATGATGGCGTGATAGACCACGTGCATGATTGCGCCCTGCAAGCCGCGCGTGGTGAGCGTGCCCAACCCAAACAGGATATACCCCATCTGGCTGACCGAACTGTACGCAATGATGCGTTTGATCTCCTTTTCTGCCAGTGCCATCAACGCGCCATACACCTCCGATACCAGCCCGGCAATCATCATCCATAAGGCAAAGGGCTGGACATTCTCGATCGGGAACAAGCTGAACGGAAACCGCAAGACGCCAAAGGTGCCCATCGCCAGCATGGCCGCAGCCAGGATGATCGTCACAGGCATCGGCGCCACCGTATGGGCATCAGGCAGCCAGATGTGCACCGGGAAAATGGCCATCTTGACGCAAAAACCGATGATGAAGAACGCGGTTAAAAACATTTGCATATTGACGGGCAGGGTGCTGGCTTGCAGGATCAACGCCGACAGGCTGGCTGTGCCGAAATTCACATACAGTGTGATCAAACACACCAGCACCATCAATGATCCCAAATGCGTGATGATGAAGTATTTCAACGACACCCTGAAACGTTTCTCTCCGTGCCCCCACACCAAAATCA
>DKFH01000168.1:0-584 GCA_002452315.1 Anaerolineaceae bacterium UBA6801 | reverse complement strand
CGTGGTGATCACCTCCGTCAGCAGAAAAATGAGCGACAGCCAGCTCAGCTCCAGGCTGAAGGAGATATTCATGTTCGGGATCCACGACACAGAAAAGAATACCACGCCGTCCCTGCGCAGCGCGGACAGCAACACAATGGGGATGATCAGGGCAAAACTCTCACTGATGATCCCGATAATAGCAGCCTGTTGTTTGGTCGCGTTGCGCCAGATCAATAAGACAACCACGCCAATGATGGGCAAAACGGTGATTCCAGGTAAGAGCATTTGATATGGAGTCATCTCACGGTCCTCTCTACAACACAAACAGCATAATTAAGATCACCGCCAGGAACAAGGGAATCCAGGCCAGGTCCAAACGCAGTGTTTTCCGTCGCGTGTTCTGCTCATAAACCTCCAGGGAATGCAGCGCTTCCTTCATCAAATCCCCAGATGATTTTGATGTTTCCGTCTCAACTTTGCGCAAGGTCCCTTCTGAGATCTGGACCAGTTTTCGCCCCAGCCAAATCCACAGGTATTCCATTCCCAACTCGACGTGATTGTAAACCCAATCTGCAACCTGCTGAAAGAATTCACTCATCCGG
>DKFH01000003.1 GCA_002452315.1 Anaerolineaceae bacterium UBA6801 | reverse complement strand
TACGCGTCAGCCCCTATCAGGATGCCGATTTTGAATTTGTCAATGATGTCTTTGGTGGTTCGATCTCGAATAATTACATGCCCTCGATTGAAAAAGGCATCCGTAACGTGATGAAAGAGGGCGTGGTGGCTGGCTACCCGGTGCGTCATGTCAAGGTATCCGTTTATGACGGCAAGGAACACCCGGTGGACTCAAAACCGATTGCCTTCGAAATCGCCGGCCGCGAGGCCTTCAAATTGGCCTTCAAAGGCGCAGGGCCGGTGCTGTACGAACCGATCATGCAGGTCGAAGTGATTGTGCCTGAAGCCAACATGGGTGATGTGCTGGGCGATATGAACTCCCGGCGGGCGCGTGTGCAGGGTATGGACACGCAAAAAGGCCGTTCCGTGGTCAAAGCACATGTGCCACTGGCCGAGATGCTGCGCTATACGACTACCTTACGCTCGATGACTGGCGGCCGCGGGTACTTCACGATGGCCTTTGACCATTACGAGATGGTACCCCAGCACCTGACGCAGGACATCATCGAGGCCAAACGCCGCGAAGATGAGGAAAAAGACGAGTAATTTTCGTTAATTCGGGAAAATTAATTTAACTGCCCCTGGCTCGCATAGGGGCAGTTTTTTTGTTTGCTTTTGGTAATGTGTTTGGTTACTAGGGAAATACGCTGACTGCAATGTAAGCTTACACCACATACCAGCGGGCAAGCGGTGATTGGAAAGGGCTTACAACCCCTCCCCGTGGATCAAGACCCAGACGGTCTTGATCATGATGTAGATATCCAGCCAGATCGACCAGTTGCTGATATAGTACTCATCCAGCTGCAGGCGTTCCTTGAAGGAGGTGGCGTTGCGCCCCATCACCTGCCACCAGCCGGTGATGCCGGGTTTCACTTTCAGGATCACCTTGGCATTTGCGCCCATATGGGGAAGTTCCCTGGGCAGGTAGCTGCGCGGACCGATCAAATTCATATCCCCTTTGAGCACGTTGATGAATTGGGGCAGCTCATCCAGGCTATAGCGGCGTAAGAACTTGCCCGCCCTGGTCACCCGGGGGTCGTTGGCCAGCTTGTGATATTTCTCATATTCCCGGTAAGCTTCTGGGTCGGCGGATAAGACATCCTGGAGCTTTGCTTCCGCGTTTTCGAACATGGTGCGGAATTTATAGCTGTCAAACAGCTCACCGTTCTGCCCCAGGCGTTTTTGGGTGTAAAGGATGGGACCCTTGGAGTCAAACCGCACCAGCAAGGCCAGGATCAGGAAAATAGGCCAGGTGACCAGTAGCAGCAGCAGGGTCAGGATCATGTCGAAGACCCGTTTGATGATCGTCTCTTGCTTGTTGAGCAGATGATAGTTGGTCTCCACCGCCAGGGTACCGTGCATATCGATGGTGCGAACCCACAGGGAGCCAAAAGGCGCTGTATCGAGGATGAAGAGGATGTTGGGGAAAACATCCCGCATCCACTGGTAATCATCCGTGTTGAAGTTGGTCACCGGGTCGGTGAGAATCACATGTTTGATTTTTGACTGTGTGACAAGTTCATGCAGCGCCTGGTGGTTTTTGATGGGCAGGACGTCTAAGATCGGGTCTTTCGATGGTGAATGGGGGTCAAAGTAATACACTGGCCGAAAGCCCAGCCGCCGAGTTTGGATCAGCTTTTTGATGATCGGTTCGATGTGCGCTTTTTTTCCGATGATGATCATCGGTATGCCCCACCAATGAAACCGGCTGAAACGGTTGCGAAGCGCGAAGCGCCCTAACATCATAAACAGCGCGGACAGGAACCAGGTCAGGACAAAAATCGACCGTGAATAGGCCAATCCTAATTGCTGCAGGAAGAGGACCACACCCAGGAAGATAGATGCCAGGCTGACCACATAAAGGATTTTTTGCATCTCCTGGACTGCGACTAACCCAAACCCGGGATAGAGCCCGTTCAGCCAAGCCAGCAGGACGGTGAAGAGGACGTAAAAAATCAGGCTGTTGAGGATCAGCGACCAATTGACCAGCCCGCCCATGAGGGGTTGCAGCAGGAAGCGGATGGTGGCCGAGATGATAACAGCCCCGCTGATGGTGAGGATATCCAAAAGCACGAGCAGCACGTTGACCACTGAGCTGCGGTTCTCGAGGAGGGCTGTTTGCATTCTTTGCGCGTTTTGATGATTATCCATGATGAACTATTTTCGTTCGGTCCATTACCTTTCCGTGCATGCGCTAATTTTACCCCGGTATTTGATGAGCATTTTAAAGGCGCTGAGCAGGTGGTGAAAATTGGCTTTGCTGAGGATTTTCTTGCGGCCTTCTGCCAGGTGGGCATGATAAGCCTGGGCTGAGCGGACATAACACACCTTCCAGCCCTGTTGCCACATCCGGCAGCACAGGTCTTCATCTTCAAAATACAGGAAGAAGCGTTCGTCCATCAGCCCCACCTGGTCGAGGGCTTGTTTGCGAAGCAGCATGACGGCGCCGGTGACCCAGTCCACGGTTGTGACGTCCTCAAAGGTATCCCCGGTCATCAGGTA
>DKFH01000201.1 GCA_002452315.1 Anaerolineaceae bacterium UBA6801 | reverse complement strand
GCATCCTGATAGGGGCTGACGCGTAAGTGCACCTCGCCAAATTGGCCTGCGCCGCCGGTTTGCTTTTTGTGGCGGTACATGGCCGCATTCTCGCGGGTGATGCGCTCTTCGTAGGGTACTTTCGGTTCCTGAACATCCATCCCAAGCTGGAACTTGCCTTCCGCACGCCGAATGGCCACATCAATGTGCTGATCACCCATCCCCTGTAAGATCGTCTGCCGGGTAGCAGGCTCATTATGCCACGAGAGGGTCATATCTTCTTCGCACAAGCGGGTGAGAGTAGTGCTCAGCTTGGCTGCGTCAGATTGGGTCCTGGGGAAAACGGCCACCTGATAGAGCGCATTGGGATAGTCCGCTGAGGGCAGCACAAAAGACGAATCCTTTCTGCACAGCGTGTCGCCCGTGGTGGTGACGCTCAATTTTGCCACCAAGCCTATATCGCCGGCGTGTAAAACGCCGATCGGTTTTCCTTCCTTGCCATATGGAACCTGCATGCCGGTTAGGCGTTCTTCCTCTTCTTTGACACTGTTCCAGATCCGTTCATCCGCCACCATCTTGCCAGAATAAACCCTGAAAAAAGTCTGTTTTCCAACAAAGGGGTCTGCCGTGGTTTTCCACACATAAGCAGCCAGGGGGCCATCATCCTTTGGCTCAAGCGTAATTTCCTCACCCTTGGCAGTTTTTGCGGCTGCCGGTCCGGCTTCGGCCGGCGACGGCATCAGATTGGCCAGGATGTTGAGCAGGGGTGCGATACCGATTTTGTTGGCGCCAGCAGCAACCATCACCGGGATGAAATTGCCCTCCCAAATCGTGCTGCGCAGTCCGCGTATGATCTCTTTATCGGTCAGATCGCCGTTCTCAAAATATTTCTCCAGCAGGTCGTCTGCCCCTTCAGCAGCAGCTTCAACCAGCGCCAGGTGGGCTTCTTCGGCCTGTGCCTGGTATTCAGCCGGGATGTCAACAACTTCTTTGCCATCGCCTTTGTAGGCTTTCATCGTTAACAGGTCGATCACACCCTGGAAATCCGCTTTTTCGCCCCAGGGCAACTGCAGGGGGATCAGGCGGGTTTCAACATGGTCCTGAACGGACTGCAGTGCTTTTTCAAAATTGGCATTGTCCCGTTCCATCTTGTTGATCAATAACATACGGGGGATTCCGAACTGCTCGCTGTATTGCAGGGCCATTTCCGTGCCCACTTCCAGGCCGGCAACGGAATCCACCAGGATCAGGGCGCCATCGGCAACCCGCATGGCAGAGATGACCTCTCCGATAAAATCGGTATACCCGGGGGTATCCAGTAAATTGAGTTTGATCCCATCGTATTCAACGGGTACCACAGCGGTGAAGAGCGAGATCCCGCGGCGGATTTCCTCTTCTTCAAAGTCGGCGATGGTTGAGCCATCCTCAATCTGGCCCATGCGCGTGGTCCCGCCGGTGAAGTTCACCAGGGCTTCCACCAGCATGGTCTTGCCTGAATTGCTGTGCGAGGCCAGGACGATGTTTCGGATCGATTCGGTTTTATATTCTTTCATTTAAGAGACCTTCCTTCTTCCTTAATATCATGACATAAGATAATGACACGCAACCCCCAATTTTAAGACAATCAGCACTAAAAGTCAAAGCAGTGACGGAATTTGCCCTGCTGAAAACCTTTAGAAAATAAAAAAAGCGCCCCGGCAAATCATCCAAGATTATCAAGGCGCTTGTATGGCGTGCCACACCCTATTATATCAGGGTTAGGGCTGTAATAATTATTGATCTCAAATTGGCCCCCACCGGCGGATTGGCAGCGCTGATTGCACTAAGCGAATACTTACACTACATGCAATTCATTCACCTTGCGGAAATGGTAACCATAGATGGTGAAGGTGATTGCCAGGGGGAATTTCTTTGGAAAGTTAAACAGGGTCCAGAAGAATAAGCGCCAGTAATGCTTGCGCTCTTTACTTTTGATTCCGATCTCGAAAATGGATTTGAACAAGGCCGAGATCTCTTCCCAGTGCAAGGTGACCGAATAGCTGGCTGGTTGATAATCCTTCAGGAAGGTGCGCACCCGTTCATAAAATCCCTTAGGAGAATAAATCGAATCCAGGATCTTCCGATAGCCTTTCTTCAACAAATCCGGGTCCATTTTAGGGATGATGTTCGTCTCCCCATCTACATTATCGCCAGAGAAGGTATTGCGGATGCGGCCTTCCCGCAACATGCGCTGATAGAGCTGGGTGCCAATCGGCGCCTGCAAGAGGCCCACCATCGCCGTCACAATCCCGCTCTGTTGAATCAGGTCGATCATGCGCTCAAAGATGGTCTCATCATCGCTATCAAAACCAACAATAAAGCCGCCCATCACTTGCAACCCACTCTGTTGCAATTTCCTGACTGAGCTGACCAGGTCACGGTTGCGGTTTTGGCTCTTGGAGCATTCTGCCAGGGCGCTATCGTCCGGGGTTTCAATACCAATAAAGACCTGGGTAAACCCGGCTTTGACCATCATCTCGATTAATTGATCATCATCTGCCAGGTTAACCGAGGCTTCTGTCACAAACCGACAGCCTTTCTTGCCTTTGCGCCAATCAATCATAGCAGGGAGTACCTCTTCTTTGAGCATGCGCTTGTTCCCGATAAAATTATCATCGACAATGAAGATTCCCCGCCGCCAGCCCAGACTGTAAATCTTATCCAATTCATCAATCAACTGCTGGGTGGACTTAAGCCGCATGCGATGACCCAGTAATGCGGTGACATTACAGAAATCACAGTTGAATGGGCACCCTCGTGTAAACTGTAAACTGAGTGATTCGTAATAACGCAGGTTGATCAGCTCCCACAGGGGGATAGGTGTTTGGGTAAGGTCGGCAAATTCATCCGTCTGATAGATCCGCTCGGGTTTACCGCGGCCCAAGTCTGAAAGGAATCTGGGCAGGGTGATCTCCGCTTCGTTGAGGATCAGGTGATCCACCTGTGGGAATGCCTCTGGTTCGGCGGTAAACAGCGGCCCGCCAGCCACAATCATCTTATTGGCGTCCTGGGCGCGGGCAATCACATCAAGCGTCGACTCCCGCTGAACGGTCATCGCGCTGATCAAGACCATATCCGCCCAGGCCAGGTCAGCATCTTTCAGGTTCTGAACGTTCATATCCACCAGGCGTTTCTCCCAGGTGGCAGGCAGCATGGCTGCCACAGTCAGCAACCCCAAAGGTGGCGATGAAGATTTTTTGTGCACGAATTTCAGGGCATGCTTGAAGCTCCAAAATGTGTCAGGAAATTGCGGGTAAACCAGTAAGATATTCATTTGTTCACCTTAACCTTAGTCTGTGTGGCCTGCGGGTTCCTGAACAGGCTCATCCTGTTCAGGGTCAAGTTCTGGGGTGTTTACACCCTCGGGAGATTGATCTTTCTCTTTACTGTGCTTTTTTCTTTTGTTTTGGTTTTCTTTGAGATCTGCTTCTGCCTGAGTTTGATCGATGCCCAGCAATTCATTGCGGTCCATCTGGTTGGCTTGCTGAAACATGGTCGCCATTTCATTCGCGGTGTAGGGCAGGTCATGATCCAGCCACCAATAGATGGTGGCCAACAGTGAGCCCGTGAAATGGTTGGCGATAAACTCAATCGGCAGTACCGCCTCAGTCC
>DKFH01000105.1 GCA_002452315.1 Anaerolineaceae bacterium UBA6801 | reverse complement strand
CCAGTTTCAGCTCTCCGTTGCTCAGTTACCGGCTCTTTCCAAACGAAGCATTTGGCCCAGGCATATTGTTGATGCTGGTTTACGCAAGTCTGCCAACTTTATTGGTCATCTTTTGGAAACTCCTGCCAAGGCTGAGATCCTGGCAGCCGCTGCGTTTGCTGGCATTATTAAGCATCCTGGTCGCTTTGCTGGTTGTTGGGTTGATTGTCAGCATGAAGATTGGCGGAGGAAATAACCTCCACAATTTGGATGCGTTTCTAGTTTTCCTGGCGATTGTTACGATGTATGTTCTTTGTGGGCGGTTTGTACCAGACTGGAAGGAAAAGTTTACAAGGGTTCAGACACCCGTTGTTTTTATTGTATTGATGGCATTAATTCCAATGGTCAATTTGTTGAATCAAATGCGGCCTTACCCGAATCGGGATGATGAACGTGCATGGGAAGTTATCCAACAAATTCAGATGATATTGGACCAGGAGGTAACAGAAGGGGGAGAGGTTTTATTCATTCAAAGCCGGCACCTGGTTACTTTTGGGATGATTGAAGGTGTAAAACTGGTTCCGGAATATGAAAAGGTGTTCTTGATGGAAATGGCCATGTCAGAGAACGAGGCTTACCTCTCAGGTTTCCTGGAGGATATTTCCAATCATCGTTTTGATGTTATTATTTCAGAACCCCTGTTCACGCGCTCAAAACCACCCAATGAAGTGTTCAGCGAAGAGAATAACGCCTGGAAAAGGTATATTGCTAAACCCATTGATGAGTTTTACACGACAATTTTTGAATCAACAGAAAGCGACCTTAACGTTTTGGTACCCGGGCCCGAACAATGATCGGCTTGACGAGTGAGTTTTGAAGATTATAATTCAATTGCTGAAATTATGACGAATTTTGACCTTCAAACACGTGTTCAATGTGACCTGGCTCTATTAAACAGGATTCTTGCTGACCCAGAAGTTACGCAGGCTGACCTGGCTGAGGAAATCAACATCTCGATTGGCTCGGTTAATGCTCGCCTGAAGCAATTGATCGAAAATAGTTGCATTGAGGTCAAACAAGCCAGGCGAAGGAAATTACGTTATATAATTACCGCGAAGGGGCGCGCGTTGCGCCAAACATTGACCGAAGATTACCTTCAGCAGTCCTTTCAGCTCTACCGGCAGGTACGTCAGATGGTGAAAGATGAATTGGCGAAGCTTGATGGCGCAGAAGTGCGCGCTGTGCGCCTGCTGGGTGAAGGTGATGTGGCGGATGTATACCGGCTGACCTGTTTGGAGCATCAAGTCAGGCTGACGGATGACCCCCTTGCACCTGCCCTGGTGGTGGATGGACTGGAAGTCAGCCTTAAGTGGACGTAATACGATCACAAGGTGATGATGAGGAGTTATGGAAAATTTATTGAATTGGTCTGAAAAGCGAATTGTTGTCACCGGGGGGGCGGGATTTTTAGGCACGCACCTGATTGCAGATTTGCGCGCCCGCGGTGCGAAGGATATTTTCATCCCGACCATTGAAGAATATGACCTGGTGGACCCGAACGCGATTGAGCGGATGCTGACCGATGCGGACCCGGACGTGATCATCCACCTGGCCGCACATGTGGGCGGGATTGGCGCCAACCGGGAGCACCCGGCGGAGTTCTTTTATGACAACCTGATGATGGGCGTGCAGCTCATGCACCAGGCCTACCTTAAAGGCGTGGAAAAATTTGTCGCCATCGGCACCGTGTGCGCATACCCCAAATTTACGCCAGTGCCCTTCAGGGAGGACGACCTGTGGATCGGGTACCCGGAGGAGACCAATGCGCCCTATGGCCTGGCAAAGAAGATGCTGCTGGTGCAGTCGCAAGCTTATCGGGACCAATATGGGTTCAACAGCATCTTTTTGCTGCCGGTCAACCTGTATGGCCCGGGCGACAATTTTGACCCGCGCAGCTCGCACGTGATCCCCGCGCTGATCCGCAAGTGCATCGAAGCGCAAGAGGCCGGTGAAGACCACATTGTGGTGTGGGGCGATGGTTCGCCAACCCGCGAGTTTATCTACGTCACCGACGCGGCCCGGGGGATCGCCCTGGCTACCGAGCGTTATAATGAATCCCTGCCGGTCAACATTGGCTCTGGGTTCGAGATCAGCATCAAAGACTTGGCAGAGAAGATCACCAAGCTAACTGGGTTTGAGGGCCGCCTGGTGTGGGATACGACCAAGCCCAATGGCCAGCCTCGGCGTGCGCTGGATACCAGCCGGGCCAAGGATAAGTTTGGTTTTGAAGCCCAGACAGATTTTGATGAAGGTTTACAGCAGACGATTGACTGGTATCGGGCCAATCGAAAGTGATCGTGTGACTTAATGGAAAATAAAGGTCATAATAACGATCCGGTTCCTGTGATCCATCTCCGCCCGGCCAAGGGCTGGCTGGGGATTAATTTTAAGGAGTTGTGGCGTTACCGCGAGTTAATCTTTTTCCTCACCTGGCGAGATATCAAGGTGCGGTACAAGCAGGCAGTTTTAGGGATTACCTGGGCGGTCTTGCAGCCCATCCTGACTGTGTTGATCCTCACCGTCATTTTTGGCGTTTTGTTAAGAACGCCTTCTCAAGGCTTGCCATACCCGCTGTTTGCCCTTTCGGCCTTGCTGCCCTGGCAGCTGTTTGCCACCGCGTTGCAGCGTTCGAGCATCAGCCTGGTGGGGAACGCCAACTTGATCACAAAAATTTACTTCCCCAGGCTGGCGATTCCGCTGTCAACCGTGTTTGCGGCACTGGTCGATTTTGCGGTCTCTTTGATTGTTTTGTTCGTGGTGATGATTTATTACCAGCACTACCCGGGGATCAACACCCTGTGGTTGCCGTTGATCATCTTGCTGGCACTGTTGACCGCACTGGCGGTTGGGTTGTGGCTTTCAGCGCTCAACGTGCAGTACCGCGATGTGCAGCACATGGTCCCCTTCATTATCCAGGTGTGGATGTACGCTTCGCCGATCGTCTACCCGATTGAGACCATCCCGGAAGGCACCTGGCGTTTGCTGTACGGCCTGAATCCCATGGTAGGCGTGATTCAGGGCTTCCGCTGGGCGCTGCTGGGCACAGCCCAGCCTGACCTTACCATGTTGATTTCGATCGGCGTGGTGGTGGTTCTTCTGGTAAGCGGTCTGTATTATTTCCGGCGGATGGAAAAGACCTTCGCCGACATTGTTTAGGAGTTTATGTCCAATCCAGTAATACGCGTTGAAAATATCTCTAAACAGTACCGCATTGGGGTGAAACAAACACGTCCCGATACGCTGCGGGACCTGGTCAACGCTGGCGTTCAACGGGCTGGTCGGTTGTTCAAACAGGGTGCGCATGGCGGCGATGAAAGCCGGGACTATATTTGGGCGCTTAGAGATATTTCCTTCGAGGTTGAGCAGGGCCAGGTGCTGGGCATCGTGGGCAGGAATGGTGCCGGTAAGAGCACCCTGCTGAAGATCCTCTCACGGGTCACTGACCCCACGCTGGGCTTTGGGGAAATTCACGGCCGGGTGGGCTCTTTGCTCGAGGTGGGAACCGGTTTTCATCCTGAGCTTTCTGGCCGGGAGAATATCTATCTGAATGGCGCCATTTTGGGCATGCGCCGGGAAGAGATCGACCGCAAATTTGATGAAATCGTAGCCTTTTCAGAGGTGGGTAAATTCATTGATACGCCGGTCAAACGCTTTTCCAGCGGCATGTACCTGCGCCTGGCTTTTGCAGTGGCAGCGCACCTGGAACCGGAAATCCTGGTGGTGGATGAGGTTTTGGCGGTGGGGGATGCCGAATTTCAACAAAAATGCCTCGGAAAGATGAGCGACGTTGCCCAGGAGGGGCGCACGGTCCTTTTTGTGAGCCATAATATGTCGGCCATTCTGCGTTTGACGCAGGAGACGATCGTTTTGGACCAGGGTAAGCTTGTCATGCGGGCGCCCACACCCCAGGCAGTAGACCATTACTTGAATATGGGGCTGACCAAGCAAGGTGAACGTTACTGGGACCAGGCTGTGCATGAGGAGAAAGCCCCCGCCTTTATCCCCGTTGCCTTGCGGGTCTTAAACCCGGCCGGTGAGGTGGTGGACACCGTCAACGCTGCTGAGGGATTTTCAATTGAGCTGGAATACCAGCTGACTATGGATATTACCGGCCTGCGGGTGGGGATTTACATGATGACCACCCGTGGAGAATTCGTATTTACCAGTTTCGACACCGATGACCCGCAATACTACGAAAAGTATACGATTCGCACGCCGGGGCGCTACTTCAGCCGTTGCACAATCCCGCCAGATTTGATGAATGAAGGCCGCTATGTGCTGGGAGTCAATGCCAGCGTTTACCGCATCCAGCGCTACTTCCAGGATGACAAGGCGCTCACTTTTACCGTGGACGCCACCGGTGCACCTGGTATGCAATGGCCGGAACCCCGTTTGGGCCCGGTGCGCCCGAAATTGGCCTGGACTATTGGAGAAGTAGAAAAATAAATGATGAAGCGACGCAGTGTTAAGAATATCCTCGCCCAAATCCCCTATTCGGTAGAGCTTTACTGGCACCTGGTTCAGCGGCATAAGCCCTGGCATGCGCATTTCAACCTCGATTTGCTCGATGCAGTTTTGCCTGAAGCAGTGGGGCAAGCCGAGGAAGCCCGCCGAGGGCAAGAGCCGGGTAAGAAGGTGTTCCTTTTTGCGTCTCTGCATTACTGGATTGAATACTCCGCCCTGTTGGGGCTTGCCCTGGCCGGACGCGGGCACCAAGTGACCCTTTCCTTTATGCCCTACGCCAGCTGGGATGAGCCGATTGATAAGTTTGACCTACGCCGGCAGAATCTCTATGCCCGGGGGGTGCTCAGCGCGGCCAGTTCCTTGTTGCAGGTGCAATCTTTGCTGGATGTGCGCCCGTTCTCAAAGCAGTTACCGCCACAGCTTGCCCAGGCTGTGGACCAGGTGAGTGTGTTTGATGCCCAATATGCGCTGCAGGTTGAGGATATCACCAGAGATGAGGACATTTACCGTCTGCGCGATGAGCGCAACCAGGAGGCGGCACTCAACGCCCGCGCCTGGTTGATGGCGCACAAACCGGATGTGGTCATCGTCCCAAATGGCACCATCCAGGAGATGGGCGTGGTTTACCAGGTGGCTCGGCACTTGAACCTGAAGACCGTCACCTTTGAATTCAGCGATCAGCGCGAGCATATCTGGCTGGCCCAGGATGACGAGATCATGCGGCATAACACGGATGGCCTGTGGGCAGCCCGTGGGCATGAACCCCTGGAAGATGCGCATGTGGAGCAATTGAAAGCCCTGTATGCCGCCCGCGTGGATGCCAAAACCTGGAAGAACTTCACCCGCCAATGGCAGGAGACGCCCACCCAGGGCGGTACAGCGGTACGAAAGGCTCTCAATTTAGATGACCGACCGGTCATATTGCTCGCCACCAACGTCCTCGGCGACAGCCTGACCCTGGGGCGGCAGATATTCAGCAAGACCATGGCGGAGTGGGTTGAGGAAACTGTGCGTTACTTCGCCAAGCGAGAAGATGTACAGCTTGTCATCCGTGTTCACCCCGGTGAGGTGCTGACGCATGGCACGTCGATGGTAACGGTGATCCGGGCAGCCCTGGAGGACATGCCGGCGCATATTCACCTGATTGAGCCGGATGAGAAGATCAACACCTACGACATTTTAGACATCACCGACCTGGGGTTGGTGTATTCCACCACGGTTGGTTTAGAAATGGCCATGCGCGGCATCCCCGTGATCATCGCCGGGCAGACCCATTACCGCAAGCGCGGCTTTACCAGCGACCCGGACTCCTGGGAGATGTATTATGCGATGCTGGATGAGAAACTGGGCGATTTGGAATCCGCCCAATTAACCCAGGCACAGGTTGAGCTGGCTTGGCGCTATGCCTACCTGTTCTTCTTTGAATTCTCTAAGCCTTTCCCGTGGCACCTTTTGGACCTGAAAGACGATTTCCACACCCGGCCTATGGCCTATGTGTTAGGTGATGAAGGTGAGCAAAAGTACGGCGAGACCTTTGAATACCTGGCGGGCAAACCCCTGACCTGGTGATTGGACTGGTTGCGGGATCTGCCTGATTTTTTATGAAAGCTGGAATTATAAACCCTAATGAGCCAAGAGAACATCAAAAAATCCGTTCGTTCGTTTTATGACCAGGTTGGCTGGCAGACGATCGGTGACACCCTGTACCAAAATGCCCTCTATGAGGACCTGCGGCCGGTCTCGCGGGACTACCTCCACCGCTGCCACATGCGGTTGAAACGCCACCTGGCTCAGGAAGGGACGTATTATCTGGATGCCGGCTCGGGTCCAGTGCAATACCCGGAGTACCTGACCTATTCCGAAGGCTATCAGGCGCGGGTGTGTATGGATATTTCCATTGTAGCCCTCCGGGAGGCGCGCAAGCGCGTGGGGGAGCACGGCTTGTATGTCGTGGCGGATATTGCCCACTTGCCATTTAAGTCGGATGTGTTTGACGGCATTTCTGCATTGCATACCATCCATCACGTCCCGATGACGGAGAAGCAAGTGGCCTTTGATGCGCTCTACCGGGTGCTCAAGCCGGGCAGGTCGATGGTTGTGGTGGATGGATGGACAAATGCCCCGCTGATGACCCGGCTGGCAGGTTTTATGAATTTTATCAAGCGTCTGAAGGCCTGGCGCAAGGGAACAGATCGGGAAAACGAACCCGAACCAACGCAAAGCAGCATCCCGGGACAGGATTCACTCCCTGATGTGCAAGCGAAGAAGTCATCCTCACCGGCAGGGACCTTTGTGGAGAAGTTTGATGCCGATGGTTTGATAGAGATGCTGACCGGCCGCATGCCCTTTGAAATAATGGTCTGGCGGAGCGTCAGCGTGGCGTTTTTACGGTCGGTGATTTACCCGGAATGGGGCGGCCGGTTCTGGTTGAAGGTGATCTTCTGGTTAGAAGAACGCTTCCCCCGGCTGCTGGGCCGCATTGGCCAGTACCCGTTGATTGTGATCAATAAACCGGCCGGGGAAAGCGATTTGGCTGAAACCGCATCTAAAGTATAATTTTTTAACCATAATTCCAGGAGAACCTGATGGATTGGACCAATAAACATATTCTGGTGACCGGCGGGACCGGGTCCTTTGGTAAGAAGTTTGTTGAGGTGATGCTGAACGAGTATCACCCCGCGCGCCTGATCATTTACAGCAGGGACGAACTCAAACAGCACGAAATGCGCACGGCCGGTTTCAATCACCCTAACCTGCGCTATTTCATCGGTGATGTGCGCGACCTGGACAGGTTGCGGCGTGCCTTTAATGGGGTTAACCTGGTGGTTCATGCGGCCGCCCTCAAGCAGGTGCCGGCTTGCGAATATAACCCGATGGAGGCGGTCAAGACCAATATTTTGGGTAGCAGCAATGTGGTCGATGCGGCCATTGATGCCGGGGTTGAAAAAGTTTTGGCGCTCAGCACGGATAAAGCGGTCAACCCGGTCAACCTGTATGGGGCCACCAAGCTGGCGGCAGAAAAACTGATGATCCAGAGCAATGCCTATGCGGGCGGATTGACCACACGCTTCAGCTGTGTGCGCTACGGCAATGTGGTCGGTTCGCGCGGCAGTGTGGTGCCGCTGTTCCTGCAGCAGCGCGAGACAGGCGAGGTTACCATCACCGATGAGCGCATGACCCGGTTTTGGATCTCACTGGAACAGGGCGTGCGGTTTGTAATTCGCTGCATTGAGCAAATGCAGGGCGGCGAGGTGTTTGTGCCCAAAATTCCCAGCATGAAGATGATCGACCTGGCCAAGGCAATTGCGCCCGAGGCCACGATGCGCATCATCGGCATCCGGCCGGGTGAGAAACTGCATGAAGTGCTGATCTCTGAGGATGAAGCGCGCTCCACCGTTGAGCTGGCGGATATGTATGTGGTTCAACCTCAGGCTGCCTTGTGGTTTGGTTATGATTGGTCTGAAAAAGGCAGCATATTGCCGGAAGGGTATCATTATGCCAGCGACAACAACACCGAGTGGCTGACTGTGGCGGATATTCAGGCCATGGTGAATGGCATCGAAACCCATCTGGAAAAAGGGGCGGGGTAAGATGCGCTTACTGGTGACAGGCGTCAGTGGGCTGCTGGGCTTGAACCTGGGCCTGGTGGCGGCCGCTCAGGGACACCAGGTCACCGGGCTATCCCACACCCGCGGCCTGCAGGGGGTGCCTTTTGACCTGTGCCAAGTGAATCTGCTAGAGATGGAAACCGCTCTGGGCGTGATCGCGCAGACCAGGCCGGAGGCGATCATCCATTGTGCCGCCATTGCGGATTTAAATCTCGCTGAACAACAACCCGATTTGGCCCGGCAACTGAACCGGGACGCGGCCGGAGAGTTGGCTGCCGCGGCTGCGCGCTGGGGAATTCCACTGGTGCACATCTCAACGGATGCCGTATTTGATGGCGTTACGGGCGGCTATGATGAGGGCGCCCCGACCAACCCGTTGAGCGTGTATGCCAGGACCAAGCTGGAGGGCGAACAGGCTGTGCGTGAACAGCATCCCGAGGCGATCATCGCCCGGGTGGTGTTCTTTGGGTGGAGTATGCCGGGGAACCGCTCTTTGGCTGAGTTTTTCTTCAATAACCTCAAAGATGGCCGCCCGGTAAAAGGTTTTAACGACACCCTGTTCTGCCCGCTCTACACCGAAGACCTGGCCGAGATCTTACTGGAGATGCTAAACGCCGGACTTGGGGGGCTTTATCATGTGGTCAGCCCTGAACACCTGAGCAAGTATGATTTTGGTGTACGCATCGCACAACGTTTTGGGTTTGACCCGGGGTTGATCGAGCCCATCCGTATGCACACGGTGAAACGGGGCGCGCCAAGGGCTTTGAACCTGGTTTTAAAACCGGATAAGGTTGAAGCGGCCCTCGGTCATGCCCTGCCCACGGTGGACGAGGGCATCGAGCGGTTTTATCAGCGCTGGCAGGAAGCGTATCCTCAACGGTTACATGCTTTTGCGATGGAATGAGCACGCAAAATTAGCGTAGTGAAGAGAGGTGCTATGATGGAACTTGAAATTGGAAACCACTTGATTGGCGATGACCACCCGACTTATTTTATTGCCGACATTGCTGCCAACCACGACGGCAGCCTGGAACGGGCCAAGCTATTAATCCGCCTGGCGAAGGAAGCCGGCGCGGATGCCGCGAAGTTCCAGAATTTCCAGGCACCAAAGATCGTCTCGGATTATGGCTTTACCCATATGAATGCCCAGGTTTCACACCAGGCCAAGTGGCAAAAATCCGTCTCAGAGGTGTATGCAGA
Source organism: Anaerolineaceae bacterium UBA6801 (assembly GCA_002452315.1). Lineage (GTDB taxonomy): Bacteria > Chloroflexota > Anaerolineae > Anaerolineales > Anaerolineaceae > Brevifilum. Next base: position 11,072 of record DKFH01000105.1, on the reverse strand, counting down.
TGCATCGATTCCCTTTGAGTGGACCCCGATTCTGAAAGCAACCTGCGAAGAAGTGGGGATAGATTATTTTTCTTCACCTTATGATTTTGAGGCCATTGATATGCTGGATGATTATGTCCCGGCCTATAAAATTGGTTCAGGCGATATCAACTGGATCGAGGCGGTGGAGCGGATCGCCAGCAAGGGCAAACCAGTGCTGCTGGCAACCGGCGCCTCGGATATCGGCGATGTTCAACGGGCGGTGCATGCCATCCTGAACATCAATCCGCAATTGGTATTGATGCAATGCAACACCAATTACACCGCGGTGGATGGCAATTTTGACAATATTCACCTGAATGTCCTGAAGACCTACAGGAACATGTTCCCGGAGGTTGTTTTAGGTCTCTCGGACCATACCCACGGCCATGCGACGGTGCTGGGTGCGGTCGCTTTGGGGGCACGGGTGGTTGAAAAACACTTCACCGATGATAATGCTCGCGTAGGCCCGGATCATCCCTTTGCGATGAACCCGGAATCCTGGACGGCGATGGTGAACGCCACCCGTCAGCTGGAGCGAGCGCTGGGCTCAGGGGATAAGTTTGTAGCGGCCAATGAACAGGAGACGGTCATTATTCAGCGGCGTTGCCTGCGGGCAGCCCGTGAGATTGAGCCAGGCGAGGTGATCACCCGCGAGATGATCGATGTTCTCCGGCCGGCCACGCCAGGGGCGATCCTGCCCCCTGAAATTGATGCAGTGATCGGGCTGACCGCCCTGGTGAGAATCCCTAAAGGGCAGGCGTTACGCTGGACCCAGTTCGGCGACTCCTGACAGCGTACCTGGGTTAAAACGGGATCAGAAATCAGACTTGATGAGAGTCCTTTATTTCACAGCACAAGATAGCCCCCATGACCGGCGGTTTTTAACCGCCCTGGCAGGGACCTCACACCAGGTTTACAGCCTGCGCATGCACCCCTGTGATCCACACACCCCGGCGGGGATCACTGAACTCTGTTGGGGAGAAGGTCAGCCGGATTGGAGCGGACCTGCGGGGTGGGAGGCGGGCGCCAGGCAATTGCGCGGCATCCTGGCGGACATACGTCCCGACCTGGTCCACGCTGGGCCGCTACAGGGACCGGCCTATGTGACTGCATTGGCTGAATTCACACCCCTGGTGAGCATGTCGTGGGGCTTTGACCTCTTGCGCACAGCCAGGCGCAGCCCCTGGATGAAGCACACCACCGCCTGTGCCCTGGAAAACAGTGCGGTTTTGGTGGCAGATTGCCAGACGGTGGCTGAAGAGGCAGCCAGCTATGGCTTCCCGCTGGAGCGGATGGTGCTTTTCCCCTGGGGTGTTGATTTAAACCATTTTTCTCCGAACGCAGCAATTGAGCCGGGTGATCGGATTCGGCAGAACCTGGGCTGGGAGGGACAGTTTGTCGTCTTTTGTAACCGGTCCTGGTCAGCGCCTTATGGTGTGGATGACCTGGCGCAGGCCTTTGTGACGGCCTTTCAACACCGCCCAGACCTGCGTTTACTGCTGGCAGGGGATGGACCCCTTGCTGAGCGCATCCACCGGGTCCTGGCGCCTGTGGGTAATGCCGTGCACTTCCTGGGGTGGGTAACGCGCGAGGATTTACCTGCTTATTATGGCGCAGGTGACCTGTTTGTGAGCCCTTCCCATTGTGACGGGTCTTCTGTGTCGTTGATGGAAGCCCTGGCCTGCGGGCGGCCGGTTCTGGTTTCGGATATTGCCAGTAACCAGGAATGGGTCAGGCCTGGTGAGGTGGGCGAGCTGTTCAGCGTTGGTGATGTGGATGATTTGGCAGCACAATTGATCGCGCTGGCATCGGACCCCGCTTTGGCCGCCTATGGTAGACAGGCCAGGTTTTTGGCTGAAGCGCGTGCAAATTGGGATATGAACTTTCAAAAATTGATGCTTGCCTATCAAATGGCGCTGGCATAGGGCCGCAGACAGCCATCTGATCCCCTTGAGATGTATAGCCGAACGGGTTTAAATGCGTTAGAATGCACTGGTATTTTATTCAATAGCAGAAGAGCGATTACAGGTATACCAAACTATGAAAAAATATACGTTATATCTGGTGATATTAACATTGTTGCTGGCCGGGCTGGCCTGCAACTTGCCTTATCAGAATCCGGCTGCGGAGGTTCCCGGAGTGGTTGAATCTTCTGAAGGTTTTCGGTTGGAAACCCGGGTTTCTGACGGTGACCTCATCAGCCTGTTGGTGCCTGATTCCTATGTGCCGGGACAATCTGGCTCGGAACTATCAGCCCTGATCAGCGGCATGGGTGGCGTGGATTTACCCGTGGAGGTTGACCTGGAGGGACTGGCCAGCAGCGCCCAGACAGATGTGCTCCTGTGGGGATACGATACGGGGAGCGCTGCACAGATCCCGACCAGCTTTGTGGTCATTAAAAATGAGACCTATACGGCTATGCCTTTAGGGCTCCTGCCAACCATTGCCGGCCCTCTATTGGGCAACGATGTTGAGATCCTCCAGGAGCAACGGCTGACGATCGCCGGCCGCGATACGTTACGCTGGATCACCGTCGCCCGCGAAGGCGGGATGGAACTGACCCAGGCGGTGTATATCTTCAAAGACTCGGGCGTTTTATACCTGATTGGGTTTAACGCCGACCGCCAGGAAGTTAATGCCCAGTTGCCCACCTACGATGCCATTGTGGCGTCGTTACGCATTGAAGACTTGGAGTGAGGTTTTAGCACGGTGCCAGTCAGAGATCCTTCAGTCCTAGCAATTATCCAGGCCCGGATGGGCTCCAGCCGCCTGCCCGGTAAGGTCCTGGCGGATATCAGCGGAGAACCGCTCATCATCCGGGAGGTGATTCGTGTTCGGCGGGCGCAAACCCTGGGCCAAGTGGTGGTAGCCACGACGGTTGACCCGGAAGATGACCAAATAGCCGATGTATGCCAAGCGCATGGCGTCCCCTGTTTTCGAGGTCATCCCCACGATGTCCTTGATCGGTATTACCAGGCGGCGTTGTTGTTCAATGCTGAGACAATTGTGCGCCTGACGGGCGATTGCCCTGTGATCGACCCGCAGGAGATTGACCGGACGGTGCGGGCTTATTTTGCCTCCGGGGTGGATTTTGCTGCCAACCGCCTGCCGCCACCTTGGACGCGCACCACGCCGATTGGCATGGATACAGAGGTGGTGAGCTTTGAAAACCTGGCCTGCGCCTGGCGTGAAGCTGAGGGCAAACACGAGCGCGAACATGTGATGCCCTATTTTTATGCCCAGGAAGGGCGTTTTAAGGTCTCGCTGGTGGATCATGACCCCGACCTGAGCGGTTACCGCTTGACGGTGGATACACCAGAGGATTTGGCTTTGATCCGCCGCATCTTTGACCATTTTGAGGGCACAGATGAGTTCTCATTAAGTGATATGATTACGTTATTGGAACAGCGCCCTGATTGGATGGCGCTTAATACTGGTGTGGTCCATAAGGATTACCGGGACACGGACGCTCGTTTTGATTAGCAGGTGGTGGAGACGACATGACTGTTAACTTTTCTTCCTTGATTGAAAAGCGACCCTGTCTAAAACTGGCCCTGCTGTTGATCATTTTGGCCTTTTTAGCCTGGTCTGCACGGTTTTGGTTGAGTTCTGGGTTTGGTCTATACGAAGATGACCTGACCTACATACCCGGTGCGATTGATGCTAGTTTCAGCGAGATGATGCGCGATGTTTCCGCCCAGCTTACCACCATGAGTCACCAGGGGCGCCCACTGATGTGGTCGTGGGTGATCCTGTTTAGCTACCTAGGCTGGCACCTGGGCGGCTTGCAGGGGATATATGTGATCGCCTACTTGATCTGGCTGGTCAACATCGTCTTGTTTGTGCTCCTGTTGCGCAAGCTGAATGAGTCATTTTTCTTCAGCGTGATTGGGGGTTTGGTGTATGTGCTGTTTTCTGCGGATACTAACCAGGCGTTTTTATTCAACGCGTTGGGCTTGCAGCCCGCGTTGACTTTTTTGCTGATTGCCATGCACCTGTACCTCAGGGACACTAAAGCTCGCTGGCTTGCTTACCTCTTCTTACTGCTGGTGTTAATCAACTATGAAACACCATTCTGGCTGTTTTTAGCGGCGCCGTTACTGCGGGAAGAGACGGGAAAACCCCTGTGGAAGAAATTGCTGGTGAACGCCATCCTGATGGGGATCATCTTTGTGGGCATTTATTTTATCCGCCAGCTGGCGGGGGATACGCGGGTGGCCGCATTGAGCCTTCAGGATATGATCATAACGCCGATCAAGCATATGGCCATCGGCCCTGCCGTCAGCCTGGGTATTTATTTCCTCAGGCCAGTGCTGGTGTTGAGGGCGCTGACGCCATTTTTGGCGATCATGGCACTTCTTTCTGCCGGGGCCATGTTTGCCATGCTGATGTATGCCTTCAGAAAAGAAAAATTGCCAGCTGTAAAGATTTTCCCGCTTAAAAAGGGCTGGTGGGAGCGCCTTTCGCCCGAATTCAAGCGTGAATTACGGCTTCTCCTGGCCGGATTGATCATGGTGGTCTTTGCCTACCCCCTCACGATCATCTTGCGCCCCTATGCCATCAGCGGGCGGGAGACGCGCGTCCATTTTGCAGGTGTGGTCGGCGCAGCCCTGGTGGGTGCCTGCGTGGCGACGATGGTGCTAAGGGCTCTCAAGGGCCAGGGGTGGCGGGTGGCGCTACTGGGCTTGATCAGCCTGGTTTTGGGGATGAATTTTGCCTTTGGGTTTGTGATCCAAAAGGCATATGTACGCGCCTGGGACCTGCAAAAGAGCTTCTGGCAGGCGCTGATTCCCCTGGTCTCTGATGCGGTGGATGGCACAGCCATCCTGGTAGAGCCTTCTGGCATGGAGGACGTGCTTTACATTGATGCCAACACCTGGGTTCTACCACGCATGCTGGAACGGTTCTATGTCTTCCCGGAGGATTGGGAGCGGGTCCCTGCAGTTTACCGGTTGGCCAAGTTTTGGGAAGAGAACATCGTCAGGGTGCCGGGATACTTCACCATTGACGGGACGAACAGCTTTGCCCACCTGGTGGCCTTTGGCGATTATGATCAACGCCTGGCTATTTATATATCCACGGAGGGCGGAACCTTGGAGCGCAAACCGACGATGACCTTTTTGGATGAGGTCATTACGCTTAAACCCGTTGGTCCGGATATCTTTTCAACCTTTGAGACCACCACCTTGTATGATTTGATGATCCGGGCGGATTGAGCCAGTTCTCTGGATATTATAATTCATGTAGGTTTTCTTCAGTGAGCAGCGTATGACATGTTTTTTGTGCGGATCCGAACAATATGATCATTTTGAGCGGGCGGAATCCTTTGGCTTTCCCCTGGTTTATTTCCAGTGCGAAAACTGTGGGCTGGTTTATCAATCCCCGCAGGGCAGCCAGGCAGCAGACCCTGCCTTTTATGCGGAAACCTATCGCCAGATTTATCAATCCAGCGTTGAGCCAACCCCGAAAGACCTGTGGGTTCAGCAACACCGGGCTTTGTCTCTGATCAGCATTTTGCAAACCCTCAAAATTGACCCGCCAGGGCGCATCCTGGATATTGGCGCCTCCACCGGGGTACTGCTGGAAGCCTTTCATAACGCTTTTGATGCGGCGGTGACCGGTGTAGAGCCGGGGGACGCCTACCGGCAGCATGCCGAAGCGCGGGGGATTGCGATGTTTGCTTCTGTGGAGGCCTTGCTGGAAGAAAATCCACCCCGCTTTGACCTGATCAGCATGATCCATGTGCTGGAACACCTGCCAGACCCGGTGGGTATGCTGAGGATGATCCGCACAGATCTGCTTAAAGAAAGCGGGATCCTCTTACTGGAAGTCCCCAATTTCTACGCCCATGATAGCTACGAACTGGCCCACCTGGCCTGCTACACCCCGCATACCTTGCAAATGGTTTTAAGAGAGGCCGGTTACCATGTGTTCTTTTTCCACCGGCATGGATTCCCGCGTTCCTCGCTGTTGAATCTTTACCTGACCCTGTTAGCCCAACCCTTACCAGACGAAGCGCCCTCGCTGCCAATCACCCGTGATCGCCTGGTGGGGTTGAAGCGCCAGGCGGGGATGTTTTACCGCCGCACAGTCCAAAAGCTCTTTCCGCAACAGGCCTGGCTGCCCTTACCGGATGAGAAGGTAGGCTGATGCCATGCCTCTGCTGACCCTGTTTACCGCACCAAAGCCCTTTACCGATCCGCACATCACGGTCATCCAGCGCAATATGCTGCTCAACTGGCGGGCGCTGGGCACGGACGTGGCGGTGGTGGTGATTGGGGATGAGCCCGGGATTGCCGAGCAGTGCCAGGAGCTGGGTATCACCCATCTGCCGGATGTGCGCTGCAATGCCTCCGGGACGCCCCTGATCAGCTCGATCTTTGCCCTGGCAAGGCAGGTGAACGAATCACCGTTTCTGATGTATGCCAATGCGGATATTCTCTTTACCTCCAGTCTTCTAACGGCGGTCCAGGCCCTGGCTGGTGAAAAAGATCACTTTTTGGGGGTTGGTCAGCGCTGGGACATGGATATAACAGCCCCCCTAAATTTTTCTGGCGATTGGGAGGCGGGTTTGCTGGATCAGGTGGCGAAAGAGGGCGTTTTACACGGGCAGACCGGCAGCGATTATTTTGTTTATCCGCGTGCGTGCTTTCGGGAGATCCCCGATTTTGCCGTAGGCCGGGCGGGATGGGATAACTGGATGATCTACCGGTCGCGCTGGGAAGGCTGGCCGGTGATTGATCTTTCGCAGGCTGTTATGGTTGTGCACCAGAACCATGATTATCGCCACCTGCCGGGCGGTGTGGCGCACTTCCGCCAGCCAGAGACGGACGTCAACGTGCGTTTGGGCGGCGGACGCCGGACGATTTTCACGTTGCAGGATGTCACCCATGTTCTGACCGAAGAAGGTCTAAAACAAAGGCGATTAGATTGGGGCGCCTTCTGGCGGGAAGTAGAAATCTTTCCCCTGATCCGCCTGCGTTCGCGGCTTTTGGGGTGGTTGTCCTTTGCAATATTTCACCCGGCAAAAGCTTTTAGCGAGGTGTGCGGCTGGTTGGCTTACAAGCTTAACCGGCAGAAGAGGGTGAAGTGATGGTGAACAAACAAGGAGCAGCCTATGCCGCGTATTGGGGTTAATCCCTCCCGGGGTAAGACCCTGGATTTCTCACCGGCGCGCACGACAGTGGCCGTGCTGGTCTATGCCCCGCACCAGGCCGGGTATTTTCAGAACCGCCTGGATGTGACCCGCATGACCATCGAGAGTATCCTGGCCAATACACACGAGCCCTTTGACCTGCTGGTGTTTGATAATGGCAGCTGCCCTGAAATGGTGGATTACCTGCAAACCCTGTATTCGCGGGGGGCGATCGATTACCTGTTGCTCTCCAAGCGGAATATTGGCAAGCTGAACGCGCTCAGGATGATCGTCAACGCTGCACCGGGCGAGATTGTAGCTTATACCGATGACGACGTCTTTCACTTGCCAGGCTGGCTGGGGGAACACCTGAAAATCATCGATACTTACCCCAATGTCGGTGCGGTGACCGGTTTTTACATCCGTCAGCGGGTGGCGATGGGCTCGGACAGTACGATTGCCTGGGCAGAACAATCCAGCCTGGTCAGCCAGCGCGGCTTGTTGATGCCCCGTAAATGGGAAGAAGAATACATTGAAAACAGCGGGCGTACCTGGGAGGCCTACCAATCGGAGGTGAACGGGATTGAGGACCTCATCCTCACTTACCAGGGTCTTGAGGCCTGGGTTTCCGCCCATCATTTCCAGATGGTGTGCCCCAAAGCTGTGCTGCAGGAGGTGCTGGCGGAGATGCTGCCTGAGGGGTGGAGCGACCAGGTGATGGGGCGCATGGTGGAGATGGACGACCGGATGGATGCCAAGGGCTACCTGCGCTTGTGTACCCGTGAGCAAACCATGCGGTTGATGGGCAACGCCATTTCAGATGAAGTGGCTGCCCTGGCTGCCGAGGCTGGCCTATCGGTAGAGGCGGTTGAGAAGAAGCAGGGCGCCAAAGGGTTCACCAAGCGCCTGGTTGAGTTGGGCTGGGTCCGTTATGTTTTACAGGGGATCGTTAATCGTATCTATCGGTGGTTGAACTGATCAAACTGCCTTGAAATAATAAGCAAACAGGGAAGTGAATATGAAAATACTCATTGCCGGATTAGGATCAATTGGTAGGCGGCACCTGCGAAATCTATTAGCACTGGGTGAGCGGGATATCCTGCTCTACCGGACGCATCACAGCACGCTGCCAGAGGATGAACTGGCGCCTTTCCCTGTTGAAACGGACCTGAAGATGGCCCTGGCACACAAGCCGGATGCAGTCATTGTGGCCAACCCCACCGCACTGCACTTGGCGGTGGCCATTCCTGCGGCGCAAGCCGGATGCCACCTGCTGCTGGAAAAGCCCGTGGCTGACAAGGTGGGTCCTGACCTTAATGCCTTGCGCACTGCGGTGAACGCGGCCGGGGTTGAGACGTTGGTTGGGTTCCAGTTTCGCTTTCACCCGGTTTTAGGGCAGGTTAAAGCGGTGCTGGATGCCGGCAAGATCGGCCGGCCGCTCAGCTTTCGCGCCCATTGGGGTGAGTTTCTGCCTGGGTGGCATCCCTGGGAGGATTACCGCCAGAGTTATGCGGCTCGCAAGGACCTGGGTGGAGGCGTGGTGAACACCCTCTGCCACCCGCTGGATTACCTGCGCTGGTTGTTTGGTGAGGTGGGATCACTGTTCGCGCACACTGGCCAGGTATCTGACCTTGATATTGATGTGGAAGACCTGGCGGAGATCACGCTGCGCTTTGAGAGCGGTGTGATCGGATCGGTACACCTGGATTACTTTCAGCAACCGCCAGCCCATTGGCTGGAGATCACCGGGACGGGGGGACGCCTCCGCTGGGACAATGACACCGGCATAGCCAAGGTTTATTATGCCGAGGAAAACCGCTGGGAGGAGATTGCACCCCCGGGCGATTTTGAGCGTAACGCCTTGTTCCTGGCTGAGATGGCGCATTTTCTAGCTCTGGTCAGGGGGGGTGGCCCCTCCCGTTGCAGTCTGGCGGATGGGATTCAATCCCTGATCCTCACTTCGGCCGTACATGAAGCAGCCATGTTGGGTGTGATGGTGGAAATACCACCTCAATTTGATTGAGGATGTGCTTGAATTAGGCCATTCATCTGAGAGGTCGAGGACATCTCCCCGGTCACGCTTTTAAATCCTCCGGGTATAATATCCATCTATGTTTCGTTTGTCAAACCAAGGAATTTCAATTGGCTATTTTTGATAAGTTCTCATTAGAAGGCCGGACAGCGCTGGTGACGGGGGGCGCTGGCTTGTTAGGGCGCCAGTTCACGCGCACGTTAGGTGAAGCAGGGGCCAGGATTGTGGTTGCTGACCTTGATTTTGATGCTGCAAAGGACCATGCGCAATCCCTGCGGGAGGTTAACATTCGAGCCATCGCAGTGAAACTGGATGTGACCGATCCTGAATCTGTAGCCGCCTGTGTTGCCCATTCAGTTGCAGAGTTTGGACAACTGGATATTTTAGTTAACAGCGCAGCGCTTGATCCAAAATTTGACCCTCAAAACCTGGACGCGCAAACTTCAAACGCCTTTGAAACCTATACCCTGGAAAACTGGCAGAAAGCGATGGATGTGAACCTGACTGGGATGTTTTTAACCTGCCAGGCTTGCGCCAGGCAGATGCTATCCCAGAACTATGGTGTGATCATCAACATCTGTTCGACGTATGGCCTGGTAGGCCCTGATCAACGCTTGTATGAGCGGTCAGAAGGCCCACGTCAATATAAGCCGGTTTATTACTCGGTCAGCAAGGCTGGTGTTCTTGGGCTGACCCGCTATTTGGCAACCTATTACGCAGGCAAACCAATCAGGGTGAACGCCTTAACGCCAGGCGGGGTGTTTAACCAGCACGACCAGGTCTTCCTTGAGGCTTATTCCACGCGGACGGTGATGGGACGCATGGCAGAACAGGATGAGATGAATGGCGCTATTTTATTTTTAGCTTCTGAGGCTTCATCATATATGACTGGTGGAAATTTAGTCGTCGATGGCGGGTGGACTGCATGGTAAAGCAGCCTGAGGTTTTAGCGATCGTTCCTGCACGAGGAGGGTCGAAGGGCATCCCAGGGAAGAATATCAAAGATTTTGCCGGCTTTCCACTATTGGCTTACAGTGTTGTCGCAGGCCACCAATCGGAATTCGTGACCCGCGTGGTTGTCTCAACCGACGATGAGGAAATTGCACAAGTTGCCCGCCAATACGGCGCAGAGGCGCCTTTTTTGCGCCCGGCAGAGTTTGCCCAGGATGACACGCTTGATTTGCCTGTGGCGAAACATTGCCTGGATTGGCTGGCTGTACATGAAAATTACTTCCCGGAGGCTGTGGTGTGGCTGCGCCCCACCTCGCCCATCCGGCCATTGGATTGTGTGGATGAGGCTATTTGTTTATTGCTGGATCATCCTGAGGCGGATAGTGTGCGCGGCGTTGTGCCTGCCGGTCAGAATCCCTACAAGATGTGGACGATCGACGAACAAACGAAAAAAATGATCCCTTTGTTGGAAGTTGAGGGCCTTCCTGAGCCTTACAATGCGCCCCGGCAGGTATTGCCGGATGTCTACTGGCAGACGGGCCATATTGACGCAATCTGGACGAAGACCGTGTTGGAAAAGCATTCTATGACCGGTGATACCATTCTGCCTTTGATGATTGATCCCCATTTCACCGTGGATATCGACCTGCCCTCCGATTGGCAGGGTGCGGAGCAGATGGTGCTGAATAACCCCCACGGGCTGGAGATGGTTGACCCCGCAAATCAACGCCGGCGCTTGCCCGAGGATATCCGGTTGATCGTTTTGGATTTTGATGGCGTTATCACCGATAACCGGGTGTGGGTCAATGAACTGGGCCAGGAAATGGTGGCGGCCAATCGCTCAGACAGCCTGGGCCTTGAAACCTTGCGCAGGCTGACCGGGATAGAGGTGATGGTCCTCTCGCGGGAGACGAACCCGGTGGTGGCGGCTCG
>DKFH01000141.1:4387-23354 GCA_002452315.1 Anaerolineaceae bacterium UBA6801 | reverse complement strand
GCGGATTCCCAAAGGCATTTCGACCATGGAACGCATGGAGCGCAAGCTTCGCACCAAGCGGGGGTGGGATCTTTATAAACGGCGAGGGTATATTGTGGAACCCATCTTTGGGCAGATCAAGGATATCAGGGGATGTGACCGGTTTATGCGACGTGGACATAGTGCGGTTCAAAGCGAATGGCGGCTGATTGCTGCTACACATAATCTGCTCAAATTATGGCGCAGCGGTGAGTGGACAAGGACCTAATCTTCAGAAAATGAACCAAAGAGAATGCTAATCTCACGATTGTTTATTAATAACGAATAACGCTCATCAATTAATGGTCTTTAACCAATGGAGAACATAAAAAACACCCTCTTTATTAATGTCCGTGCAACAGGCTCAAATCCTCCATTAGATAAAAATTGACGTTAATTTATCTCCAACCATCCAACCCATCACCCCAATAAACACCTCCTGTTTTTCAAATAGTTTTCCAAGGCTTCCCAATAAAGAAAAATGCGCACAGGCGCATTTGAAGTAGAACACTTATGAATCCCCTGTTGACAAGCTCGCGTATAAAACCATTTTTATCCTGAAAGATAACCGGTTATTAAACCTGGGTCCCTACCGCTAACCCTATTGTAACATAAATTTCACATCCCAGACTAATTCTTGGTCTCTTTTTGCTAATTTTTAAGGAAAAAAGACCCGTAACAGTGCCTATCCTGTGTGCGTTCATGGCAAGTAGCCCAGCTCAGGGCGCCTGGGTTGAGATCGTCTGGCCTCGCATTTTTGAGGTAAAACAACCTGCTAGATTTTACGTTTTATGCTATCATCATAAAGAGGTAAAACGATACGATGAAAACGCAACCCACTGCAATCAATCAATCAGAATCATCTCCTCAGCCCCAACAGCCGCTGGACCTCGCCAGCCACAAGGTGTGCGTGGTCATCCCCGCCTTTAACGAAGCGCGCTTCATCGGCTCGGTGGTGCTCGGGCTCAAACGCCGCCCGGTGGATATCCTGGTGGTAGATGACGGCTCCAGTGACGACACCGCCGAGATCGCCCGTGCGGCCGGCGCTGAAGTCCTGCGCCTGCCTGCCAACCAGGGCAAGGGCGCGGCGCTCAACGCGGGTTTGTCGCATATCCGCCAAACCGCCCCTGATGCCATCGTGATCATCGACGCTGACGGTCAGCACCTGCCCGATGAGCTTGAGCGGGTCGTGCAGCCCATCCTGGCTGGGCAGGCGGATATCGTCATCGGCTCACGCTACCTGGATGGCACCTCCAACACCCCTTCACACCGCAAAGCCGGGCACAAGGTGATGAACTTCCTCACCGGTGCCTTTTCAGGCGTAAAAGCCTCCGATTCCCAGAGTGGTTACCGGGCCTTCTCGCCGCGTGCCTACCAGGCACTCACCTTCACCTCATCTGACTTTTCGGTCGAATCCGAGATGCAGTTTTTAGCCTCGCAGCACAACCTCAGAATGATCGATGTGCCCGTCACTATCCAGTATCTGGATAAGGAAAAGCGCTCCCCCTGGCGGCAGGGCGCCACGGTCCTGACGGGCATTCTCAGGCTTACCGCCCAATACCGACCCCTGCTCTACTTCAGCATGCCCGGGCTGGTCAGTCTGCTGGCCGGCCTCATCTGGGGACTGATCGTCATCGAACGTTACCGCATCTATGGGCAGCTGGCCATCGGCTACGCCATGATCTGTGTGCTGCTGTGCCTGATCGGGCTGAGCTTATTCTCCACCGGGATCACCCTGCATTCCATCCGCGCCCTGTTTCAGGAGCATTTATCTGGAAAGGATTCTCACATCAAAGGCCCCTGAGTGCCTTGGCGCTATAAACCAGGACACCAAGTGTCTTACACGGATCATCTGCATGTTTCTTCCTTATTAAGCTGAAAACCTACAGGATTACCGATTGACCAAACGAGCCGGGATCATCACCTTTCATAACGCCGAAAATTACGGCGCTGCCTTGCAGACCTATGCACTGATGAAAACCCTCCAGGGGTTGGGCTGCGACACCGAAGTTGTGGATTACCGCAACCGCGGCGTGTTCAAGCGCAACCTGATCAAGAGCCTCTATTACGCACTTACTTTCCAAACCCCACTCAAGAATATCCGGATCTATCGCCAATTTCAAAGGCACTATCTCCAGCTCAGCCCGCGGCCCTATCACACCCTGGCGGAGTTCGCCGCCGATGCAGGCCGGTATGACTACCTCTTCTTCGGCAGCGACCAGATATGGAACCCCGACCTCTCCAATGGGTTTGACCCGCTCTACTTCGGTCAGTTTTCGACCCCCGCCAAAAAGATCGCCTACGCCGCCAGCGTTGGCAAGGATCAGCTCACGTCCGAAGAACGGCAGACCATCAACCGCCTGATCCAAAACTTTGACGCCGTATCTGTCCGGGAGGAGACCCTGCTGCCGCTGCTTGACGGCGAGGTTGAGTGTGTCGTCGACCCCTGCATGCTTTTGGCCGGGGAGGCATGGGACCACATCGCGGGTGAAACCAAAATGGACAGTGAGTACATCTTGGTCTACCAGCTCTTTCCCAATAAAACCCTTCTCCAGGCCGCGTTGCAGTTTGCGCGGGACCAAAACATGCGGGTGGCGCTGATCTCACCTTACCCGACCTTCCAGGGGCGCGGCCAGGTGGTCAAGCTGGGCCGAATCTCCCCCACCGATTTCCTTGCCTATTACCGCCATGCTCACTTGGTGCTCTCCGACTCGTTTCACGGCACCCTGTTCAGCATCCTGTTTCACAAGCCCTTCTACACCCTCCTGCCGGCGGCAAAGACCGGGCGCATCACCTCCCTGCTGGAAAAGCTCAACCTCTCCGATCGGATCATCGATCAGCCCGTGGCGGAGCTCCAGCCAGTTGATTACAGCCGGGTCGAGCCGCTGCTCCAAGCGGAAATCCAGCGTTCCCTGGATTACATCCGGAGGAGCCTCGCATGAACCATCCGCAAAACATCGCCATCCTGCCCAAGGAGGGCTGCTATGGGTGCGGCGTGTGTGTGAACGTCTGCCCAACCAGCTGCATCACCTTTACAAGCGACCCTGAAGGCTTCGCCTACCCTCTCGTTGACCAGGCAGCGTGCATCGACTGCGACAAGTGCATCCAGAGCTGCCCCGGCTTGAACGACCGCGACCGGGCGCAATTCTTAGGCTCACCTGTCTTCTACGCTGGCTTCAACCTTGACGAGCATATCCGGCACAACAGCAGCTCAGGCGGCTTTTTCAGCCTGGCGGCCGATCAAATCCTGGCCAAGGGCGGCGTTGTCTATGGCGCCAGGTACAATTTTGATAGCATGACGGTGGAACATGCCCGCGTCGACGCCGCAGCAGACCTGGCACCCTTACGCAAATCTAAATACGTCCAGAGCAGCACGGTGCACATCTTTCCCGAGGTTAATAAGGATCTTTTAACCGGAAGGCCGGTGCTGTTCACCGGCACGCCCTGCCAGGTAGCCGGGCTGCATTTGTTTTTGCAAGAAAAGCACGCCAACCTGTTCACCTGTGACATCATCTGCCACGGGGTGCCCTCACCAGACCTGTTCGCGAGCCATTTTTCAGCGCTGGCCCAGGCCCACGGTAAGCCGATCACCAATATCGACTTCCGCACCAAAGCCAAGGGCTGGAAAGGCCCCCTTGAGCTGTATTTGGCGGTAGATTTTGACGGGGATCGCACCTTGACCTATGCTCCCCTGGATGCGTATTACGCCCTGTTCCTGGCCAACCTCAGCCTGCGCCCCTGCTGCTATGTGTGCAAGTATGCCAGCACCCAGCGACAGGGGGATCTGACCCTGGGCGATTTTTGGGGGGTCAAACAGCACCACCCGGAGCTGTTTGATGGCCAGGGCACCTCGCTGCTCCTGGTCAACAGTGAAAAGGGGCACCAACTGCTGCAGTCGGTCAGCCCAGCGGCTAATGTGCGCCCCATCACCACCGTGCGTCCCTTCCCGCCCAATTTAGCCCGCCCCACGCCCAAACCAAAGTATCGCGACCGGTTTTTTACCCGCATCGACCTGGCGCGTTGGCATCCCCGCCGCCGGTGGTATCATCTACGGGCAGTGGCAATTATTGCCAGGGATAAATTTTGGGGGGTAGTGAGGAGATTTTTCAATCGTGGTTTGTGAAGTGTGAATGGTGCATGGTCCCACTCCGCTTGCTCCGTCTCGCACTTTGGTCTATGGGAATAAACGCAGGAGAAATGGTGCGCTCAAATTCGGAGCGCACCCCACGAATAAATGAGATTTTCGAATCTCTTGTTGGGTGCGCACGGCTCGTGTGCGCACCAACTCTACGGGGTTACAGCGGACTCTGAATTAAGAAATGGTGCGCTCAGAACCGGAGCGCGCCCTACGAATATCCACCCACAAACGATGTGGTAACACCCCCAGGATGATAAAAGCTCACTCCAATGCCGTCAGCAACACAAACCCACCAAACGGGCTGGACTTCGGCTGGTAAAGCTCGCGCACCCTTAGCATCCCTGCTTCGTCGGCTAACATCGCCACCCACTCTTCATCTGTCATCAACACGTAATCATACATCTCAGCGGTGATATCGCCAGGAATATCCTGCGGGTTCTCGGCATAGGTGAAGTTCTCCGCGGTTGCACTGGCATCAAAAAGGACATTAAACAACGCCAGCAGCTCATTGTAGTCCTTTGCCATGCGCAGCTTGGCCTTTTCAAACGTGTTGCTGGTGGCATAGAACCGCATCCCGGGCGTGAACTGGATCTCTTCTTCAAAATCCATCAACGGCTTGATCACCTCTGCAAAGCTGGCTTCATTCTCCCGAACCACAAACATTGCCCGGTAATTGGAGGCGATCGGCGAGAGCAACAGGGAGAACACCACCAGGAAATTCACCAAATCCCAGTAGGCCTGGTCATGAAACAGGATCAACGACACAAACAGCAGCGTCAACAGCAAAGGATAATACATCAGCAGGATCACCGCACCCAGGTCCCAGCCCATGGGCGGGACGACCAGGCGCAGCACCAACCGGATCCCAAAAGCCACCGCCAGCCCCGCTGCCATAACAGCCCAGTACTTGACCCGCTCCCCTTCAGGCGCTTTCAGGTCAATAAACTGGACAGCTAAGACGCTCAAGACCGGTAAGACGGGCAGCCCAAAGCGCAGCTCATAGCCCAGCCGGTTGTTGATCGAGATCAGCATAAACACCGCATAAGCCAGGGGCACCAGGTACAGCAGCTTGCGGGGAACATAGGCATCCCGGCTGCCTTTGATCCCGCTGATCAGGTACAGCAGGAACGGCAGCAATGTGACCTGGAACCAGTAGCCCTGGTACCAGTCGTCGATATTGCCGTCCCCCAGGGCATTGAGGGTGTCCAGCACACGCGATGAATACACCGCGTAGGTGTTGCGGAATTCCACCCATTCGCTGACCCGCAGGCCAAAAAATGGGTCCCCCAGGATGAACCAGCTCAGGATCCCAAAAAAGACCATACCCCCTGCCACCCCGCAGGCAACCCACAGCCAATTCTTCAGCAAACCCCGCCAGCTAAAGCCATCCTCCCCAATCCACCCCAGCCCGAGCAGCAAAACAGCCACCGGCAAAGTGGTCTCCTTGGTTTTGAAGGCCAGGTAGAGCAGAAAGCCAATCGCGCCTACCAACCAGGGATTAGCATGCCCTTTGTTCATCGAGAGTACATACAGCATAAAAACCGCCATCAGCATCGTCATGGCGGTCAGGTCAACGACGATCACACCCGATACATCCCCGATCACCGACATCCCAAAGAAAAACATCACCGCTAAAATGGCATGTAACACGGTGTTGCCCTTGCGAATCTTGCGTGCGGTCAGATAAATCATAAAGGTGTTCAGGCCGACCAAAAAGCCCCAAAACGCATGATAGCCCTCCAGGGGATTAGGTGCCAGCCAGACAAAGATTTGCTGGGCAAAGATGTGGAAATAGCGGTTGAGCACAAAGGGCATCTTGATGCCGTTCAGCCCCAGGTTGAGGTACAGGGTGATATCGGACGAGTTAGCGCCCCCGCGGGCGTAGCGGCCGAAAAGGAATGCGATCACGATCGACACGATGCCAAGCAGGCCTACTTCGATCCACCATTTACCGGAAAACTTCGCCTCAAGCGCGGCAATCCACCGCTCAAGCCTTGTAATCGGACTTTTACTTTTTCTTGATACCGTTGAATTCGTCATGTGATTTCACTTCTTCTTTATTGTAAATACTTGGCTCCACGCTCACGATTCTAGCCCCAATACTTCGGCAGCCATCCTGGCGGCATTTCCGACAAAGGTCGTGCAGACCGTCTGAAACAAATCCTGCTGGCGTGCCCCCTCAAGCACCTCTGGGTCGCTGATGTCCACCCCCAGCAGGGCCGGGCAGTCAACGGACCCGTGCTGGGCGGTGAAACGACCGAGAAACGTCCGGGTCAGGGCGTAACAGGCCTCTTTTTCCTCGGGGGCATAGACGGAGACACCCCGGTCCAGCCCGATCACCATCAGCGCGCCGCTGACCGCACCGCACATCCGGCCGCTGTGCCCAATCCCACCGCCGAAGGGCGTGGCGATCCTGAAGGCAGTCGACCGGTCCAACCCAAAATGACCGGCAAAAGCGCCCAGCACCGCCTGCGCGCAGTTATATGGCCCAACAAACAAATCTTTCGCTGCTGTTTCGAATCCCAATGTCTTTCCATTCATTGTCTCAGCCTTCAGATCAGTCAGAGATCCCGCGAGCCAGCAAATCGTCAACTGCTTCTCGGTCTGGCAGCGAGGGCTGCGCGCCGATTTGCGTCGTAGCCAGCGCGCCAGCCGCTGTGCCATAGCGCACAGCCTCTAGCAAGGGCTTACCCTCGGCCAAAGCCACCGCCAGCGCACCGTTGAAGGCGTCACCCGCCGCAGTTGTGTCCACCGGGGTGACTTTAAATGCCGGCAGGGTTTGGTCAGCGGTCTCGGTGACCAGGCGGGCGCCCTGCGCGCCCAGGGTGACGACCACGTTCCTCGCGCCCCACCCGCGCAGGATCTCAATCCCGCGTTCGAGATCTTCCTCACCTGTCAGCAAGGCCAGCTCCTTCTCGTTGGGTGTGAGAACGTCCACTTGCGCCAGCAGCGATGGCGGCAGGGGTTGGGCCGGGGCCGGGTTCAACACCACGGGGATGTTGACCGCGTGGGCCATTTCCACGGCGGCTGTCACCGTCTCCAAGGGAATTTCAAGCTGCACCATCAGCAGGTCAATCTCGCGCAACAGGTCACTGGCCTTGTACACATCCTCAACCGAGACCCGCATGTTGGCGCCCGGGGCGACTACGATCAGATTCTCGCTGCTCTCTGCCACCGCGATCAGCGCGATGCCGGTTTTTGCATCCGAGTCCTTGGTGACAAAGGTGGTTTTGACCTGGTTTTCCACCAAACCCTGGATGAGGGTGTTCCCGAAGTCATCATTGCCCACACGCCCCACCATGGTGACTTTTCCGCCCATGCGCGCGGCGGCGACCGCCTGGTTGGCGCCCTTGCCGCCCGGGAAGGTCTCGAAATCACCGCCCATGACGGTCTCGCCGGGCACAGGTGCATTGGGAACGCGCACCACCAGGTCCATATTGATACTGCCGACCACTAGTATGTTAGCCATCGATCCTGCTTTCTCTCATTTTAAAGACTTTGCAATAAAGGTTCGTCGCCTTCCACTCATTCCTGTGGTTCGTCCTCCGCCAGCTCCGGATCGATTTCTGTTGGCATTGGCGCTCCATCGTCAGGGTCATCGCCCTCATGCCAATCGGCGTCTTGAATAATGGTCACATCCGGGCCAAAATCAAAATCCAGCAGGTTGGGGGGTTCCGTTTCTTCAGGTCTGACCGGCTCAGGTTCTGGCTGACTGCTCGCCAGCCAGATGGCCAGGATGATGCCAAACAAGCCCCAAAAGAGCACATAACGGGCATAGGGAACATTTAAGAACGGCCGGTCAAGCAGGCTGAGGGTGTGGATATTGTTGGTCGTGACCGAAGTGACCCCCGCCAGCCAGAATTGCGAAAACAGCCAGGGTTCGTCAATCGTGTAAACATTCACACCCAGCCCTTGTGCCCGGTAGGCGCGAATATCCGCCGTGGAAATGCCGGTATCCACGTTGACGATCTCATAGCCCAATTCCAGCAGGGCGTCCGGGGCTGGCAGCGCGCTGCTCGATACGCCGGCCACCCGCGTCATGCCCGGGGCACGCTCCAGGACGATCGGCAGCTGCTCCTGGCTAAGCAGGAACCAAACATCGCTGGTCAGGCGCGCCTCCAGGCTTTGCTCCAGCACGATCGAAAAATATTCCTCATAATAGGGGTGATCTGCAGGCGGGTCCCGCATATCAAACATAATTACCATGCCGTGTTCACCGACACGCTCAAGGGCTTCAGCGAAGGTCGGGATCACCTGGCCCTGGTTGATGCTCAACTGGGTTTGCGTAACAGCCCCGCGTTTGATCGTCCCATAGGGATCCTTCTGGATGAACCACAACCCGGCGTTGAGGGTTTTAAGCTCCTCCAGCGTGAAGCTGGAAGCGCGCTCATCAACGCGCTCGGGGAAGACCTCGGCGATGTTCGTCGTGCGCGCCAGGGTTTCATCGTGCATTAGAAAAGGCACACCATCCAGGCTGATACGCAGGTCAGTCTCAAACCCCAGAGCCTGGTACGTCTTAGCCAGGTCCAGGGCGCCCAGGGTGTTCTCCGGGGCAAGCATCGATGCACCGCGGTGGGCAATCAGGGCGGGCTTGGTCGGCAGATCCCCCTGGTAAGCCCAGCTGGGCGGGAACAGCGCCGGCACCAACCACAACCCCACCAGCGCGACCAGGGTCAATGTGATCCCAACTGTCCAGGGCCAGCGCGGATCGGCATCCTGCTGCTTCCCCCGTAAAAAGAGCACCAGGCGGCGCAGCCACACCGCGGCCATCAGGAACAACAGGGCATCACCCCCCAGGCGAGTCAGGCTCAGCAAATGCCGCACCACGCCTTTCTGGCTGGGGTCTTGCTGAAAGATGACGTAAAAGGCAGCGTAGAAACCGAGTAAAAATAAGAACCACACAGCAAAAAAGAGACCGTCCGGCACCAAAGGGTGCCTCTGACCGCCATTCAGCACTTTTCGCAGCCCCCAAAAGCGGATGGCCGTCGCCAGCAAGAGCAACGCCACCAGGACCATCACCAGCGTCACATAAGGGAGCGTTATGCCGATCAGCCCGGAAAGGAAACCATCCATCGTCTGGCGGAATAAGCCCACCGCAAACAAGTACACCAAAAAAAACAGGCTGTGCAGGATGACCAGTAGGCCAAGAACATACCCTGCTTTGATGCTGACCAGGTTGGCCTTTTTTGTGTCTGGCGTCATGCGTGAAAAACTCCCGTTTTCAATGAAGGTTGACCACTATCATTATAGCCAATATTGGTGAGTGGTGAATGGACAATCGGTATTGGGAATTGGGGATCAGGTATTGGGTATTGGGTAAGTGCCATAGAGTGGGTTGGCATGATCAAATAAGATGAAGCAAGTACCTTGGTGTGCCATAGATTTGACCTGAAGGCCCGTTTTGTGCCAACCCACCACTCACGCCACTCTAGACGGTGCCATCATCGCCGACAAATAGGTTCCCAACGCCATGCCGGGCTGGGGGAGTTTCCCGAAATAAGCCATGGTGCGCTCAATCGCCGCGATCGCCCTCACCATATGGTCGCTGGTGATATGGCCCATATGACCCAGCCTGAACAAGCGTCCTGCATAAGGCCCCAGCCCGCCGGCCACAACAACGCCTTCAATATACAGCCTGGCGCGAAAATCCTGGTCCGCCATCCCCTCGGGATAAATCAGGTTGCTGAGGGTGACCGCGCGATAACCCGGGTTGGCAAGGATCGAAAATCCCAGCGCAGTCATGGCCTGGTGCACTGCCGCGGCATTCTTTTGGTGCCAGGCATAGCGTGCTTCCAGCCCCTGCTGGTCGATCAGCCGCAGGCTTTCCTTGAGTGCCCACACCAGGTTGATGGCCGGCGTGGAAAAATACTTGCCGGGATCCGCCATGATCGGCATCCAGTTCTGAAAATCGACATAATATTCTGGGATAGACCCCAACGCAAGGCGCTTCTGCAGCGCCTTTTCGCTGGCCCACAACATCAACATCCCCGGACACACCCCAAAGGCCTTTTGGGTGCCCGTGAAGAGGATATCGATGCCCATCTGATCAAAATCCTCCCGTTCAGCGCCTGTTGCGCACACGCCATCCACAATCAGCAGCGTATCTGGATAGCCCTGCATCAGCTCGCCAATGGCCTCCAAGGGCGCGCAAACCCCGGTGCTCGTATCCACATGGGTGACCGTGACGACGGCATAGGGTTTTGCGGCCAATTGTGCTTCGATACGGTCCAGGGGGACAATTTCGCCCCACTCACAGGTGAGGACATCACAATCCAACCCCTTGCGCTGGCAGATTTCGACGAACCGGTCACCAAAATAGCCGTGGCTGATGATTAATACAGGGTCGCCAGCGCGGGTTATATTAGCAAGCGCCATTTCCATCGCCAGTGTGCCGGTGCCCGGGATCACAAAGGTCTTCCCGCTGCAATTGAGCAACCTGCCCAGCGCAGCGATCACTTCTTTATAATCGGCCACAAAGCGCGGATCACCAAACGCCTGGATCTCGCGCCCCATTTGATCTTGAATGGACCGGGCAACGGGTGTCGGGCCCGGAATCATAACCAGTTTATCCATCATGTACCTCCAATTCGTTAATCATCCTTAATGGATTGAATTTTCACATTTGCCTCATCAAGCACTTGACGGATGTGCGCTTTAGCCGCATCAGAGGGCGGCAATAATGGGCTCCTGACCAGCCCGCCGATATAGCCAGCCTGATCACAGGCGTATTTGAGTCCCGGTACACCATACTGCGTGGTGACCGCATTGTTCACCGGATACAAGGCCTGGTAGAGGGTGAAGGCCTGGTCCAGGTTTCCCTGTTCATAAGCCTCCTGCACGAGCGCACAGTCATTGGGCAAGCAGTTGGCCAGTGCCAGAATCCCCGCCTTGACGCCCATACACAGGGCCGGGTACCAGGCGGATGCGGTGCCCACAAAAATCTGGAAACCCTCATCGGCGACGCGCAGAAACGTGGCCAGTTGGGGCATATTCCCGGTGCTGTCCTTCATGCCGACAATGTTGGGATGCCTCGAGAGGATTTCGATGGCATCGGGGGCGATATTGACATGGGTGAACATCGGGACGTTGTAAATTAAGATGGGGATCGGGCTGCGGTCGGCCACCTGGGTGTAGAACCGGACCAGATGCTCGCTATCCATGACGCGGTCATAGTAATGCGGCGTGAGCACCAGCGCGCTCTGGGCGCCCAGGTCAGCACAGGCTTGTGTGAAGGCAATCGTCGCTCGTAAGGATTCGCAACCCGTACCGGCCATCAGGTGCCGTCCGGGCTGGCGATACGCAGCCGCCAATTTCACCAGGGCCAGTTTCTCCTCGGTGGTCAAAAAGGCGGTTTCGCTGTTGGAACCGATCACAAGATAGCCGGCCAGCTTGTCCGCATTCCATTTTTCGAGGTTATGGATAAACGCGCGCTGATTGATCTCGCCATGTTCATCAAAGGGTGTGATCATCGGGGGGATGACGCCCTTGATCGGGGTCCAGGTCTTGGCCATAAGATGTGCTCCAGTTCGTGTGTCGACTGGTCTTGATTATAATCGCATCCCCCATGCCTCGCGGCAGCGAAAAATTGCGCGAATAGTAGATTCAACGAGCAACACGGGACAGGAGTGAATGGTGGTGTGATGCGTAAGGATACAACCCACAAGACCCGTCCCGGGCCAACCTACCACGATTCCCTATCTAACCCTCATACCCATGATACTGTCTCAGCAGTTCCAATACCGTTTTGCCTGTCAGCCAGTTTGCCCTTGTCCTTTTGGCGGTGCTGCTGGCATAGTCCCACTTGTAATGCTGTCGGTTTTTCAGGTCAACCAGCGTTGAATTCGCAAACGCCGGCCTGCCGCCTGTGAACCCAATCAGAATGTCGTCCCCATGCTGCTGGCACAGCGCAACCATCTCGTCGAATTTCACCATTCCAGACCAATTAACCGAGCGTTTTGTTGGCTTCCGGGCCGGTGTTTGGCCAGTACCCTCACTGCGGGCTATTTTCCTTGTGACCACCCAGGCAAAGGTCTTGCCAGGGATCCAGTTGCGCGGGTCTTTCTTGCCCCGTCCACCCTTAACCTCATCCCACTTATACTGCCGCCCGACCAGCTCATCCAATGGGCGGTTTTCTAACGCAGTTCTCCCACCTGAGAAGCCAACCACAATCGCGTCACCGCGCGCTGAGCATAAATCAAGGATCGCATCCAAGGGCATCTTGTCCTGGTAATTCATTCCAGCCAGGGGGACCGATTCGCCCATAAATTCCTGGTTGCGTGAGCGCTGTGAAAGCACGTCCAGCCCACACAGGGCAGCATGAATGACCTTCCACTCCTCGGCGTAAGGCCCGCTGATGGCATCAGACAGCATGCCAAAGGTCAGCACGGCGTCGGCGTGCCCAATCACCTTGCGCTGTGCGCTTTTGGGCACCAGGTAGATCAGCCGTGCCTCCCGGCAGGTGCTGATCTGACTGCGGAAAGGCGCGATGCGTTGTTCTAAAAGGTATTGATATTTCCCGGATTCCTTCGAAGCATCACGCAACACCTCAAGATCAGTTACCAGGAATTCACCGCCTTGCTGCCTGACCCGGTCCTGCACCTGCCGGTAAATGGCATTCTGCACATCATTGACCGAGGTATCCGCAGTCTTCAGCTCAACCATCAGCAGCATTTTGCGACCTGGATGGTACATCAGCCAATCGATATTGGTCGATTGGCGGTTATGTGTTTTTTTAAGTGGAAATTCCGGGCACACCATTTCGATCCTCCCGGATAGCACCGGGTCAGTTCGAAATGTTTCCGTCAGCACAGCCGGCAAAAACATGCTCAAGATTGGCCCCACAGCGCGCTCAATTTGTGCTTTGGGGATCATTGTGGCTTCCATGATGTGCTCCATTAAGGTTTTCACAAAGTCATTGCTCATGATGGTCTCCCTTTACTATACTACTGCATGCCTTTTACCCCATTTTAGCATATTAGGTCGACTGAGCCAGCCACCCAACCCCCATATCCGATTATAATGGCCCATAACAGTCCACCCATCCAGGAGCCCGACCCATGAGCCACAAACCACACCTCCTCCAGCGCTTTTCCCGCCTGCTGCTTACCCAAAATGGCTTCACCTACCGGGACCTGAACAAGAACGGCGTGCTGGATATCTATGAAGACTCGCGCCAGCCGATCGAAGCGCGCGTCACAGACCTGCTTTCCCAGATGACACTGGCGGAAAAAGCCGGCCTGCTGTTCATCAACGGCGCGGTGGTCAACCCGGATGCTTCAATAGAAGATCGACCCATCCCCGATGGGTTTGGCCTGGCGGCCAAAACCCAGATGGAAAACCACCTGATGAACCACTTCAACCTGTGGGAGGTGCCCGGTGCGGCGATCGTGGCCCGCTGGCATAATCACCTGCAACAGTATGCCGAGGAGACCCGCCTGGGTATTCCAGTCACGATCGCCTCTGACCCCCGCAACCACTTCAGCCGCTCAATCTACAAACTGCAAGCCCAGGACTTCTCGCAATGGTGCCAGCCGCTGGGCTTTGGTGCCATCGGTGATGAGGTGCTGGTGCGTCAATTCGGGGATATAGTCCGCCAGGAATACCTGGTCGTGGGCATCCGGGTAGCCCTGCACCCCCAAATTGACCTGGCCACCGAGCCGCGCTGGTCGCGCATCAACGGCACCTTTGGCGCAGATGCCCGGCTCAGCGCCAGGCTGGGCGCCGCTTACATCGCCGGCTTCCAGGGCGATTTCCTCGGGCCTGAAAGCGTGGCCTGTATGACCAAGCACTTTCCCGGCGGCGGCCCCCAAAAAGAAGGCCTCGACCCGCATTTTACCTTCCACAAGGGCCAAATTTATCCCGGAGACAATTTTGAGTACCACCTGGTCCCCTTTGAAGCCGCCATCAAGGCCAACACCGCCGCCATCATGCCGTACTATGGCGTTCCTATCAACCAGACCGATGAAAACGTTGGCATGGCCTATAACCGCGCCATCATCACCGGGCTGTTGCGCGAAAAATACGGCTACGATGGCGTCGTGTGCAGCGATTGGGGGCTGGTCACCGACCTGGTCACCCCCGACTTTACCTGGCCTGCGCGGGCCTGGGGTGTGGAACACCTACCCGAGGTTGAGCGGGTCGCCAAGCTCCTCAATGCGGGTGTGGACATGCTCGGCGGCGAGAGCTGTCCGGCCTACCTGGTCGAGGCAGTGCAGGCGGGCTTAGTCCCCATTGAGCGGGTGAACCAGGCCGTGCGGCGGGTGCTACGGCTGAAATTCACGCTGGGGCTGTTCGACAACCCCTTCAGCGATCCCGAACTCGTCCGGCAGGTGATCGGGAACCCAGATGCCCTGGCGGCGGGCGTGGCCGCGCAGTGCCGGGCGATGACGCTGTTGAAAAATGACCGCCAAACCCTGCCCCTGGGCGGTAGACCCTCGCTTTACATCGAGAATATCTCCGAGGATGCCGTCCGCCAGTATGCTGACTTGGCCGCCACCCCAGAGGAGGCAGACCTCATCCTCCTGCGCTTGAGCGCGCCCTGGGAGCCGGTTGACTCGGAGATCCCCTTTGCGCGCAGCTTCCACCATGGCGACCTGAACTTCAAAGGCAAACAGAAAGCAGCCCTCTTACGCCTGCTGGCCATCAAACCCGCCATCGTGGTGATCGAACTGGACCGGCCAGCGGTCATTCCGGAGATCAACGCAGCCGCGACGGCGCTCCTGGCCGATTTCGGCGCCAGCGATGAAGCCGTTATGCAAGCAATCTTCGGCGAGGCCGCCCCCGAAGGCCGGCTACCCTTCGAACTGCCATCCTCTATGGAAGCCGTCCGTACCCAGCGCGCCGATGTCCCCTTTGACAGCCAAAACCCGCTCTATCCCTTCGGCTTTGGCCTGTCTTACAAGCAAGTCCTCTTTGCAGGTTGAAAATGACTGATCTTTCGATTACCAGCCCTTTGGATAAGTTGATTCTTCGTCAGAGCAACCAACTCTCAACAATGGTGCCGAATAACGACCCAGTCCCTATTACCAAATACCTAATTCCAAATTTACCATTCACCAAAATGGTAAAATTAGGCCACCACATCAATTTTCGCCTACCCCAGGCGCAGAAATGAGCGTCCATGACCAATCAACCCCCCAACCCACAAGAACTACAACGCCGGCTCGAAAAGGCTGCTAAACCCGCCGCCGATGCCATGCTGGGGCACGCCTATTACCGCGGTAAAATGGCCACCCAGCTCAAGGTCCCTGTGCGAGGTTTGGAGGATTTTTCCATCTGGTACTCGCCCGGGGTGGCCGCACCCTGCCAGGCGATTGCCGAAACCCCCGGCAGGGTTTACGAGCTGACCAATATCGGCAATACCATCGCCGTGATCAGCGACGGCTCGCGGGTGCTCGGCCTGGGCAATATTGGCCCGCAAGCCAGCCTGCCCGTCATGGAGGGCAAGAGCCTGCTGTTCAAATACCTGGGCGGTGTGGACGCGGTGCCCCTCGTGCTGGATGCCTCTGACCCCGAAGACTTCGTCGAGACCGTGCTGCGCCTGCAGCCGGGCTTCGGCGGGATCAACCTGGAGGATATCGCCCAGCCCAAGTGTTTTGAAATCCTCGACCGCCTGCGGGAAGCGACCCGCATCCCCGTGTGGCATGATGACCAGCAGGGCACGGCCACCGTCACCCTGGCCGGCTTGATGAACGCGCTCAAGCTGGTGGACAAAGACAAAGCCGAGATCCGCCTGGCGCTGATCGGCGCTGGCGCGGCTGGCGTGGCCATCGCCCGGCTGCTGTTCGCCTGGGGCGTTGACCCGGCCAAGACGATCATCGTGGACGCGGGCGGCACCCTGGGCAAACACCGGGATGACCTGCCCCCCTTCTCCCCCGCCTGGACGCTATGCCAGACCACCAATCCTGGCGGCGTTATCGGCGGCATTCCGGAGGCCATGGCCGATGCGGATGTGGTCATCGCCTATTCTGCCCCCGGTCCGGGGATCATCCAGCCCGAATGGGTAGCCCGCATGGCGCCCGACCCGATCGTGTTCGCCTGCGCCAACCCGGTCCCGGAGATCTGGCCCTGGGAGGCCAAAGCCGCCGGTGCGGCCGTGGTCGCCACCGGCCGCTCGGACTTCCCCAACCAGGTCAACAACGCACTGTGTTTCCCGGCCATCTTCCGGGGGGCGCTGGATGTGCGCGCCAGCACCATCACCGAGGAGATGTGCTTTGCCGCCGCTGCCGCCCTGGCCGATTGGGGTACCGCCGACCTGGATGCTGATCATATCCTGCCCCCATTGACCGAGATGGCCATCTATCCCTTGCAGGCGGCCGCCGTCGGCCTGCAAGCCCAGGCGCAGGGCATCGCCCAGGTGCAGCTAAGCTTTGATCAGCTGCTTGACCGGGCCCAGGCGATGATCGGTGCCGCCCAGGCTGTCACCGATGTGCTCATGAGCGAGGGCTGCATCCCGCCCTTCCCGGAAGATTGAATTTAATCTTGATGGTATCGTTTAGATTGGATAACGAGCAATAATTTGGAGGCTACCCTATGTCACAACCCCCATTGACCTTTTTTTGTGAATTGCACCCTGAACCCCTGGCCAAGCTCTTTGACGGCCGTTTTGTGATCGACGATCTCAAAGCCCTCAACGCAACCCTCAGCCTGGGCATCCTGGATTTTTCCGATGCCCGTGCCAAGCTGGTCAAACGGCTTAACCAGGCCGGTGTCCCGGTGATCGCCTGGTTACTGCTTCCGGAGGAAGAGGGCTACTGGTTCAATATCGACAACCACGACAAAGCCGCCGCCCGCTACGTGGAATTTAAAGCCTGGACCACACAGCATGAGCTGGAATGGGCCGGGGTTGGCCTGGATATCGAGATGGATATCAATGAAATGCGTGCCATCATCAGCGGCAAAGAGGGTCAGGGGCTGGCACGCCGCCTGTGGCGGAAATTCACCGACAAACAGCGGGTGGCCGGTGCCCGGCGCAGCTATCAAGCCCTGATTGACCTGATCCACACCGAAGGCTACCCTGTGGAGAGCTATCACCTGCCGGTAATCACTGATGAGCGCCGCGCCCGCGCCACCGTACTGCAGCGCACCCTCGGGCTGGTGGACCTGGAAACCGAGCGCGAGGTGCTGATGCTCTACACCAGTTTCTTGCGGCCGCACGGTGATGCCGCCCTGTGGAGCTATGCCCCCGAAGCAGATGCGGTTGGCGTGGGAGTCACCGGCGGCGGCGTCGACCTGCCAGGCGGGACCACCCCCGAACCCCTCACCTGGGCGGAATTTACCCGAGACCTGCGCCTGTGCGTCATGCAGGGTAAGCCCATCCATATCTTCAGCCTGGAGGGCTGCGTGGAGCAGGGCTTCCTTTCCAGGCTCACCACCTTCGACTGGGAGCAGCCCGCCCCCATCCCGGAGAAGGCCGGCCAGGTGCGGTGGCTGCGGACCGTTTTTACCGCCCTGCTGTGGGTGGTTGAACGACCCTGGGTGATCCTGATCGCCCTGGCCACGCTGATCGGCCTGGGATTCCTGTTCAAGCGCTCAGATAACGATCAATAAAATTGACCACAGATATGCGCCTAAACGCGATGGAGGTTTTATGAACAAAGTTATCCGCTGGGGAATCCTCAGCACAGCCAAAATCGGCCGCACGGCGGTCATCCCTGCTTTACAGTCCTCCCCCATGGCCAGGGTCACAGCCATGGCCAGCCGGCGTGAGGACCATGCCCAAACCTTTGCCGATCAGCTGGGCATCCCCAAGGCCTATGGCAGCTATGACGCGTTACTGGCCGACCCCGAGATTGACGCAGTTTACAACCCGCTGCCCAATCACCTGCACAAACCCTGGACAATTCAAGCCGTCGAAGCAGGCAAACACGTCCTGTGTGAAAAACCCCTCGCACTGAATACTGCAGAGTGCGAAGAGATGATCGCGGCCGCCACAGCCAACGGCGTGCAGCTGATGGAAGCCTTCATGTACCGCTACCACCCCCGCTTCACCACTGCCCGCCAGATGGTGCAGGATGGCGCCATCGGTGACGTCAGGACCATTGAGTCGGCCTTCAGTTTTGTGCTGGCGGATAAAACGAACATCCGCCAATACCCCGAGATGGGCGGCGGGGCCTTGATGGACGTTGGCTGTTACTGCGTTAACATCAGCCGTCTGATGGCAGGGCGTGAGCCGGTTGTGGTCCATGCCCGCATGCAGTCAACACCCACCGGCGTGGATGACCAGTTAATCGCCATTCTCGATTTTGGCGAAGGCCTGATGGCGCACTTTGACTGCGGTTTCAACCAGGCACCGCGCCAACGCTGCCTTGTATCAGGGACCGAGGGTAATCTCGAAATGCCGATGGCCTTCAATATGGGCCAGGTTAAAACGAAGCTTATCGTCGAGAAAGTCAGTGGGAAACATCGCACGCACAGGTTTCCCGCTGTGGACATGTACCGCCTGATGGCCGAGGACTTCATGCACGCCATCGAGGGCAGGCCGCCCGCCTTCCCGATCGAGGATGCCGTGGGAAATATGCGGGTCATCCAGGCGTTGTTTGCTTCCGCCCGAGAGCACGGCCTCCCCGTCACACCCTGAGGCGGACTTCTCCCCGCAGGGCAACCAATGCGACAGCCGCACACCATACTCATCAACACAGGATTGTAGAACCTGTGTTGGCCAGGGGTGCGGGATCTTTTAAACACTTCTAAGCGCCAATGGAAAACCATTTGTGATGTATGCTGCAATGTGGTATTATTCAGCGGGTGTGTTCGCACCGAATGAAAAAATTTCTATTTCAAGGAAAGTTGGTATTAAATGAGCAAAAAAAA
>DKFH01000141.1:345-4340 GCA_002452315.1 Anaerolineaceae bacterium UBA6801 | reverse complement strand
TTGGTCGCCATGGGGCAGGTCGTCGTCAGCGACAGCCTGTTTGAGATCGTCAGCTTCCACATGGGCAACTTCGGGCAATACGTCGTCTATGCCGCCCTGCTGTTTGGCGTTGGCTGGATCGTGGATCTCTTCGCTGGCGTCGAAGTCGAAACCTATGAATACGAGGAAGAAGATTTCGAACCCGTAGAAATACTGGCCGAGGAACCGGCAGCCGAGTAGACAAACCCTCGACTGAATCATCAGGATTAATAATGCAGGGGCGGTGGTCACACCGTCCCTGGTTTAATTTAATGTGAGCTGATCAAGCGCAAACGACCGTGAATTCTTGAAAGTTGCGACTCAGGATCCGTTTTGATTCAAGCATCGCCCTTATCAAGCAATATGTTCCAGCCCGACCCTTCCTGCTCTTGACTGGCGGATGACGGGCCGAACTGGAATCATTCACACCTCTTCCCCAGCTAAACGCTGTTCCAGGACCGCTTTTTTCTCCTGGTGAAGCTCCAGCACCCTTGCCTGCACTCGTGCTAAATACTCCCCACGCAGGGGATACCACACCAGCAGCAGCGCGCCCAGCAAGCAGGCCGCCCCCGGGATGACCCCACTGAAGATCTTAATGCCCAGAACCGCTTCAGTTGGCTGGTTCAGAAAGGTTTCGCCCAGCTGTGAGGCACGGGTGACAAAGTTGGTCCGCCCGAGGATAAAGGGGATGATCCAAATAGCAATCGACTGCGCCGGTTTGGTAATCAACGCATTCACCCCAAAGAACGAGCCTTCCCGCCGGACACCGGTGCGGACTTCATCCTCATCGGCCACTTGCGCAAACAGGACGTTCGTCAGCGTCTGCGGTCCGGCCAGGCCCAGCCCCGCCAGGGCGATGCAGGCCGGGATCAGCGCCTTGGGTACAACCGCGATCGCCATCAAGGCCACGCCCGCCACCACCAGCAGTACCTGCTGGGCGCCGACGACGCCCAATCGTTTTCTGAATAATGAAGTCAGAGGTATCCCCGCGATCAAGGGCACAAACAGGAATGCCAACAGCTGAATAGCCGGCCACATCAACACATAATCCGCCAGATAGAAGATCGAGCCCAACAGCAAGGAACTCATCAAAATAGCCATAAAATTCTCTGCCACTAATACGATAAAAGATTTACTGGTGAAGGTAAAGCGGATCGACTGCCAGAAGGGCAGCGGTTCATCCACCACCGTAAACTCGGGGCGCTCTTTTACTTTATACGTGGTGATGATGATCAGCACCATGCTGACCAAGGCCACGATGATCATGGCTACATACAAGGGGACATAGGAATCACCGGCCGATTTGGGACGGACGAGGTCGGGGATCAGGAAGCCCAACAAAGTGCCCAACATCGCAAACAAAGAGCTGGAGATCTGCAGATCATTGCGCTGGGCATCGGATTCGGTCACTTCCGGCAACAAGGCGGAATAGACCAACCCAATAATGGTGTAGAAGGTGTCGTACAACAGCATGGTGACCAACATCCACCAGAACAGGGCCTGTTGG
The DNA here is from genome assembly GCA_002452315.1 of Anaerolineaceae bacterium UBA6801. Classification (GTDB taxonomy): domain Bacteria; phylum Chloroflexota; class Anaerolineae; order Anaerolineales; family Anaerolineaceae; genus Brevifilum. The sequence goes on along the minus strand of DKFH01000141.1, from coordinate 2,815 downwards.
CCGGCCTGGGGCGGCGCAAACCACACCAAAATAAAAGTTAAGGCCAAAAATGGCGCTGTGAAACGCATATAGGGGATGCGGCGGCCGCGTTTGGAGCGCGTGCGGTCCGTGATGTAGCCAAATAGCGGGTCGTTGAATGCGTTCCACAAGGCATACACCGTCGCCGCAATGCCAATATAAGTGGCATTAAGGCCCAGGTAATCCTGGTAAAAGATGGTCAATAATCCGCCGTAGATCCCTGAGATCAATGACGTGCCCAGGGCAGCCAGGCCCCAGGTGAATTTATAGCTGAAACTGAGCATGATTGGTTGTGGTGTACTGGTTTTTTCCATGACATCATCCCTGTTGTGTGTGGTGAGTGTGTCTAGTTGTTGCGGGGCATCAGTGCTTTGAGGGCCCGGTATCCAATCACCTGGATGCCCTCATCCTGGATAAACGCGCGCACAGCCTCGCTGGTGAAGGTCTCGTAATCCGCCACCCGGCTCGGCCAGGAATCTGTGATGGCGTGCAGTTCGGGCGTGTCCTTGGCTGGATGGATGATGAAATGCGTCAGCCCTGGCGTGAGCGCTTGCAGGGCAGCTTTGACCTTTGCCAACCGGTCCGTTGGGTCATCCAGCGGCATGCCGTCGATCCCGTCCAACAGCGGTATACCCATCTCCTCCAGCGATGCGAACATCCCCGCCACCATTTCAGCAGTGGCCTGGTCTGCATGGCTCTGGGCCATCAATTCCTCAGGTGTCAGGCGCGGGATCATCGGCGGCAAGCCATATTTCGTGGCTAATTGGATGTAGGCCGGGATCAGCTGCGGGTGAGCCACGGTCCCCATGTGGGTGTCGATATGGGTCAGATCCATCCCCTCCGCCAGCGCCCGGCTGACCTGGGCGTCCAATTCCGCAAAAGCAGCCTCCGGGTCGGCTTTCGCCCACACGGCCGCAGATGTTTTATGCATATACCCCTGCTCATCCAGCAAACCTGAGCCCGGATCACGGGTGCTGACTGGCCCCCAGCGGTAAAGATCGTATTCGCACGTCAGCGTCAGGTGAACACCCAGGTCTGCCTTCGGGTGATCTCGAGCAAAGGCGGCAGCCTGTAAAAACCAGGGGCAGGGTACCATCACCGCCCCGCTGGAGATCAGGCCAAAATCTGCCAGGTCGGCAAAGGCATCGACCGANNTCATCGGTGTGGATGATCACCACCCGGTCATCGGGTGAAAAACCGAGTTTTTTCAGTACAGGATTGGTTTGCATGGTTCCTCCCCAAGCAGCTATGAATAGATGAATACTGCCTCAATTATATACAGAGTTTAGTAATTGTGAATGGTGAACGGGGAGTGGTGGATGGTAAAAAAATCGGCGGGGTGCAAAACCACACCCCGCCCTACACAAATGACATTTCATCCGTAGGGTGCGGTCTATTGCCTGCCCTGATGAGGGTTGACCGCACCGATTCACTCAACACGGCGGGGTGCAAAACCTCACCCCGCCCTACAGTCCTAACTTCGAGCAGTTCACATCCCCAGGATTAATAAGATGCCTGCGGCGAGTGCCACAATGGGAACCGCCGTGCCCAGCACGCCAAGGCCCACCAGGCCCATCAAGCCCACCAGGATTAGCCAGATAAAGAATAAAAAGTAGCCGATATTGTTCTTAATCTTCGGCATCCGGACCAGCAGCAAAAAGCCCGCCGCCAGTGCCAGGATGTCAAGGATCAAGCCCAGCCCGGTGAAGCCAAAGCTGATGATCCCGACCAACCCATCGAGGATCAGGTACACGGCTGCTAAGATCCATCCGACATTCATCGAAATACCCGGTGTGAACAACAGGAGCAGGACGCCCGCTGCCAATGCAAGGATGGCGACCACCAACCCCAAACCGCCCAGCCCGGAGATCAATCCAGCCAGACCGACCAGGATTAGGAAAGCCCCTAAAACAACAATTGCTATCTTTTTCTTGCTCATGAGGTCCTCTCTTTGAATAATGAATTTGATTAAACCTAAGTTTACCGAATCACATGATCCAATTCAAAACCCTGCAATCACAAAATATTTGTTCCCCCACCCACAATGTTGCCCGTGGAGGCAGAATTCTGCCTGTACCCCAAATTTTTTGTATATTCTTGCAAAAAAGCAATTTGGAATGATATTGATTTCCAATTAAATATCCCGGACCACCCACAAACACTTAAGAAACCCCGCATGGTGCGCGGCTTGACAGCCCAGGCTGGCTATGTTAAAACTGAGGCACATTCTACACTTCTAAAACCCACCAACGGCCCGCTTTCCGCCAGTTTGGAGCCGAATGAAGCTGATTCAAGTCATCCCCACCTATAATGAAGCCCAAAACCTGCCGGTGCTCATCTCGGCCTTGTTTGAGCTGCAGATTCCCGGTCATCACATCCTGGTGGTGGATGATAACAGCCCGGATGGCACCGGGGCCGTGGCGGAAAATCTCAAAACCACCTATCCCGGGCA
>DKFH01000141.1:0-196 GCA_002452315.1 Anaerolineaceae bacterium UBA6801 | reverse complement strand
GTCCCCGGCGGGGGCCTGGACAAGGATTGGCCGTTCTGGCGCAAGGGCCTGTCCTGGTTTGGCAACACTTACACCCGTACGATCCTGGGCCTGCCGATCCGCGACACCACCGGCGGGTACCGCCTGTGGCGGCGCACCGCCCTGGAGGCGATCCCCTTTGAAAATTCGCGTTCCAACGGGTATGTGTTCATCGTCG
>DKFH01000116.1:13729-28282 GCA_002452315.1 Anaerolineaceae bacterium UBA6801 | reverse complement strand
CTGCCAACCCTGAACGGATTGTCACAGTGCGGGGTGCTGGCTATCGTTTTGAAGGATGATGAATGCAGCTTCATTTTGGTTGGCGGCGGGTTGTCCCATTTTTAATCCTGGTCGCTGTTGCGGTAACTGTCTTTGGGTTTAGCAGCCAACATTTGATCCGTCGAGAGCATGAAACCCTGTGGGCAGCCCATTTTGAAAATATCGCCCGCTTGATTGCAACTGAAGCCGCTGATTTCTATGGGGGGCCAAGCGAGACCATCAACCTGAACCGAATTGCAAATCAATATGCCGACACCCTGGGGGTAGACATCGTTTTCCTTAGGTCTGAGGGGGCTGTTTTGGGCGCTTCTTCGGCTGCCATACCCTCTCGGCCTGAACCAGATGATGTTGAGGCCATGCTGGCTGGTGAGGGTGCGTATACCGCCATCACTGACCAGGGGATGACAATTGTCACGGGAGTAACAGGTGCAGATGGGCGTCTGCTGGGGTTTGTGCAGATGCAAGCGCCGTCAGAGATGATCCAGCCGGGATTCAACTCGCTATGGGGGCTGTGGGCCAGTGTGATTTTGATTACCACTCTCCTGGCGGTGATCCTTTCGGTCATCATCTATGATCATTCACTCAGGCCGGTTGAGAAGCTCACCATTGCAGCGCAACAAATGCGCTCGGGGAATTTCTACAACCTTGAATTCCCTGAAGCACCGCCTGAACTATCAGACCTGAATCAGGCGATCAGGGAGATGGCCCAGCATCTGGGGGCGCAGATTGATGCCCTGACCAGTGAGCGCGCCAAGCTCTCTGCCGTGTTAAACCAGATGACCGATGGCGTGCTGATTGCCGATATGGAAGGCCGGGTGCAGTTGCTGAATCCAGCGGCCGAACGGTTGTTTGAAATCGATGGCCACAAAGGCTTAGGGCGCTCAGTTGTTGAGGTGGTGCGCTATCACCAGTTGGTGGAACTGTGGCGGGCAGCACGTGAGGGTCAGCGGCAAGCCACGATGCTGGAAATTGGGCCGCAGCACTTATTCCTCCAGGTGACCGGGATGCCCCTGGAGACCACCGAAAAGGGCAGTACGTTGATCCTTTTCCAGGATCTGACTCAACTGCGGCGTTTGGAAACGGTGCGGCGTGATTTTATCAGCAATGTCTCTCACGAGCTACGCACCCCCCTGGCCAGCTTGAAAGCCCTCAGTGAAACCTTGCAGGAGGGCGCCCTGGAAGACCCGCCTGCGGCCAGGCGCTTTCTCCTGCGTATGGAAACAGAGATCGATAACCTTACCCAGCTGGTCAACGAATTACTGGAACTATCGCGGATTGAATCGGGCAAGGTGCCACTTTCGTTTCATCGCATTCAACCCTGCGGCCTCCTGGCACCGGCCAGAGAGCGCATGGAGCTGCAGGTTGAGCGGGCAGGGCTTGAGCTAGTCCTGGATTGTCCGCCAGGTTTACCGGCGGTTTTTGCAGATCCGGATCGCATCACACAGGTGGTGATCAACCTGATTCATAACGCGACCAAATTCACGCCCCCAGGCGGTCGGATAGAACTCTCTGCCTATCAAGATGGCGATTTTGTTGTTTTATTTGTCAAGGATACAGGGGTAGGGATCCCCAAGGAAGATCTGGGGCGTGTTTTTGAGCGTTTTTACAAAGCAGACCGCGCCCGCACAGGCGGAGGCACGGGTTTGGGACTCTCCATCGCCAGACATATGGTGGAATCTCATGGGGGCTTCATCTGGGCTGAGAGTGAAGAGGGTGTGGGGAGTACGTTTTATTTCTCTTTACCGATTGCCTGATGTTAACCGGACATTTACCCGATTTAAGTCATTTTTAACCCCTTATACGACTGCTGTAAACACAGGCATGTTATGATTCTTAAATGGATCAGAACAAGCTCCGATGGTTAGTGGTCCCTTTTGCATGGTACACAATTGATTTATGGGTGTGAACAGGACCACAGCGCTCATTAGGATCTCCTGTTTTGCCACGCCAAGGGATGGTAACGCGTTATTGAACATTGCAGTTGGCGAAAAAGGATGCTTGGGCTCAATGGATGCCTGGCCAGGCATCCTCGGGATCAGCAAACTGAAAAATTTGTCACTGGTCGTTTCGGGTAGAATATTATAAAATATCTAGACAATCAAAATCATTGCCAGGAGCCATTATGCCTCGACAAACTTTAGATCGCGAAATTCATCATTTACAGGATGAAGTGCTTTTGCTGGGAAGCATGGTTGAACAGGCGATGCTGAATGCCATCGACGCCCTCAAGCGGCGTGATCATGAAGCTGCGCGGCGAGTTTACCATGGTGATGAACTGATCAATGAAAAACGATACGCCATCGAAAACCGGGTTTTGATCTTGTTTGCCACCCAGCAGCCGATTGCGCATGACCTGCGCCTGCTGGCTGCCATCCTTGAAGTGATCACGGAATTGGAACGCATGGGGGATTACGCCAAGGGCATCGCCAAGATCAGCGTCAAAATCGGGGAAGATGACACCCCCATGCCCGTCCGGGAGATCAGCCGCATGGGTGACCTGGCAGTAGGCATGCTCCATCGGGCATTGGGTGCCTTTATTGCCGAGGATGTCAACGCAGCCAACCGCATCCCCCAGGATGATGACCAGGTGGATGAGCTTTATGGCCAGATCTACCGCAAGAATGTGGAGGCCATGATTGCCAATCCGGATATCATTGATCATTCGAACTACATCATGTGGGTTGTGCATAATATTGAACGCATGGCCGACCGGGTGACGAACATCTGCGAACGGACCATCTTCATTGCTACCGGCGAGCTGCTGGAGATCGACGCCTCGGACGACGAATGGGATGATGACGAGGATGAGGAATAGAATCACCAAAGTTGGATTCACACAGCCATATCCCACCGGCATATAACGGCCGGTGGTTTTAATTAAATCCCTTGGGATAATAATTACGGCATTAATCAAGTATAATTTTCATCATTCAACAATCATCTCAGCGGGAAAGGGCCATCATGTTGAGAAAAAATGATACGCCGGGCAAATTGATCATTGTGGAGGGGATTGACGGCAGCGGAAAGTCCACCCAGATCGATCTGCTTTATAAATGGCTGCGGGCGCAGGGACACTCCGTCTATTTTAGCGAATGGAACTCTTCGGCCCTGGTTAAAAGCACTACCAAGCGCGCCAAGAAACGCAAGTCCTTCACCCCCACGACATTCAGCCTCTTGCAATGTACCGATTTTGCCGATCGCTGGGAAAACCGTATTCTGCCCTTGCTTAAAGCCGGTGTAATCGTTCTGGCGGACCGGTATGCATATACCGCCTTTGGGCGGGATGTGGCCAGGGGGGTGGATCGTGTCTGGGTGCGCAACCTGTACTCCTTCGCCATGCAGCCTGACGTGGCCCTGTTTTTCAGGGTGCCCCTGGATATTGCCATCCAGCGCATCACCAGTGCCCGAGCCAGTCTGAAATACTACGAAGCGGGCATGGACCTAAAACTCTCAGAAAGCCGCATTGAAAGTTTTGAGCTCTTCCAGGCGCGTATCCTGGATGAATATGACCGGATGGTGGATGAGTTTGGCCTGACCGTGATCGATGGCACGCTGACTGTGCAAGCGCAGCAGCGTTTGATGCGTGAAATTGTCAAACAAGAACTCAAAGGCTGGAAAGGATTGCCAATCCCCGAGGGGACCCCTGAAATCCTGCGACAGCCTGAGCATGAATAAGGCGGTAGAAGATGTCTGAACTCCAGTTTTATGGTGCTGGTTTTCCTTACCTAAACATTCAAGACTGCCCTGGAAAGCTGATCGTGTTGGAAGGATCGGATGGCGTTGGGCGGTCCACGCAAACCCAATTGTTACGTCGATGGCTAGAGGATGAGGGTTATGCGGTTTCTGATACCGGCTTGCGCCGCTCTGACCTGACCCAGGAGGGGCTGGAAGAGGCTAAGAAGGGGCACACCCTCGGCCGAATCACGATGAGCTTGTTTTATGCAACTGATTTTGCGGACCGGCTTGAGAATCAGATCATCCCGGCTCTGCAGGCTGGATTTGTGGTCCTGTCGGATCGCTATTTTTACTCCATCATGGCGCGCGATGTTGCCCGAGGCGCAGATCCGGAATGGGCACGCAAGCTGTATGGTTTTGCCCTCAAGCCCGATTTGGTGCTGTACCTGAAGGCTGACGTCTCAGACTTGTTAAGCCGCCTGATCCATGGGCGCGGGCTGAATTATTGGGAAGCCGGTATGGACATGCACAGCTCAGACAATCTATATGATAGTTTTTTAGATTACCAGTCGAAGTTGACCGGTTTGTTTGACCAGATGGCGCAAACGTATGGCTTTGTGACGGTTGACGCTGGTCGGCCGATCATGGATGTGTTCGGGGACCTCCAAGAGCATATTCGTACCCTCCTTGAAGATCAGCAAACGGACCTCGAAGATGAAATGACCTAACCCTGAGGGGTGAGGGGACTTGAGCGGTTCTCACTAAGTTCACAAAGGAAGGCACAATGGGTAAAAATGATCGCAGAGCCAATTGCCTGTTTGGTGCCCGGTACATGCTCACCCAGGTGGAAGCCCTCCGTGTTGAGATCCAGGGCGCCCTGGTCGGTGAAGATATTGAGCATGTGCACCAGATGCGGGTTGCCTCGCGCCGTTTGCGGAACGGGCTGAACCTTTTTTCTGACTGTTTATCGGGGAAAGATGCCAAAGCCTGGGGAAAAGCAATCCGGGTGATCACCAAAGCGTTGGGCCGCGCCCGAGACCTGGATATCCAGATTGACCTGCTCAACCGCTGTTATAGGGACGATCTGGAGGCTCGTTACAAGCCTGGTATCAACCGGTTGTTATTGCGCCTCAGGCAGCAGCGCGAATTAGCCCAGGAAAAGGTCACCCAAACACTGACCGATTTACAGGAAGCAGGCACCCTGGATCGCATGGGGAAAAAACTGACCGCGATGACAGCGGATTCTGAAGGCCTGTACCTCTATACGCCTTCCCTTTACCAGCAGGCCTTTGAGGCGATTAATCGCAGCCTGGAAGAATTCCTCAGCTACGAGGATTTTATTCACAACCCTGAAAATGTCATCGAACTGCACGCCATGCGGATTGCTGGCAAGCATTTGCGGTATACACTGGAGATCTTCGCCCCCGTTTATGGCAATGCGCTTGACCCCCACATTCGCGCGATGAAAAACCTGCAGGATCTTCTGGGTGATATTCATGATAATGACGTGTGGATTGCCTGGCTGCCCGAATTCATTGAACAGGAGGGGGCGCGGGTGATGGATTATTTTGGCCATCGCGGGCCGCTAAAACGCCTTCTGCCGGGTTTGAACTTTTTCAGTGAAGACCGTCAACGTGTGCGTGATGAAAAATACCAGTCCTTTCTTTCGCTCTGGGAGACCTTGATCTATGAAAACGCGTGGGAAGTGTTGGCGGAGATCATCAAAGCTCCCATTGATGTAGAAGCTATACTGGCGCATTTGGCGCCCGATCAGCGGGCTGGCAAGCCGGCTGAAAGCCCAGCAGGCAGTGTGACCGAACCCGAAGCGCCAGACTTCCAGCAAGACGATGTTAGCTTTGGACAATAGGGACTGATGATGAAAATCATGGTGATTGCGGATGTCCACGGCAACCTGCCTGCGCTTGAGGCGGTGCTGCGTCACGCTCGCGGGCGGGGTGCCGGGGGGCTAATCCTCAACCTGGGCGACCTGACGGGTTACGGCCCCTTCCCGGAGGCGGTGGTGAGGTGGAGCCAGTCGCCGGGGGTGATCAGCATCCTGGGGGATTATGATAAGAAAGTCATCAGCAAAGCACAGCACCAGGCAGGCTGGTCGCGGGTGAAAACCGCGCACAAGCGGGAAATGTTCGCCTGGACATACCAGGCCCTTTCGAAGCGCTCGCGGAAGTATTTACGCACATTGCCTGAACAGCGGGATATCGTTATTGAGGATGTGAAGATCACCCTGTCCCATGGCAGCCCTGCTGCTCACCAGGAATTTATTGGGCCGGAGACACCTGAGGCGCGCTTGCAAGAGCTTGCCGCAATTTCAGGTGCACAGGTGATCCTCAGCGGGCATACTCATCGGGCATTTTCCCGCCAGGTGGGAGACGTGCTGTTTGTCAACCCGGGCACTGTAGGCCGGCCTGATGATGGCGACCCGCGTGCCAGTTATGCGCTGCTTGAAATTGAAAACGGGCATGTAGGGGTTCAGCATTTCCGGGTGCCGTATGATATCATGGCGACCGTGTCTGCCCTGCGGATGGCTGGGCTTCCTGAGGAATTTACCCGGGTGATCCGCCGGGGGTTGAACTATGATGACGTGGTTGCTGATCAGAGTTTGCCTTTGGGCAGCGCAGAATTGGAGCCTTCAGGCGTGGTCACCCTGCTGACCGATTTTGGCCTCGAAGACCATTTTGTGGGCGTGATGAAGGGCGTCATCGCCGGGATTGCCCCGCAGGCCTCTATGATTGATATCACCCACCAGGTGCGGCCGCAAAATATCTCAGAGGGGGCGCGCTTGCTGGCGGAAGCCATACCTTATTTCCCCCGGGGGACGGTACATGTCGCGGTGGTGGACCCAGGCGTGGGCACCCAGCGGCGCCCCTTGGCGGCGCAAATTGGCGCGCATTTCTTTGTGGCCCCGGATAATGGCTTGCTGTCGCTTGTGCTGGAGGAGGCCAGGGATGCGGGTTTGCCGGTCAGATGGGTTGCACTGACCAACGCTACTTTGTGGTTGCCGGACACCAGCACCTCTTTTCATGGACGGGATATCTTTGCCCCGGTTGGTGCTCATTTGGCCAATGGCATGTTGTTGAGGAACCTGGGTGAAGAGATCACCGACCCGGTCCTGTTATCTTTCGCACAGCCCGTAGCGCGATCTAACGGCTGGCAGGCGGAGGTGGTGCTTGTTGATCGGTTTGGCAACCTGAGCACCAATCTACCCGGAGCGTTCCTCCCCGAAGGCAACGCAATCGTGGTCCGGATCGGTGATGAAACCATCCATGGGCTGAGCCCAACCTTTGGCGCTGCCAGCCCGGGGACGTTAATTGCCTTTATCGACAGCACCGGTCACCTGGCGATCGGCGAAGTCAATGGGGATGCAGCCCGCAGGCTGGAAATTAACACCGGTGCAGTGGTTATTATTGAGATTGAGGAAAAATGATTGCATTAACTTACCAATCTTGGGCAGTTGATGCAATGAATTTTCCACTTTCTTAGGTAAACAAACTGAGATTGTACCGTCCTATTGGAGGAGTTTATGCCGCATTTACTTGTCATTGGCGGGCCGTCCCTTGATCGGCTGCATGTTCACCACCAGGTTGAGCCTTCAGCTGGCGGGGCTGGCTTGTATACTGCGCTGGCTGCCCATCGCAGCGGCTGCCAGGTCTCCATGTTCAGCCCAAAACCAGACCCCATGCCGGACCCCTTGCAGCCCCTGTCCAGCCGATTGGAGGCCTGGCTCGGCCCAACCGTTAGGGGTGAGGACATTCCCCACTTTGAGATCGCCCACTCTGGTGATCAAGCGACCTACCTGTCTTTTTTCGCCGGGGCAGAAGTGCGGATGGATCCAGCCGGGCTGCCGCATGATCTTTCTGCCTACGATGCTGTTCATATCACCCCGCTGGGACGAGCTCACCAGCAGCTCAGGTTTGCAGAAGCCTGCCGAGCGCATGGCGCTGTGCGGATCTCTTGTGGAAGCCATCTGAGCCTGATTGAAGAAGACCCGGCCCAGGTAGAGCGCTTATTTGAACTGGTGGACCTGATCTTCCTCAACGAGGTGGAGGCCAGGGCTTATTTTGGTTCACTGGATCAGGCTATGACTGAGCCGGGGAAGGTTTTGTGGATCACCCGTGGCCAGACCGGGGCGTTGGTGATCCAGGGCGATTACAAAACTGAGCTGCCAGCCATTCCCACAGGGGTGTTGGACCCAACCGGTGCAGGAGATACTTTCTGTGGAGCGACGTTGTCGCATGTGCTGCAAGGCGCCCATCCAATCATGGCCGCGCGTCGGGCCATGGTGCTGGCATCGGAAGCCATTCAGCATGTCGGCCCGACAGCACTGCTGTTTGAGCAGGATCCACCCGCCATTCCACTGGATGAGCGAGTGAGAATCGATGACGATCAGGTGGCGCGCCTGGCCGAGGTGATGAAAACCATACCAGAAGCGGAACCGGTCACTTTTGTCAGCGATTACTACCCGCCGGTCGGGCACCCAGGCGCAGTGGACTACTTCTTTGTGCAGACATTGCAGCAGTTCAGCTTTTGGCATGTTGCACAGGGCCGCTACAGCCACCCACTGATTGCCACCATTGATGGGCATCAATGCAAGGGCTCAACTTACCTCTCCTATGCTTATCTGCGCCCGCTGGATGATGATGTAGGCTTTTATTCCCCGCAGCGGCAAGCCGAAACGGACATAACAGAAATGCTGACTTTGTTCCGCGCGGATGACGGCTCTAACCCAATGCCGGCGGTGGACCTGCACCTGGGTATGGCGCAGGCTTACGGAAAGGATATGCGCGCCCTCGGGTTGACGCCCCAGGCAATTTTGGGGCGAGCGAACCAGACGGAAAAACCTCTCAAAACCTTCCTGTCAATCCTGGATCATGTTGGCGGCTATAAGGAAGATCCTTTTCGTAAGAAGTCCAACCTGCTGGCGATGATCCTCAAGGAACGGCCGGAAGGCTTTTTACGCATTTCTGCCGATGAGGCAATTCAGCCGGTGATTGATTACCACGTGATGCGGTTTTGCTTGCGGACCGGTTTGGTAGAGGTCCTTGATGCTGCCATGCGAGAAAAAATTGCCCTGCGGGCTTTGGTCTCTGTGGAGGAGGAATGGGCCATCCGCTATGCCTGTTACCGCACCATCCAAAAGCTGGTTGATGTGTCGGGATTGAGCATGGGTGCGGTGGACCATATCGCCTTTAACTACAACCGCCAGCACTGCCCTGAAATGACAGAGCCCATCTGCCCAGCATGTGCGCTTGACCCGGCCTGTGCGCATCGCAAGCACCTGTTCCAGCCGGTAATTCGGACGACTTTTTATTAACCACCGGCCTGGCCGGGATGGCGAAGGTGGTGCATGGCTTTCCATGCGCAGCGCTTGGGTGGTAAAATTGCATGACGAAAAAATTAATCAATAAAGGATATGATGGCCATCGACATCCAAAAAATTCGCGCTGATTTCCCGGTATTAGGCACAAAGGTTCATGGTAAACCCCTGGTCTACCTGGATAATGCCGCCACCACCCAAAAACCTCAGTCGGTGATCGACACGATCGTTGATTATTACACCCGCTATAACAGCAATATCCATCGCGGCACGCATCACCTTGCCAACCTGGCCACTGAAGCCCACGAAGCTGCCCGCAAAACCGTGCAACACTATGTCAACGCCGAACACCCCCATGAAATCATCTTCACCCGGGGGACGACGGAAGCGATCAACCTGGTGGCTTTTTCCTTCGGGGAGGCTTTTGTCAACCCGGGCGATGATGTGATCGTCACCGAGCTGGAACACCACTCCAACTTTGTGCCCTGGCAGATGATGTGCGAGAGGCGCGGGGCCAACTTCAAAGTGATCCCCTTTGATGACAATGGCGAGCTCCGTTTGGATATCTACGAGACCCTGCTGAGCGACAAGACCCGCATGGTAGCCTTCAACCACGTCTCCAACTCGCTTGGCACGGTCAACCCGGCCAAGAAGATCATCCAAATGGCGCATGAGGCCGGCGCTGCTGTGCTGGTGGATGCTGCCCAATCGGTTCAGCACATCGAGCATGATGTGTTGGCGCTGGATGCGGATTTTTATGCCTTTTCCGGCCACAAGATCTACGGGCCGACCGGTATCGGCGTGCTGTACGGGAAGGAGCGCTGGCTGGACGCCATCCCGCCTTACCAGGGCGGGGGCGAGATGATCGACCAGGTGACGGTGGAGAAGACCACCTACAATAAACCCCCCTTCAAGTTTGAGGCTGGCACGCCCAACATCGTTGGGCCGATTGGGCTGGCTGCGGCCATTGACTACCTGAATGCCCTCGATTTCAACGCCATCATGGCGCACGAAGATGAGGTTTTGGCTTATGGGCGGGCGCGGCTGCTGGAGATCGAAGGTTTGAAGCTCTATGGCAACGCCAAACAGCGCACCAGCATTTTGGCCTTCAATATTGAGGGCGTGCACCATTATGACCTGGGCACCCTGCTGGATACCCGCGGGGTGGCTGTGCGCACCGGGCACCACTGCACACAGCCGATTATGACCGCTCTGCATATCGATGGCACCGTCAGGGCGTCCCTGACGCTCTACAACACCCACGAGGATATTGACGCGCTCGTGGAAGCTATTCACAATGTTCTGAAAATGTTAGGTCGGTAACCTATGCCAAGCATCCCGGAGGTCCAGGCACAGATTGTTGATGATTTTTCCTTCTTGCCCGAATGGGATGAGCGTTACGCTTACCTGATTGAGCTGGGACAGAAAAACCCGCCCTTGCCTGAAGCCTATCGCACGGAGGAGAACATCGTGCGGGGCTGCCAATCCCTGGTGTGGCTGCACCGGGAATGCCGCCAGGGTAAGGTTTACCTGCAGGCTGACAGTGATTCGTTGATCGTCAAAGGGTTGGCCGCCTTGTTGCTGCAGGTGTTTTCGGGACAACCCGCTCAAGCCGTACTCACTGCTGACCTGACCTTTTTCAAAGAGATTGGCCTGGATCAGCACCTCTCGTCCCAGCGTGCCAATGGCTTGATGGCCATGATTGATCAGATCAAAGCCTTTGCGGCAAAATGCGCGGGGGAGACCCCATAAAATTTTTTCAACCCAAATAGTTTGGGGCTTATTTCCATTGCCAACACCCACTCACACCGCTTTACCATGACAGGCGAATAAAGACTGCATGGTTCAATTGAGCGGATGGCTGTTTTAATCATCATAAGTTACAATAGATACCCATGAACGATAAAACAACACAAATCCTCCTGACCAACGATGACAGCATCCATTCACCCGGCCTGTGGGCGGCGGCCGAAGCCCTGGACCCCCTGGGGTTCGTCCATGTGGTGGCACCGCTGCACCAGCAGACCAGTAAGGGACACAGCATGCCGGCAGAATCAACCGGAATTATTGAAGCGCTGACCCTGCATGTCAACGGGCGCGATTGGACTGTGTATGCCGTGGATGGTTCACCCGGGCAGGCCGTGGTGCACGGTATCCTGGATGTGATCAAGGGTAACCCGGCTTTGGTGGTTTCCGGCATCAATTATGGTGAAAATATCGGCGCCGGGTTGACGATTTCCGGTACCGTTGGCGCTGCCCTGGAAGCGGCCTCGGCAGGCATCCCTGCGATGGCGGTTTCATTGCAAACCGGGCAGGAACATCATCTGAACCTCTCAAAAGACATTGATTTCAGCGCAGCAGCCCATTTCACCCAAAAATTTGCCCGGGTGATGCTCACACAAGCACTGCCCTTTGATGTGGATGTGCTCAAGATTGATGTGCCCCGCGGGGCCACACCGGAGACGCCCTGGGCCCTCACCCGCCATTCCCGGGCTCGGTACTACATGCCAGCAACGCCGCGCAGAGAATCGCTTTATGAACGCGGGCCAGTGGGCTATCAAATCCGCTATGACCCTGGCCAACTGGAACCTGATGGCGATGTGTATGCCCTGGTAGTCGATAAACGGGTCGCCGTCACGCCTATCAGCATCGATATGACCTCGCGGGTTGATTTTGAGATGCTGCAAAGGTTGCTGGGGGGTGAAAACCAGCCTGAAAAAGGTTTTTAGGAGATTACCGATCTGGATGGTTGACTGAATGGTCGCCCCGGGGAAAAGGGTTGCAAAACTAAAATTAATGTTACAATCAGGTGATTTCATTAATTGGAGCCATCTTGATTGTTGATCAGAAAACCTCATTTAGCGGATCCCAAAAATTATTGAAAATCCACACCGCATCGGAAAGATCATGCCTGAAAGCATAACTAAAGTAAACATTGTGTGTTAATTAATTGACAAATTTTATAAAATACAGGAGCAGACCCGTGGAGAAAAAAGATAAACTTCCTTTGATCACAAATTTGCTGTATGGGATGGGGGATTTTGGCTTCAGCATGAATAATTCCATCATCACCGCCTTTTTTGCCGTCTTTATGGTGACGGTGGTTGGCTTGCAGCCTGGCTTGGTGGCTATTATTTTGTTCGTTGGCCGGAGTTGGGACTTTGTCAATGACTTGCTGGTCGGTTATATCTCGGATCGCACCCGCTCAAAGTACGGCCGCCGCCGTCCTTTTTTGTTGTTCGGTGCGATTCCCTTTGGATTATCCTTTATCCTGCTATGGCTCAGCCCCAATTTTGATCAAACCGGATTGGTCATCTATTATTCATTGGCATATATTATTTATGAAGCGCTGGCGACTGTTGTTTATATGCCCTATTTCGCCCTTACACCGGAATTGACATCGGATTACGATGAGCGCACAAAGCTGACCAGCTTCAGGATGATGTTCAATATCATTGGCAGCCTCACGGCCTATATTTTGCCGTTGCTGATTGTGGGCAATAACTGGAACCTGGCCACTTCACGCAGTGTGATGGTCATGGCCATCGTCGCAGGGGCCATCGCTGCCGCGCCGATCTTTGGCGTGTTCTGGGGCACGAAGGAAAAGCGCGAGTACCAGACAGAAGAGCTGCCCAAATTCTGGCCCTCCCTCAGGGCAGCCTTTAAGAATAAACCCTTCATGTTCGGCGCCCTGATGTACCTGGCCACCTGGATGGCCATTGTGGTGATTGAATCCAACCTGCAATTCTTCATTCTGCATATCATTCAGCGCCAGTCTCAAAACCTTATCATCATGGTCAGCATCTTCGTGACGGCGATTTTTGCTTTACCGATCTGGAATTGGGTTTCGAAGAACTGGAACAAGCGCTGGGCTTACATCATTGGTGTTGGCTTTTGGGCTGTGGTGATGCTGGTGCTGATCTTTATGACCCCGCAGACGCCCTTCTGGCTGATCCTGGTCTTATGTGTGATGGCAGGCATTGGCCTAAGCGCCGGGCAGGTTTTACCCTGGGCGATCATCCCGGATGCGATTGAGTGGGAAGAATGGCATACCGGTGAGCGGAATGAGGGCATGTTCTACAGCCTGGTCACCCTGCTGGGTAAGATTGGCATGGCAGTTGCGCAGCCGCTTTCGCTGCTGGTCCTGCAGCTGACCAATTTCCAGAGCGGTCAGGATGTTGTGCAACCTCCCAGCGCCTTACTGGGCATCCGGCTGGTGGTTGGCCCGATCCCGGCGCTGTTGCTGGTGACCGGCATTCTGATTGCCATTTTTTACCCCCTGGGCCGCAAACAGCACCGCCAGATAGTTGAAGATCTCGACATCCGGCGTGCTGCCCGCAGGACTGAGTATGCCGGGAAGAAACCCCTCCCTGGCACAAGCGAGCTGGTCTAAGTTAGCGGCTGGTCTGATTGAATTGATCAAGATCCCCTGTAGAAGCAAGGATTACTTTTACAGCCTGACCATCAACCGACTGTTCAAAGTTACCTGAACCACGACCCTTTGTGGACATTGTCCACAAAGGGTCTTTTCTTTTCTGATCTGTAATTCTGGGTTGATCTGAGAAAAAAGTTTAGGCATGAAAGAATGTTCCACCATCTCCAATCTTTTTAATGAGACAAAGTCTGGTAGAAACGATATCACAAGCGGGCTGGTCCTTCCGGAGTATTGGGAAACCGGCGTTGGCCTGATGCTCTTTTCGGAGATGCTCAAGTGTGCCCAGGTCAAAGGTTACACCTGGGCGGATCTCTCCCTCACCTCCCAGGATAACCCCAGAACACCAGCCCCGGCCGTACGCATGGGGCAAGCATGTATAAGCGTTACAGGGCATGTCAAAAATAAGTTGATGATTAAGATCTCTGCGGGCAATTAATTAAAAACTAACAATCCAAAAACCCCCTTGCGAGTTAGCGCAAAATCTTGTAAAATTTAATCGATCATAGAATAGCGCCCCAGAATATTAAGTTATTCTAAACTATGAATCAACGGGATGCAAACGAGGGAGCAGATCATGAGCGTCATCAAGGTTTCAGCGAACTCCCGCACTGCTGCAGTCGCAGGGGCAATCGCAGGTGTGGTCCGAGAACACCATTTTGCAGAGGTTCAGTCGATTGGGGCTGGCGCCGTCAACCAGGCGATCAAGGCTATCATCCTTGCCACCGGCTATTTAGCCAATGATGGGATTGAGGTCATGTTTGTCCCTGAATTTGTGGATGTGGAAATTGAGGGCAAGGTGCGCACCGCCATCAAGTTGACCGTCTTACCCCGCCCAGCAGCGCCGGAAGCTGACGCACAACCGCCAGCGGACTGAACAAACGGATCAACCCACTAAGTTTATATCGTCAAAAAACAACNNGTGAGTGGGATGCTAAATATCAAAACGGACTTCTGCTTTACCAACCAAGATATCTCTGACCTTATCCACGATCAGCGCCAGGTGTTCGGGTTTGGCGACATAGTCCAGGTTGTCACAGGGGATCGTCAGGATGGGGCAGAAGGAAAACCGGTT
>DKFH01000116.1:7732-13681 GCA_002452315.1 Anaerolineaceae bacterium UBA6801 | reverse complement strand
CAAGGTGGGCACAGAAGCGCGTAAATAGATCACCAGGTCTGGCGGGGGTAAGAACTCAACCAGGACCTGGTACAGCTCACGGTAAGTGGTATAGTCCCGGTCGCTGATGGCACCTTGCAGGTAAAGATTGTGGGCAAAGATTTCCGCATCTTCATAAACGCTGCGATCCTGAATGACTGAACCTGGCATGCACATCAATTGGCGGTGGATGTGCAGCCTGCTCATGAGGAAATACACCTGCGAGTGAAAGCCCCACGCCCGCATATCCTCATAGAAATCCGCCAGGTAGGGGTTCTCCGTCACGGGTTCGTAGAAGGGCGTCCATTCTAAGGCTTCACTGAGCAGTTTGACCAGGGTTGATTTTCCCACACCAATGTTTCCTGCGACGGCAATAAATTTTTCCATGTGTAGATGATGCCTGCTTTCTGGCTTTACTGGATGATCTCGATAAGGTTTGTTTCGTGTGTAATTATATCGAGGATTCGAAGTTTCAGGCCGCTACTTTTGATGATAATTGGAAATAAAAAAAGGTATCGGCTGGGATTGCCGATACC
Source organism: Anaerolineaceae bacterium UBA6801 (assembly GCA_002452315.1). Classification (GTDB taxonomy): domain Bacteria; phylum Chloroflexota; class Anaerolineae; order Anaerolineales; family Anaerolineaceae; genus Brevifilum. Next base: position 13,127 of record DKFH01000116.1, on the reverse strand, counting down.
CTATAACTATTGAGGTGATTTTTCGTAATAAAAGCGGTTTATTGCCTAAGCGTTCGCCGGTTGGGTCTTTTTAACCTGTTTACGCAGGTAGGCCTTGGTGATTTCCGCTGCAATGGAGGGGATCAGTACCAACGGCAGGATTTCAAGCCATTGTGCGATACCCAGGGGCATGGTATTGAAGATGGGTTGCAGGAAGGGTACATAAATAACCAAAATGATCAACACCAGGGAGCCAAGCACCGCCCAGTTCATCAGCTTATTTTTGAACACGCCGATCTTCAGCAATGGGTAGAACTCAGACCGAGCGGTATACGCCCGGAACAGTTCGGAGATGCTGAGGGTAACGAAAGCCATGGTCTGGGCAAATTCGGCGTGTTCCGGTTCAGTGAATAATCCGATAGCAAATGCGCCCAGGGTAACTGCGGTGATGGCAATGGTTTGCACCAGGATACCAAGCTGCATGTGCTTGTTAATAATGGGCTCATCTGTTGGCCTGGGTGGGTGTTCCATAATGTCGGGGTCACCCGGCTCGGTGCCCAGCGCCAGCGCTGGTGCGCCATCAGTGACGAGATTCAACCATAAGAGCTGGATTGCTGTCAGCGGGATCGGCCAGCCAAACAAGGTTGCCAGGAAGATGACCATGATCTCGGCCGCGTTACAGGAGAGCAGGTAGAACACAAATTTGCGGATATTACTGTAGATCACCCGACCCTGTTCAACGGCTGAAACGATGCTGGCGTAGTTGTCGTCTGTTAGGACCATGTCAGCCGCGCCTTTGGCTACGTCCGTGCCGGTGATCCCCATGGCAATGCCGATATCAGCGCGTTTGATGGCGGGTGCGTCGTTGACGCCGTCGCCGGTCATGGCAACCACCTCCCGCTTTGTTCGCAGGGCATCCACGATGCGCATCTTATGTTCCGGGCTGACCCGGGCATACACATCGGTGACCTGAACATTTTCGACCATGTCTTCATCACTGAGTTTATTGAGGTCGGAGCCGGTCATAACTTTATGCCCAGGGCGAAGCAGACCGATTTGTTCGGCGATGGCACGGGCCGTGTTGGGATAGTCGCCGGTGATCATGATTGTGCGGATGCCGGCTTTACGGGCAGTGTTGAGGGCTTCGGAAACCTCTTCGCGGGCCGGGTCGATCATGCCAATCAGGCCGACAAAGGTCAGGTCGCGTTCCAATTCCTCACTGCTGATCTCGTCCGGCATGGTGGTCACTGTGCGATAAGCGACGCCTAAAACCCGCAGGGCATCACCGGTCATGGCATCGTTGGCGGCCAGGATCTCCTCACGTAATTCATCCGTAAGGGGTTTATAACCATTATTGGCGGTCATCACATGGGTGCACAATCCAAGGACGACGTCTGGTGCGCCTTTGACGTCAATAAAATATTGGTCACGCAGGTCATCGTCGCTGCTCAGCGGGGAAATATCCTCGTCTTTGGGGGACTCAATGGCATGAATGGTCAACATCCGTTTGCGCACAGAATCGAAGGGGATCTCCTGGGCGCGGGGATAAGATTGGTTGAGCTTATCGGCTGATGCACCCGCTTTTAGGGCTGCTACGAGAATCGCGCCTTCGGTTGGGTCGCCAACCATTCTATAAGTCTGGCGGCCGTCCTGTTCCTCCAGGGGTTCGAGATGGGCATCGTTATTCAAAGTGCCCAGCCAGATGGCTGTTTTAATGGCCGGGAAGGCCTTTATGTCGACTTGCTCCCCATCTTTTAGGAATTCACCCTGGGGTGTGTAACCGCTACCGGTGACGGAGATGAAATCGCCATCAGCCCAGATGCGGGTGACCGTCATTTCGTTTTGGGTCAGGGTGCCGGTTTTATCCGAGCAAATCACCGTGGCGGAGCCCAGCGTTTCAACTGACGAAAGCTTGCGGATCAGGGCGTGGCGGCGGACCATTTCGCGCATCCCCAGGGCCAGGCTGATGGTGACCACGGCGGGCAGCCCTTCTGGCACGGCGGCGATCGCCAGAGAAACGGCGATCATGAAGAGTTCAGTGTAGGTTTCCAGCGCTTCCGGGCCGAAAAAATTGGCTTGGCCTGGTTCAAGAATGAAGCGGGCTACACCGATCACAAACACGAAGCCACTGATAACTAAAGTAGCCCAGCCCAGGATTTTTCCAAACTCGTCCAAGCGGCGTTGGAGTGGTGTTTGTTCATCCTCGACCTGCTGGAGCATTGTGGCGATCATCCCAAGTTGCGTATTCATCCCGGTGTTAACGACGATGCCTTTGCCACGTCCGTAGGTCACTAAGGTGCCCATGAAAGCGGTGTTGACACGATCGCCCAGGGGGATGTCCTCCTCAAGCGTTGTATGGGCTATTTTCTGGACCGAGACGGATTCGCCGGTCAGCGAGGCTTCGTCGATGCGTAGGTTGACGGCTTCCAGCAAACGCATATCTGCCGGAATGAAATTGCCCGCTTCAAGGAAGACAATATCTCCAGGGACTAATTGGGGCGCAGGAACGGATATCCGTTTACCATCCCGCAATACGGAAGCATCCGGTGCGGCCAGTTTTTTTAGGGCAGCCAGGGCAGCCTCTGCGCGGCTTTCCTGGATGATTCCCAAAAGTGCATTCAGGACTACGATGGCCATAATGGCGATGGCTTCCACATAATCCCCTAATAATGCAGAGATAATCGCCGCAGCCAGCAGCATGTAGATCACAAAGCTATTGATTTGTGCCCACAACAACTCCCAAAACGAGGTCGGTGGGGCTTCTTCAAGTTCATTGAAACCATATTGCTTCTGGCGAGCGATTACATCTGCACTGGAAAGGCCAGTTTTGGCGTCTGAATCCAGCTTTTGGAGCACTTCGGTGTTGCTCATGGCATGCCACGAAATCAGTTCATCATCCGATTTCTTGGTATCCATCACGATGTTCTTTTTACTCATTCAATTTTCTCCATAGAATAAAATGTCGGCAATAATGATACGCGCAAAATAACGGTGAGGGCCTAAGATAATCTCGGGTTCTCTCACCGGCAAATCATGAAAAAAGCTTGATAATTATATCTGATTTTGACCCTTTCTAACATAGGCGGCGAAAGTAACCTGAATTGTAAAGAAAATGGGCTGTCCTTGACAATAAGAACAGCCCAGAGCTCAGAAAAATCGTTAGGGGCTAGGCTTCAGGGGTGATTCTCGTCCCTGAAGGCAGGATGGTGCGTTTGGGGATGACCACAATCCCATCTTTGACGGAATAAGCATCGGTGTCCAGTTCTGTCCCGGGTGGGAAGGGCCGGATGTAGACATCCTGCCCCATGCGCACGTTTTTATCGATGATGGCGCCTTCAATGTCGCAATTATTCCCAATGCCCATGGGGATGTCGCCGGAATGATCATAGTAATCTGCGCCCATCATGACCGTATCCTTGATACGAGTATCAGACCGGATGATGCTGCGGATGCCGATCACGGAGTGGTTGATGTTGGCCTGGTTGATGATGCAGCCTTCACTGATGAGGACATCGTGCAATTCGCAATCGGAACAGCGTGAACCGGGTAAGAAGCGTCCGTGGGTATAGATGGGAGAGTTTTGGTCATGAATATCAAAACTGGGGTGAGGCATGCTCAGTTCAAGGTTGGTTTCGTAAAATGAGCGAATGGTTCCAATATCACGCCAGTAACCGCTGAATTCATAACCATAAACACTGGGCTCATTGGCGACGCAGTGGGGGATGATGTCATAGCCAAAGTCATTGAAATCCTTACGGCCGCTTTTCATGGTGAGGATATCGATCAATACATCCAGGTTGAACAGGTAGATGCCCATGGAGGCCAGGTAGGGTTTCTCTGCATCATCGCGGGTGACAAAATTATCCAGGATGTTGGGGTCTGTGGGTTTTTCGGCAAAATCGACAATCTCGGCAGATTGATCCCGTTTTAACAAGCCAAAGCGTGAGGCCTCGGCCCGGGTGATGGGTTGCACAGCCACGGTGACATCGGCATTCTTCTCCCAGTGAAAGGCTGCCATCTTAGAATAATCCATGCGATAGAGATGGTCGCCAGCCAGGATGAGCACATATTTAGAGCGTGATGATTGGATCTCAAACAGCTGTTTGCGCACCGCGTCTGCTGTGCCCTGGTACCATTCCATGCGTTCCATGGTCTGTTCAGCGGCCCAAATCTGCACCCAGCCGGTATGAAATGAATCGAAATTATACGTGTTGGTGATGTGCCGATGCAATGAAACCGAATTGAACTGGGTCAATACCGCGATGCGATAAATATTTGAATTGATGCAATTGCTGATGGGGATATCGATTAACCGGTATTTACCTGCGATGGGTACAGCGGGTTTAGACCGTTCCTGTGTCAGGGGGTAGAGGCGTTTTCCCTGGCCACCTCCCAGGATCACCGCCAGGATATCAGAATTACTGGGCATCAGGACTCCTTTCCGCGCTTGGTTTGTGTGGTCTTATTCATTTGTGTCAGTCATATCTATTTTAGCCGAAAATCTTAAACAGATGCGGCAAAAAAACGTAATGTTTGGGTTAATCCCCCCTGCCTGCGGTTTTTGCCTGGACGATGCGCAGGATTTCCCCGGCAGATTGTAGCGTGCCCTCACTGACCGGCCCGAGCATTTGTGCCAGTTCAGCCAGCCTGTCCCCGTTCACCAAGGGCAGGACGTCCACATGCGTGCGCCCGTCCTGGACGGCCTTGGCCACCTGGTAGTGTTGATCGCCATAAGCAGCCAACTGCGGCAAGTGGGTGATACACATCACCTGGTGCTGGCGGGAGAGATTCCACAGCTTTTCGCCGACCATCATGCCCACCCGGCCCCCGATGCCCTGGTCAATCTCATCAAACACCAGGGTGGGGATCTGGTCCGCTTTGGCCAGGACGTTTTTCAACGCCAACATCAAGCGGGAGGTCTCACCGCCGGAGGCAATCTTCACCAGGGATTTGAACCCCTCCCCGGGGTTGGTCTCAACTAGGAATTCCACCCGGTCGATGCCGTGGGCATCAAAGGCGACCCGGCGGCCATCCGGCAGCGTCAGGCCCTCTTCATCTGGGCGTTGATCGATGGCGATCTGGAAGCGCGCTTTGGCCATTTGCAAGTCTTGCAGTTCGTTTTCAACCCACTGGCTGAGATCCGTGACGGTGGCCATGCGCCGCTGGCTGAGGGCCTGCCCCTCTTCTGCCAGCGTCTGCAAGAGGCTGTTCTCTTCACGTTCTAGCTCTGATATCCGTTCCTCGGCATGGCTGATGGATTCCAGGTCTGCACGGGCGTTTTGTGCATAGGCCAGGATCGCCTCGATGGAATCGCCGTATTTGCGTTTGAGGTTGTTGATCAGGTCGATGCGCGCTTCAACCTGGTCCAGCAGGCGGGGGTTGAATTCAATCCCCTCGGCGTAATCGCGCAATTCCA
>DKFH01000116.1:791-7727 GCA_002452315.1 Anaerolineaceae bacterium UBA6801 | reverse complement strand
CGATGCGGGCCAGGCTGTGCAAGGCATCCAGCGCTTCACCCAGCAAATCGTTGACCCCGCCGACTTCGGGCGAGCTTTCTTCCAGGGCCATGAGGGCATGTTGTGCATGCTTGGCCAGGCTCTCTGCGTTGGCCAGCCGGGTGCGGTCCTGCCGCAGGCTGCTTTCTTCATCCGGATGCAATTGGGCTGCGTCGATTTCCTGGATCTGGTAGGTGAGCATATCCACCCGCCGGGCTGCATCCTGCTCCATCGCCCGTAAGTGCTCCAGTTGTTTGCGTACCTCAAGGAGCTGCCGGTAAATAACCTGGTATTGACCCAGCAAAGGGCTGGTTTCTGCAAAGCCATCCAGCAGAAACAGGTGGTTGCGCACCTGCAGCAGCGAGAGGTGCTCGGATTGTCCGTGGATATCGACCAGGAAACTCCCCACCTCACGCTGCAAAGCGGCGGTGACCGTGCGCCCGTTGATGCGGGCAGTGTTGCGTCCCTCATGGCGGATCTCGCGTGCCAGGATGATAAAGTCGGGGTCGTCCAGCAGGTCTTCCGGGGCCAGCAGGGCGTGAATCGGTTCCCGGACCCCCGGGTCCAAACGGAAGGTGGCTTCAATCTGGGCGCGCTCGGCGCCGGTGCGGATGGTGGTCGTTTCTGCTCGGCCGCCCAGGACTGCTTCCAGGGCATCCATGATGATTGATTTGCCTGCGCCGGTTTCACCCGTGAAGATCACCAGCCCGGAATCGAAATTCAACTGCAAGTCCTGGATGATGGCGAAGTTTTCGATGCGCAGTTCGGTCAGCATAGCCAATTCCTCACAGCCGCCGGCTGCCGGAAAGCCGATAGTACGCCGAGGGTACCGCCATGACGAGGTAAACCACCTGGTAGCCCAGGGGAAGCAGGCTGAAAGGGTTGAAGACACCAACGCTCAGGTGAAAGATCAGGTTAAGGAGGGTCCGCACAACGAACGGCAGGCTGCCCAGGATGATCCCCAGCCCGACCAGGCGGAACAAGCGCTTACTGCGGCGTTTCTTGGTGACCAGGCGGACCGCTTCAGCGATGCCCACACCGGCTGCAGGTGCCAGCAAGAGGGTGAAAAAGCGGATCAGCGTGGTGAGCCAGCTGCCCAGCAGGCCAAGGGCGGCCGCAATGATGAAGCCAAGAATGTAGTCGAGGGGTTGGCTGGTGTCGAATACTTTTTGCTGCTGGCGGACACAGTCTGAACAGCGGTAACCGGTGGGGGTCTGAATGGCTTCAGCCGGCGTGATTGGCTTACCGCAGCGGCTGCACCGCAGCGTGATTTCATCTTCGTAGTGGTGATTATGATCTGTCATTGGTTTTTATGCTAATTAGGGGGTTGTGTTCCATATAAGCGGTCAGGTTGCGATAGAAATAATTGGGGTCCTGGAACCTAACCATGCGGAGAGATTTTTCATGCGCGGTGACCTCCACGTGATCCCCGCTGGAAAGCTGAACCGGCGGCTGCCCGTCCACGCTGACCACAGCCTCGTGGGAGGTGAAGACCCGGATGGTGACGGTTGAACCCTCGGAGAGGACCACAGCCCGGTCAACGGAGAGATGCGGGGCCACAGGCATCAGCAAGATGTTGCGGATTTCCGGCGGCAGGATGGGCCCGCCGGCGGCCAGGGCATAGGCGGTGGACCCCGTTGGGGTGGCGGCAATCAACCCATCGGCGACATAACTGGCGATATGGGCGCCATTGAGCAGGGCTTCAACCTTGATTGGCCGGACATACTGCCCCCTGGCCACGACCACGTCGTTGATCACGTCAAAAGGCGCATTTTTTTCGCCTGCGCGCACGCAGCAGGCCGAAAGCATCATTCGCTCTTCATAGCGAAAATCGCCAGCCAGCAAGCGGGGGATGTACTCATGCCAGTTCTCGCGCTTGAGTTCGACCAGGAAGCCAAACGTGCCGATGTTGATTCCCAGCAGGGGCATGTCCACGGGTGCACACAGGTGACCGGCCCGCAGCATGGTGCCATCGCCGCCCAGGGCGATGATCAGATCGTAGGCGCGGGCCTGGACGGTTGCCCGCAAAGACTCGTCGTAGAGTGATCCGACCGTAGCCGAACCGCCTAAAGCCTGAATCATCTCACCCACCGCCTGGGCTACATCCAGCGCTTCAGGGATGCTGGGGTGAGCCATCACAGCGATTTTTTCGGGGGGTGCAGTGTTTGCGATCATATTGTCCTAATTATAGCCGTTTTTCAGCAAGCAGCTCAAATAAAGCTTATACCAGGCCGGTTTTATTCCACCCAGGCCCATTCCAGCATTGTCCCGGGCGGGAAACCAGACATAACTTCAATGGGGCTCAGCCCAGGAAAGACATAGTGAGCGAGGGTGCCTTCGGACAGCAAGAAAAAGCCGTTGGAATCGGGCTGCCAGATGAGGGCTTCTACCGGATGACGGGTGATCGTTTGCAGAGGATTACTGTTGTTAGATTGATACAAACGGGCACCCGCGGTTGACCCTTCGCCATCACCCCAGGCTATAACCCAGTTCCCGTTGGGAGAGAGGTGCGCCCTGCCTTCACCCGGCAAAAGCAGGCTTTCGCCTTGCGGCGAAAACAACAACACACCTTGCGCCCCTGCTGCGATGAACATCCCACCCGGGTCCCAGGCGAGGTGGTTCCACTCCCCCGCAGTTTGCAGGTGCTGGATGGGGCTTTCGGGCTGGATGCGATAGAGGCCGCCGGAAAGACCCTGGGGGATGGCACTGGCAAAACTCAAGCTAAAGGCCAACACCCCTGAACCCGGATCGAGCGCTGCCTGCTGAAATTCGCCTGCAAAGATCCAACGTGCTTCCAGCTCATCCATGTTTAGCTGGCGAAGATTCCGGGAGGTGTTGTCCGTGCGGGAATAGCTGAAAAACGTAAAGGCGTTCAGCCAGCCGAGGAATACCTCTTCCTGGCTTTCGATGGGGGGCAGGTAAACGGTATTTTGACTGTCAAAAGTGGGGACGCGCAGCCCAGTGACCAATTCTGAGCGCCATGACTCCAGCCGGTGCACAAATTCAAGCTCCTGCGAGATCAGCCAGTCGCCGTTTGGCGACCAAAGCGGCGAGGCGTTCTGGGTAAACAGCCCATTCAAGCGGTTAATGCGATCGTTAAGGGTATCCAGCACGTAGAGATCGCTGGTCTCGTTATGTAAAGCGGCTGTAAAGGCCAAAAAACGGCCGTCTGGCGACCAGGCCAGCCCATCCGGGCGTGTAACGGTCTGTAAGGTTTCAAATGGGCGGGTGCCCTCTTCGTTGACGATCTTTCGCTGGAGGTTGATCGAAAGCAAGGGCGAGACCTGGCTGACCTCAAATGAAGGCAGGTCAATTTGGTACAGTGCGAACTCATCGGTGTTTTTCGGGGAGCCGGCGCGCATGATCAATGTACTGCCATCCGGCGCACGGCCCCGGACGAGATCGGCGATGATGATGGGCGCAGGCAGCAAAATCTCTGTAAATGTTTGCGCCCGGATGTCATAAGCCTGCAAGCCCAGGCCGTCAGTCCCGGGGAAAACCAGCCAGGGGCCGTGGGATTCGATGCGGGGGGTGGGGGTGGTGGTCTCCGTGGGGGTTGGGTCTGGCAAGACGGTGGCGGCAGTGGGGGTGAAGACAAAAGCATCCTGGCCGCCCATGGCTGCCTGGGTCAGGGCGATCCTTGTGCTCCAGGCTTCGGCGGTGGGCGTCCCTGCCCAGGAAGCGGGCCGCGGAGACGTCATCTGGCAGGCCATCCCTGCGCCTAGGGTCAGCAGGATCACCCAGGCCAGGACAACCTTTTTCCGCTTCGGCTTAAGTTCCAGCATTAATCTTCCAGGATCTCCAGGCGGGACATGGAAGCCACCAGGGCTTTCAGGCCCAGCCCGTCAAAATACACCTCAACCGTCTCGTCGCCGTATTCCAGGCGGCTGTTGCGGACCACACCCTCGCCATACACCGGGTGCTGCACGTGCATATCCGGGAAGAATTGCTGCTGGCGGGTTTTTGGCGGTGCGGCTGGCTTCTTGTGTACGTCGGGCACGTAGGTGCGGTCCCATTGGTATTGATTGCTATCAAAGCTTTGCTGCCAGTTATCCCCCCGGCTGATGCGGCCTTTGACGAGGTTTTCGGGCAGGTCCAACAGGAAGCGGGAGGGCTGCATGGTTTCATAGCTACCATAGGGACTGCGCCGCCTAAGAGCACGGGTCAGATACAGGCGGTCCTCGGCGCGGGTCATGCCCACGTAGAGCAAGCGCCGTTCCTCTGCTAATTCCTCGGGATCATCCATGGAGCGGCTGTGGGGCAGGTAGTGCTCATCCAGCCCAATGATGAACACCCGCGGGAACTCCAGCCCTTTGGCCGCATGCAGCGTCATCATGGTGGGCGCATCAATGGTGTCCGGCAGGGTATCTTGATCGGCCACCAGGGCCATGGCCTCTAAAAACTCAGCCAGGCCGCCCTCCTCATATTCGAGTAAAACTGCCCGTAACTCCAGCACGTTGGCCCAGCGGTCTTGCAGTTCATCTGTTTCTGCTTTGATATAAGCCTCATAGCCGGTATCCAGCAGGACCTGGTCGAACAGGTCCGTGGGGGAAAGCTGATCGATGTGACTCCGCCAACTGGCCAGCAGTTGGCTGAAGGGCTTCAGCCGGGCTGCGGCGTTGCCGAGGGCGTCTGAAAAAGGCGATCCCCCGTCAGCGGCCAGGGACAGCAAAATTTCACCGCTGCTGGCGCCTGACTGGCGGGCCACTCCCTGCAGGCTTTGCAGGGTGACCGAGCCGATGCCGCGTGGGGGCAGGTTGATCACCCGGCCGAGGCTGACCTCATCCTTGGGGTTATAGATCAGCCGTAAAAAGGCGATCATGTCCTTTACCTCGCGCCGTCCGTAAAAGCGCTGTGTGCCAACCAGGCGGTAGTTCATGTTTGCCCGGCGGAAGGCTTCCTCCAGCAGTCGGGACTGGGCATTGGTACGGTACATGATCGCAAAATCGGATTCCCTGGCCTCGCCCTGGCTTACCTGGCGGGCGATGACGTCGGCGACATACGCTGCTTCATCATGGTCATCTGGCGCCTCGTAAACGATGACCGCCTCACCCGTGCCGCGCGCTGTGAACAGCTTTTTTTCCGTCCGATGCGGGTTTTCATTGATGATCGCCACCGCCGAATCGAGGATGGTTTGGGTGGAGCGGTAGTTCTGTTCCAGCAGGATCTTTTCGTGGTCTTTGAAACTGTCGGTAAAGCGCTGCACATTGCGATAGTCTGCCCCGCGCCAGCGATAGATGGATTGGTCTTCATCGCCAACCACAAACAGGTTGTTATGCTGTGAGGCTAAATAGGAGAGCAGGTAATATTGGGCCAGATTGGTATCCTGGAATTCATCCACCAGGATGTGCTGGAATCGCCGGGCATACTTTTGGCGTACTTCTGGCTGATGCTCGAGCAAATGGGCGGTGTACAGCAGCATATCGTCGAAATCCATGGCGTTGCTGGCAACCAGGTATGCCTGGTAAGCCTTGTAGAGGGCCTGGATGGTCTCATCGCGGTAACTGAGCAGCGGGTATTCTCCGGGTGTGAACAAATCGTTTTTTGCGTTGCTGATCTTAGCCAGCACCTGGCGCGGGCTATATTCCTTCTCATTGAGCTTGCTTTCCTTGATCACCCGCTTGATCAAGGTCAGCTGGTCATCAGCATCAAAGATGACGAAATTTGGGTCGACTGGCAGGTGTTCGGCTTCACGACGCAGGATGCGCCCGCACATGGCATGGAAAGTGCCCAGCCATAGCCCGTCCGCTTTTTCCCCCAGCAAACCACTTACCCGCTGGCCCATTTCCCGCGCGGCCTTATTGGTAAAGGTGACGGCCATGATCTGGTAGGCTGGAATGTTCTTTACCGCAATCAGGTAAGCAATTCGGAAGGTCAGCACACGGGTTTTCCCCGAGCCTGGACCTGCTAAAACAAGAATTGGCCCTGGAGGTGCAGCCACGGCCTTTTGTTGCTGTGGATTGAGTTCAGCGAGGATGTTGGTCATGTTGAAAAGGATTCTACCTTTGCCCCTGTGGTGGGTCAACGCAGCCTGCGTGGCTGCTCCCGGGTGCTTTAGAGATTGAAGCGGATGGTGATCACATCGCCATCCTGGACCGGGTAGTTCTTACCCTCCAGGCGCAGCTTGCCCGCCTTGCGCCCTTCCGAAAAGCCCCCCAGCGCGATGAGGTCTTCATAAGCAATCACTTCTGCGCGGATAAAGCCCTTTTCAAGGTCAGTATGGATCTTGCCCGCGGCTTCCAGGGCGGTTGCCCCGCGTTTGACCGTCCAGGCGTGGACTTCTTTCTCGGCTGCGGTGAAGAATGAGATCAGGTCGAGCAGGTCGTAAGACAGGCGGATCAGGCGGTTGAGGCTGGGCTCCTGGATACCATACTCAGCCATGAATACTTCCATCTCTTCTGGCGGAAGCTGGGCGATCTCCATCTCCAGCTTGATGGGCATGCAGATCATTTTCGTGCGAGCGGTGAGGGTTTCCAGATCGATGGGATCTTGCCCTTCAGACTGGTTGATGACGATCAGCTGGGGTTTTCGGCTCAAGAGCCCATGGCTGGAGAGCATCTTTTCTTCTTCCGGGCTGAAGGTCTCCTGGCGCAGGGGCAGTCCCCCTGACAGGGTGGCAGACAGCCTGGTGAACAGGTCTATCTCCCGGGCAATCAGCCCTTTATCCCGCCCATAGCCTCCCCGTCCCTGCTCCTCTGCCAGGCGCTCCAGCTTGCGTTCGACCTGGATCAGGTCGTTGAGGATCATTTCGGATTCCATGGTCTCAATATCCCGCAGGGGGTCTACAGAACCGGCAGCGTGGGGTACGAGTGGGTTCTCAAAGTGGCGCACGACGTGGATAAAGCCATCCTTTTGTGCGAGGGTGTTGAGCAATGGGCCCGAGATTCCGCTTTGGGCGGATTCGCCATCCAGGCCGGC
>DKFH01000116.1:0-769 GCA_002452315.1 Anaerolineaceae bacterium UBA6801 | reverse complement strand
ACCCGAGCATCGGGGACGTCGATCACCGCGGTATGCACGGAGAGTTTACCCCCGCTGATCCCGGTGGGGATATTGCCCTGGGTGAGGGCGTTAAACAGGGTTGTTTTGCCTGCCTGGGGCAGACCGATGATGCCTAATTCCATAAATGCTCCATGACCATCCCTGCCGGATGAATTTGCAGGGGAATTTTGTAGCATATATCATACCCAATTAATCCCGGTTGTGAGGGTCCCTGCGGCAGGGCAATCGCAAAGTGGGAGAAATGTCTGCAATCTCGTTGTTATTGAATTAACAGACCCCATCCCCGACCTTGAACGAAGGAAAACCCCTGAAGCGAAGCGGAAGTGGGCTCCCCTCGGGAGGGGAACTCGCTTCTCGTAAAGCGAGCATTCACCTGATGCACCTTGATGGTGCTTCAGGATCAGGGTGCCCGGAGGGCGGGAAGGGGTGTTTACAATGTGAAGATCGTTGAGATAATAAGAATGTTTGACTTTACGATTGCCCTGGTCCCTGCGGTGCATTGCGCGCACTTTTTGTTGCTTGACCTGTGAGTGGGGATTGGATAAAATAATGCTTACTGGCCGAAGTGGCGGAATTGGCAGACGCGCACGACTCAAACTCGTGTGCCTTCGGGCATGTGGGTTCGATTCCCACCTTCGGCACTCAGCAACACCCAAAAGCTCATTTCGGTGAGCTTTTTTGGTTAAAGCGTGTTTTGACAAGCTCATTTCTGTGAGACCCTGTCAAGTCAAAAGATAATGTTACCGAA
>DKFH01000175.1 GCA_002452315.1 Anaerolineaceae bacterium UBA6801 | reverse complement strand
GGTGAGCGGCTTGCCGGCCAAACAATTGATCGACTTTGTTTCTATCAGTATGGTGTAGCTAATCAGGCCATCATTGCCTGCGAGCTGGAGAGTTTCCTCCTGGATCAGGCCCTGAACATCGAACCCTTCATTGAGTCCATCCTTAAGCTGTCCCCAGCGCCGAATGGCAGCGCCTATGTGATGATCAACCGCTCAGAACAGAGCTTTTTGCTCGCTAAAAATTTAGAGTTGCAAGGGGAATTATTCCTTGAAGAACCGCCGCTGGAAATCTTCTGGCTGCCAGACTCAACCGGTTTTCTCTATCGCACCCATGGGAAGCTGTTTTATTTTGACATCGCCCAAAAAACCAGTCACTTGCTAATCGAATCAGACCTGTTCAGCGATTACTCCAACCTCAATGCCGTCTGGGTCAACCTGGATTGATCAGCACCCTGGCCCCAACCTGACGCCATGCCTGCGGGTGGGCACCAAACAACGCGCCAAAGTCACCCAGCGAATATTATTAGTAAAAAATCAAGCCTTCGGGTGTTAGTAGCCATAATTACCTAACCTGGGCTTGAAAATTTACTCCCAGCTTTGCTAAAGCAATCCACGAGGGTGTTGAAAAGTAGGGGCGACCCATGGGTCGCCCCTACTTAAATATTGAAATTATTACAATAATTAACAAATTATGTTGAGGATTCACAAAAATTTTTGTGGTGTTTTTCTGTTATTCAACATCTACAATCCACACGGTTTGCCAGTTATTGTATAATAAAAAGAAATATCACCCACCCGAGGTTTGACGCCCTCATCTTGTTAGAAATTTACAAAGGCGTACACCATCACAAGAGGTCTCCATGAAAGTTCTTATTTTAGGTGGTAAAAAGTTCCTGGGCATTGCCCTCGTCGAAGCCCTGCTTAAGGCTGGTGACACACCCGTCCTTTTCAACCGTGGACGCACCAACCCGGACCTGTTCCCCAAAGTAACCAACCTGATCGGTGACCGCGACGGCGACCTGGAGGCGCTCAAACGCCGAAAATGGGACGTTGTGATTGATACCAGCGGCTTTGTACCGCGCATTGTCAAACAATCCGCACAAATGCTCTCCGGAAAATGCGAGACTTATGTCTTCATCTCTTCCGTGGCCGTCTACCAGGATTATCGCATGCCCGACATCGCTGAAAATTACCCCCTGGCGCAATTGGATGACCCTGCTAACGAAGATTATTCAGGAGATGCCTTCGGTCCCCTCAAAGCCTTATGCGAATACGAGATTCAGCAGGCCTTTGATGGGCCCGTGCTTGTCATTCGCCCAGGCATGATCGTTGGCCCCCACGATCCGTCGGATCGTTTTACCTACTGGCCCTGGCGGGTTTCCCTGGGGGGGCAGGTCTTGGCACCATCTCCGCCCAGCGCGAACCTGCAGTTCATTGATGTCCGCGACCTGGCAGAGTTCATCATCAATCGAATCAAAGCCAAGAGTGAGGGGGTTTATAACGTCACAGGCCCACGCAAGCCTGCCACCTTCGGTTCCCTCCTGGTAGCCTGCCGGGAATCAGCGCTATCCGATGCCAATTTTATATGGGTAGACGAATCCTTTTTGCTCAATCAAGGCGTCTTGCCCTGGTCTGACCTTCCCCTTTGGGTACCCAGCACCGACCCCGCCTACGCGGGATTCTATAACATCAACATCAACAAAGCCCTCAAAGACGGGCTCAACTTCAGGCCGCTTTCCCAAACCGTCAGCGATACACTGGAATGGTTTCGGACCAAACCCGGTCCGAAAACATTAAAAGCGGGCATGGATATCGCCACCGAGACGGAGCTGCTGCTCAAATACCAAAAGGAGGTTTCAACCAGAAACACCCGCTCATCGTATTTGGATCAGGAATAAGTTTCCCAGTGCACCTTTGATTCATCATATTGGGTGCGCGGGGGTTTATCCTCGCTTGGGTAGCCCACATAGATCACATTCAACGGAATCACGTGCTTGGGGAGCTTGAGAAGCGCTGAGATTCGTTTCGTAAACACGTGCACGGGGTGAACGCCCAGCCAGACTGTGCCCAATCCCAACCCGACAGCGGAAAGCAGAATATTTTCCGTGGCCGCGCTGCAATCCTGCACCCAGAACGTGGATGCCATCGGCTTCTTAAAAAGTGATAGGTTACCGCACACTGAAATTGCTGCCGGTGCGTCGAATTTCGCAAACATCAGCGACGAGCGAATTTCCTTGAGTGTTTCTGGATTTGTGATCACCACAAACTCCCATGGTTGGATATTCATTCCTGAAGGTGCAGCCATAGCTGCTTTAAGCAGCAGCTCAAGCTTTTCTTTTTCGACCGGTTTTTGTTCAAATTTCCGAATACTGCGGCGTGCATAAATGGCATCTTGAATATTCATAATCGCATTCTATCTATTGGTATCAGTCAGGTCAGCTAACCCCTGGAATGGGCACAAGCAAAGTTTACCTCTCCCTGATGTCATTGGTTTATTCGCTCAATTAAACCCCTTAGGCCAACGCCTAACGCTTCCGGGTCTTCCAGCATCGGCATATGTCCCACACCTAGCAAGCCTGAAAACTCGCCCCCAGGCAGGTTATCGGCCATCGCTTTAGATTCCTCAAAGTTTGTGATCTGGTCATCCTCACCGGCGATCACCAGGGCAGGCAGGCCGATCTGCCCTAACAAGCTCGTTTTGTCCTCCCGTTCGGCCATCCCGCGCAAAGAACCAATCAGCCCAGCCGGATCGGATTGGCCAATCAAGTCATATGCTTTCCGGACCACCTCCAGATCACGTGACAGCCGTGGTGCCAGGTTTTCCGCTACAGCGATCGATCCCCGGGTGCGCACATCCTCGATCAGCGCATATCGTCCCGCGCGTTTTTGAACCGAATCAGCCTGTGCGTTGGTGGTGATCAAACCCAACCCCGCCAACATCTCAGGGAAGTGTTCAGCAAAGGCCAACGCCACATAACCGCCCATCGAATGGCCGCAAAGGATCACCTGCGCAACCCCCAGGTGCCCGAGTAAGCCGGCGACATCATGTGCCAAAAGGGGCATTTCGTAAGCTCCCGATGGGGCATCGCTTTCGCCATGTCCACGTAAATCGGGCAGGATCACTTGTTGATCACCCAGGTACTCCGCTGCCAACTCACGCCAGATTGAGCGGTCCAGCCCAAAACCATGCAGCAGCACCACCGGAGGTGTTTGCTGGCCTCTAACCTCATAAGCCATCTGGATCCCATTAATATTTGCCTTCATCTTCTTCCCTTTGTTGTCATTGGCCTGTTAATCGTTCTTCCACGAACACACGCGCCTGGGCTTTGGTCATAATGTTCCCGGCGGCTTGCTCCTCCGCCAGTTGCTTCAGTAACTGACCGATGAGCTCACCGGGAGCCAATCCAAATTCCGCCTGAAGATCTCGGCCATTCAGCAGGGGCACTGGTGCCACAATCCCCTCGCGTGCTTCCCACCAGGCCGAGAAGATCAGCCGCACTATGGAAAGCGCTCTTTCCCACCGGTCTGGCTTGAGATTTTCTCCTTCCGTTGCCAGGATATCCGCCAGGGTATGCAGCCCAATTGCGACCCCAGCATCCCCTGTTGACCGGAAGAAACGATAGATCATCCGCCGGTCGGGGATCCTGGCGTCTGTCACCAGTTTCAGTAAGTCGTGGTGATGCCGGACAAAGGTTTCCACCCATCCGGATTCAGCATTGCTCAAGGGCATCTGTTTCGCTGCATCATAGGCCAGCTCTGCGCCTGCCTGTGCGTGATCCTCCGGCTTAAGCCCCTCTTTCACAGCAGTGACAGCCAGAGGTCTTCCTATTTCGTGCAGCAGCGCGCCAAAATAGGCCAGGGCGGCTTTATCCCGCCCTGGGGCCAGCTCCTCGCTAAAATACGCCGTAATGTGACTCGCAAAATAGGCCAAAACAGCCTGGACCTGATAGTCCGGCCAGGCAACAGTGTCTTCAGGTAGCACCTCTGCGGTCAACACCTCCAGCAGCAGGTGGTACGTGTCAACTGTCTTAATGGCATGGTCCAACATTGATTGCTGTCCATCCGGTACGGCAGGGATTTTTTCAAGGCCGGCCAGGGGCGGGATCAACAGGTCAAAGACACCCACCCGCCAAAGCTGATCCAATCCTACCGCCGGGTCCGGCCCGGCTAAAAGCCGAAAGAACTCATCGCGCTGGCGCTCACCAGAAGTCCTGTGCAATTGGCCTGACGCCTCACGCATGGCCGCTTCCATTCCCTGCCCGTATTCAAAACCGAATTGAACCGCCAAGCGCACCCCGCGCATCACCCGCACCGGATCATCCAGCAGGGCATGATCGCTGCACGCCCGCAACAAACCACGTTGAAGATCATCCTGCCCGCCCAGGGGGTCAATGACCTGTGTCAGGTCATCCAGGGATAGGGCCATCGCATTGACGGTGAAATCTCGATTGCGCAGATCTTCTTCCAGGTCCTGGCCGGTAAACTGCACGAAATCCAGCGGGAAAAAACGTCCATCGGGGTCATGATAGACCACCCTGGCCGTATGCCGTTCATCATCCAGCAAAAAATAGCCCGCCTCCAGACGCTTTGCCAGCCTTTTGGCCAGGTGGGTCGGGTTGTCCGCCATGACAAAATCCATGTCATGCAGTGGCTGTCCAAGCAGCGCATCCCGCACTGCCCCTCCCACGAGAAAGGGCTGATCAACCTGGTCGCTCGTTTCCCTGATCAGTGCCAGCAACGCCAGTTGATCCGACTCAAAGATCAGGGTCATACTTGTCCAGGTCTACCACGCCAATGAAGGGCAGGTTCCGGTAATACTCATCCATATCCAGCCCATAGCCGAACACAAATTTATCAGGGATTTCAAAACCGCAATACTTGATGGGAATATCGACCTCGCGGCGCGAGACTTTGTTCAACAGGGTGCACACCTCCAGGCTGGCCGGGTGGCGGGTCTGCAGCAACTCGATCACCGAGGCCAGCGTGTTTCCACTGTCGATGATATCCTCCACGATCAACACATGTTTATCGCCGATGCTGGTTGTCAGGTCCAGGGTGATGCGTACATGGCCATCCGAAGTGCGCGAGCCCACCCCGTAAGAGGAAACACTCATGAAATCAATCGCCACCAGGGGCTTGATATGCCGGATTAGGTCCGTCAGGAACATCACCCCACCCCGCAGAATGCAGATGGCCAGGATCTCTTTCCCGGCGTAATCTCGGCTGATTTCCTCACCCAACTCTCGAATGCGCGTTTTGAGTTCGTCCTCTTCAATCAATACTTCGCCAATAAAAGATTGATAATCTTGCATAATTCACCTCAGAAATTAATCCTTAGGCACCTCATGATGTGCCCGGCAGCGCGCTTCATACATTTCCTGGGCACCCACCACCACAATGGGTTCGTTATAATGCGCGGGTTTTCCATCCACCAATCGCTGCGTCCGGCTGGCGGCCTCACCGCAAACCATACAAATGGCATGCAGCTTGTCCACCCGTTCAGCCCTGGCGATCAATTCCGGCATGCAACCAAAAGGCTCTCCGCGAAAATCGGTATCCAAGCCAGTAACGATCACCCGCAAGCCTTGCTCGGCCATTTGCTCCACCACGTCAACGATGCCCGCATCGAAAAACTGGACTTCATCAATACCGACCACGGTTGTCCCAGGTTCCAGGAATCCGATCATGGTCTGGGAATCGGCTACCGGCAGGGCATCCAAATCGATGCCCGAATGAGAGGTAACCTTGGCATGATTAAAACGGTTATCGATGATCGGCTTGAACACTTGTACTTGCTGTTTGGCTATCCGTGCCCGCCTGAGCCGGCGGATTAATTCTTCCGTCTTTCCGCAAAACATTGACCCGCAAATGACTTCAAC
>DKFH01000072.1 GCA_002452315.1 Anaerolineaceae bacterium UBA6801 | reverse complement strand
CTCCATGGCTGACTGTAGGGATTCAGCCGTGGGGTGAGCGTCGATGTCGATACCGGTTCCCTCGAGGATGGCCTGGCGCAGCTCGAGCCGCTGCCAGGGCGGCGAAAGGTCGATCTCGTGCCCGTCATAGCTGATTTTGGTCGTGCCCAAAACCTGCTGGGCGGCGTTGGCCACCATCTGCTCGGCAAAGTCCATCACCTGCAGATAATCTGCATAGGCCCAATAGAACTCAAGCTGGGTGAACTCGGGGTTGTGCTTGTATGATACGCCCTCGTTGCGGAAATCCCGGCCGATCTCGTAGACCCGTTCCAGGCCGCCCACCAGTAACCGTTTAAGGTACAGTTCAAAGGAAATCCGCAGGTAAAGGTCTTGATGCAGCTGATTATGATGGGTGATGAAGGGTTGGGCTGCTGCACCGCCGTAAATGGGCTGCAGGATGGGCGTCTCGACCTCGATAAAATCATGGTCATCGAGGAATTTCTGCAAAGCACGCACGGTCGCCGAGCGGATTTTAAAGACCTCCTGCACATCAGGGTTGACCGCCAGGTCAACATAGCGCTGGCGGAAGCGGGTTTCCGGGTCGCTGAGGGTGGCATGCCGCACAACCTCGCCGTCGACGACCTCATCTTTGGCTGCTGGCAGGGGACGCAGGGCTTTGGCCAGCATCTTGAAATCCTCCACGTAAAGCGAGACCTCGCCGCGTTTGGTGCGGAACATGTACCCGCTGGCCTGAATAAAATCGCCTAAATCGTAGTAAGCATTCAGTTCAGCCATTTTTTCTTCGCCCAGGTCGTTCACCCGGAAGAACAGCTGCAGCCGCCCATCCCGGTCCTGGATGTGGGCAAAGGCAATTTTGCCCATAGGGCGCAGGGCCCGGATGCGTCCGGCCACGGTCACCCGGATGACAGGCGTATCCGCTTCGGATTCTGCGCTGATAAAGGCGTCCATCGCGCCCTGGCTGGTGTGGGTTTGTTCGGCGCGGGTGGGGTAGGGCTCAAGCCCCTGGGCTTGCATGGCGCGCAGTTTGTTCAGGCGGGCTTGTTCTAATTCGGAAAACGACTCTTCCAGCATGATACCTTCCTAACCTTGATAAATAAAAACCCCGACCAGTCTAGCCGGGCGGGGTAAATTTGTAATAATCTTTGTATTAACCAACCGAGAGCACTTCGATCTCAAACTCACCGCCAGGGGCTTCGACTTTAACTTTATCACCTGCCTTGTGGTTAAGCAACGCCTTACCCAGTGGCGACTCATTGGAGATGCGCCCCAAGCGCGGGTCAGCTTCGGCTGCACCAACGATGACATACTCCTCTGGGTCCAGGCCTTCTTCCTGAACTTTCACTTTGGACCCCACCTGGATCGTATCGGTTTGTGCTGATTCTTCAATCAAATGGGCGTTGGAGAGCAGAATCTCCAGCTCTTTGATGCGCCCCTCAACAAAAGATTGCTCATTTTTCGCGGCTTCAAGTTCGGCATTTTCGATCAGCTCGCCATCTTCTAAGGCTTCGCGCAACCGCTCGGCAACTTCAATCCTTTTTTCTGAGCGCAAATAATCCAGCTCTTTTTGAAGCCGATCAAAACCTTCTCGTGTTAAATATGAACTGGGCATAATACGTTGTTCCTTCCGATCGTTACTGTTATGATGCGAGGGAGTGCCCCCTCGGGATGTTAAACAAAAAACTCGCTATTTTCTCGAAGTTTTTCTCAAACCGTTTCCGGAAAACAGTGATGGTTATGTGTAGGCTGTTATCTTATCACAAATTTCAGCCAAGTGCAAGATTAAAAGGTCAGGGCAATCGCAAAGTGGGAGAAATGTCTGCGATCTCGTTGTTATTCAATTAACAGACCCCATCCCCGACCTTGGACGAAGTAAAACCCCTGAAGCGAAGCGGAAGTGGGCTCCCCTCCCGAGGGGAAGGGGTGTTTACAATGTGAAGATCGTTGAGACAATAAAAATGTTTGACTTTGCGATTGCCCTGATTAAAAGATAAATTGATTTGAAAATTCTGCACTTAATTCAATAATTGTACAATTCTTAAATTTAAATAAGAAATATTTTGATTAATGTCCCCCCTGATCGATGATTATTTCACGTAAGAAGATCGAAAAAATGATCTGGAACGGGTTGAATGGCACAAATGTTGCAATCCTATGGGCGATGAACGGAGTTAAACCAAGGCACACCCTTTGGCAGCTGTGTCGTTTTGAAAAAAATTGATAGAAAGAGAACCATCCAATGACAAAATCACTCAAATCTGGCATCATTTTACTGGTTTCGCTGTGTATTGCCCTATTTGTGATCCTTTTGGTCAATCGTCCTGCAACGCAGGGTGCGGCTGATGTTTCGGACAGCCCCATTGTGCTACCAGACGACGACATGGACAGCCCAGACCTGGTCCTGGCGGTCGAATCAGCCCTGGCACGCGCAACCGGTAAATGGGAACACTTCGACTATCGGATTGATCACGTCCAGGTACAGGATGATGGTCAAATGGCCATCGTGTGGCTGGCGGCGGAAGACCCGGAAACGGGTGAACTATTGGCTCGCGAACCAGAACTCTCCCTTGCCGTGCGGGACAAAGCCGGCCACTGGCAAGTCATGCTGGAGGACGACCCCAAGTTTTTAGAGGCGTTTATCTCCTTCCAGTACGCGGAAAAAAGTGTCCAGGGCGACCTGCTACCGCCCGAAGATGGGCGAATCACATCCGGGACCGTTTTTGGCGGCTATTACCTGCCCTGGGCTGAAGGGCTTGAAAAACGACTGACCTGGTCTGTTGGGCACTCCTCTTGCTACCCTACCTATTACTGCACCCATGCCTTTGATTTAGCCGATGGCACCATGTTCCCCATAATGGCGGCCAAAGGTGGGACGGTATTTCACTTTCGAGATTCCTGCCCGAACAACACATCAACCTGCACCAACAGCATCACCCTGCAGGATCGCTCCACCACCCCCTGGACTTATCAGATCTATCTGCACATCGCCCAAAACAGCGTCCCCGAACACCTGAGGGAGGTGGGAACCCCAGTGATGCAAGGACAGTATATTGCCAATGTGGATAATACCGGTTACAGCACCGGACATCATGTCCATTTTATGGTGGTTACAGAAAATACCCGCTATTTTTCTTCGGGGATGCAATCTGTGTGGGGTGTGGCAGAGGATATCACCTTTCGGGACGTGAGCATCAACTGGCATGAGCCGACCCAGGGCGGGAGACCGCGCCTGGCCTATGAAGCAGCTAGCTATGGTGGCGAAGGTCAAACTTACTATGTGTCAGGGAACAAGCCAGCTTTTGCACCTACCGGTGGGTTGACGGCACCCGCAACAAAAACCTACATCACCAACCAAAACCTGACGGTCTCCGGCTGGGGACAGCAGGATGCCGGTGTGGTCAAAATGGAGATCCTGGCCAACTATGACGGCCCGTGGGTTCAAATTGGGAGTGAACAGACTGCCAATCCATTTTCCACCACGGTCAACCTGTGCAATACGACCATTCCAAACGGGCCTTTTCAACTGGCGCTGCGCGTTTGGGATGACAAAGGCAACCCTTCTGGCATTTTAACGCCCCGAAAATTGATTAAAAACGTTGAATGCGGTGCACCTGGTACCAATCCAGGTGTGAATTTGATCAGGAATGAAGGTACTTTGATCCTTCCCAAAACAGGTTTTGTCCAGGCAGAGGTCACAGAAGGCAGCAACGGCAGCACGATCACCTCGGTTGAGTTTTGGTTCCACGGCCGAAACTGGACAGATAATGATTGGGAATTTTTAGGCAAAGACACCAGCGCTACCAACGGTTGGCGGGTGGTCATCGACACTACAGACCTGACAGAGGCCAATGATTACACAATCCTGGCCGTGGTGACCGACAGTGCCGGCAGGAAAGGTGTGGATGTGAGCTTTAACGCCATGGTGGATCTTACGCCTCCCTGGATCACCTTCAACCGGGTGCCATCACCGGTGACCACCAATTCAGTCACGATCACCTGGACAGGCGGGGACGATCGCTCTGGACTGGATTATTACACCCTGGCGGTGAATATCAACGGTGCTGGCGAGCAGGTTCTGGAGAATTTTCTCCCCGGTTCAACAACTTCTTATACTTTCCCCGTGCAAAACGAGCAATTGCTGGTCTTCTCACTGACAGCTTATGACAAGGCGGGCAACCAGGGCACGGAAAAAATTCGTATGTATACAGATGACTATGAGTTTGACTACCAGTATATCTTTCCTTTGCTCTTGAACGAATAAAATAAATGACTTGTCACATTGGGATGCCCAATGTGGCGAGTGATCGATTGTGCAAGGGTTCCTCGCGCTGTTTGGCAGCTTAGACCAGGTAAGCGCTGCCAAGCCTGAGGAAGGCCATCGGGCGTACACCTTAGTCGGCTGTTATTTTCACACGGGTGTAACAGTTATCATTGGCGAAACATCGAGCCGCGGTGGAATTCATTTGTGGAGAGGTTCTAAAACGATCCCACCTGGCTATTGGCAGGCTTGAACCAAGGCTTGAAATAGTTTCTGTGAACCCTCATCCGCCGGCAGGCACTCCGGGTGCCACTGCACACCCACGGCAAAGCTGGCCCCCTTGGCTTCCAGACCCTCTACCAACCCATCCGGGGCAAAGGCAGTGGCCTCCAAGCCCTCTCCCACAGTGGAGATGCCCTGGTGATGCAGGCTGTTGACCTGGATCTCATCAACCCCATAAATCTGGTCAAGCACACTGTCGCATTTCAGGCTGATGGTGTGCGCCAGCTTATCGCGGGGAAATTTGGGGAACCAATCATGCTTAAGGGTATGTTCTTTCTGATCCGCAATGTGGGTGTAGAGCTGCCCGCCCAATGCCACATTCAGCACCTGGATCCCTCGGCAGATGGCCAGCAGGGGCATATCCATCTCCAAAGCCAAATGTACCAGTGAGATTTCCAGCTGATCGCGTTCAGGTGAGATGCCGTACACTTTGGGATGCGGGTCGCCATTAAAAAGCGCTGGGTCAAGATCCCCACCGCCTGAGAGCACAACGCCATCCAGCCGCTCTAAAAGCCCTTGCAGGGCTGGCGCTTCCAACCCGGTCGGGATGACAACAGGGAATCCGCCTGCCTGTAGGATCGCCCGGGTGTAGGCTTCACCGAGCTGGTGGACCAGCAGGCCGGAGGAATTGGTGACCCAGCCGCTGGTGATGCCGATCAGAGGTGGTTGCTGTTGTGCCATGCAGTGCTCCTGAAGAGAAACACCTCATCAGAAAAAAACAACGATCAAAAATGCTGTTGAAGCCTGATGAGGTGGTTCACCACCTGGCGGGTATCCGCCAGGGGCAAAACTGGATTGTTAAAGGATTAAAAACGCTGTTTTAGGCGGGCTGCCTTGCCGGTACGTTCCCGTAGGAAGTACAACCGCGCACGCCGCACCTTGTTGTGCCGTTCGACCACAACCTTTTCGATTCGGGGCGAGCGCAACAGGAAGGTGCGCTCAACGCCAATCCCGTTGCTGGCAACACGCCGCACGGTAAAGGAGGCGTCGTTGCCGCTGCCGCGGACAAACAGGACGGTCCCTTTAAAGACCTGGATACGTTCTCGATCACCTTCTTTGATTTTGAGGTGCACGCTCACCGCATCCCCGGGTGAGAGCTGTGGTATGTTTTCGTTGATAGGTGCTTCAACTGATTTTAAGAGTTCAGCCTTGTTCATGTTTCGTTCCTTGCCTTTCAAAAATAATGCCGTGTCCATCCGGACGCGAAGAGGGATTATACCACCCTCGAGAAAAGTCAGCAAGCGGGAATTTTTGGTTTATTTTGATACCATTTAGGTCAGTTTACCAGCCCCCTAAGGCGCTGCCGGTAGCAGCCTGCCCTGGTATTTATTGGCAAACAGGGCCGGGCCGCCGCCCGTGTGCCAGAACAGCACCGTTTCGCCCGGTTTGAAAAAACCGCCCCGGATCAGGTCGATCAAGCCCGCCCCTGCCCGTCCGGTGTAGACCGGGTCCAACAGGATGGCTTCATAGCCGGCAAACATCCGGATGGCCTTAACCTCTGCAGCACCCATCACGGCATAGCCCCCACCAAGATAACCATCATTCACTAAAACATCACTGGCATCAAAGGTAAAGGTCTCCCCGATGGAACGCGCCGTCTGTGCGGCCAGGTCGGCCACATGTGCTTTAAGTTTCTCTGCCGGCTCATCCACGCTGATGCCCAAAATCT
>DKFH01000139.1 GCA_002452315.1 Anaerolineaceae bacterium UBA6801 | reverse complement strand
GAGCCGGAAGATGTGGTCAAATTTGCCGAGGGACTGCCTGATGTGGTACGCGCCACAGACACGCTCTATGCCTGCGCAGACTCGGGCCAGCGGTTGATTAAAGAGGACATTGAAAAATATAAGCTGAACCGCGTGGTCGTTTCAGCCTGCTCTGTCCGCATGCATGAACCCACCTTTCGCGCTGCCGTGGCTGAAGCGGGGTTAAACCCCTTCCTAATGGAAATGGCCAACATTCGCGAGCAATGTACCTGGGCTCACGGCCACGACCGGGAAGGCGCACTGCAAAAATCGATGGACCTAACGGCAGCTGCGGTAGCCAAGACCCGCTTTATGACCCCGCTAGACATGATCGATGTACCGGTGACCCATAAGGCTATGGTCATCGGCGGAGGTGTTGCCGGAATTAGCGCCTCGTTGGACCTGGCAGAACAGGGCATCGAAACCATTCTAGTAGAAAAAGAACCGACCATTGGTGGGGTCATGGCCCAACTTAACAAGACCTTTCCCACCATGGACTGTAGCATATGAATTCTCGCACCAAAAATGGTTGACGCGGCGCGTCAGCCCCGGATTGATGTAAGAACATTTACAGAAGTTGAAAAAGTTGAAGGTTTTGTCGGTAATTTCGAGGTCACCCTGCGAGAAAAGGCCAAACATGTCTTAGCCGACCGCTGCAATGGCTGTGGCGATTGTGCCAAGGTCTGCCCGATTGAGGTCCCCAACTACTTCGAAATGAATCTGGCACCCCGAAAGGCGGCTTATGTGGCCATGAGCCAATCGGTGCCCCTGATTTACGCGATTGACCTGGATGCCTGTATTAATTGTTACAAATGCGTTGAGGCCTGTGGACCGCTTGAGGCCATTGATTTCACCCAGGAAGATAAATTTGTCACTGAAGAGATTGGTGCAATTGTGGTTGCCACCGGCTTCAGCCATTTTGACCCCAGCGTAATGGAAGAATATGGTTACGGCCGCTTCCCCAATGTGATCACCTCGATGGAAATGGAACGGCTTAACAATTCGGCCGGTCCGACGATGGGTAACCTCATCCGTCCCAGTGATCGAAAAAATCCCCAGAAATTAGCTTTCATCAACTGTGTTGGCTCGCGTGACAAGCGCTTCATTCAATCGTGCTCCAATTTCTGCTGCATGTATTCGATTAAAAATGCTGTGCTCTTGAAGCAAATGAACCCCAATGTGGATATCACCATTTATTACATGGATATCCGCACGCCATCAAAGGGCTATGAAGAATTTTACGACCGCGCTCGTGAGATGGGTATCCACTTCATCCAGGGACGACCCAGCCTGATCACAGAGGACGAAGAGACCCACAACCTCTTCATTCATTCCGAGGATATCAGCCTTGGCCGTGTGATCGAACGTGAATATGACATGATCATGCTCAACCAGGCTGCCATTCCCCAACCCGACCAGGACCACATGAGTTCTGTGTTGAATGTGGCGCAAAGCCCGGGTGGCTGGTATATGGAATACCATCCCAAGCTGCGCCCGATGGACAGCCCCACCGATGGCATCTTCTTCGCCGGCGCCTGCCAGGGACCCAAGGATATCCCCAGCAGTGTCGCCCAGGGTTCAGCAGCAGCATCCCGAGCCAGCCGTATCCTCCACTCTGAGAAATGGGAGATTGAACCGACCATTGCGGTGGTGTGGCCGGAACGCTGTTCTGCCACCACCAAAGGCCGGGCTTGCGGCTTGTGCGTCAAAGCCTGCCCCTACGGTGCGGTCATTTTGGAGGGCGATAACGCCGCCGAAATCATCACAGCCAAGTGCCATGGCTGCGGGGGTTGTGTGGCCGAGTGCCCGGAAGATGCGATCACGCAATTGCACTACACCGATGCCCAGGTGCTGGCCCAGATGCGAGCTCTCCTGGCGGAAAAACCGGAAGAAAAGATCCTCGCGTTCAGATGCCACTGGTGCTCTTACGGCGGTGCGGATTTGGCCGGCACCAGCCACTTTGAATACACGGCCAACGAACGCGGGCTGCGTGTGATGTGTTCTGCACGTATGGACTCGGATTTCATCTACGAAGCCTACCGTTTGGGTGCTGGCGCTGTGCTGTATTCAGGCTGCCACCCGCAGGATTGTCACTACATTACCGGCCAGGTGATCGGTGCCAAGCGCGCTGAGCGCTTGAAGAAGATCTTTAACCGGATGGAAATGACCGAAGGCCGCTTCCGCGTGGAGTGGATCAGCGCGGCTGAAGGTGACAAATACGCCCGGGTGTTGAATGAAATGCAGGCTGTCCTGGATGATATGACACCAGAAGAGCTGAACGATGAAATCGAGAAGCTCAGGCCTCAAATGGAAAAACGCTTGAAGCGGTTCCCAAGTGTGCCTGGCGTGCCGGAAGCGATGGACTACTCAGATACCCTGGTCAAGGCCATCCAAGTTGCAAAGGAGACCAAAGCATGAGTCATCCTATCGCAGTCAGAACCTTTGCAGATGAAGTCAAAGCCATCCCAGGTGGAGAACACCTGGAACTGTGCTATGCCTGCGGCACCTGCGTCAGCAAATGCATGATCCAGCAAAAGGTAGAACCTGACTATAACCCACGCCGCCTGTTACGCATGGCAATGATGGATATGAAGGAAGATGCCTTCACCAGCCCAACCACCTGGATGTGCTCAGCCTGTGATCTATGTTACCAGGCTTGCCCGCAAGAAATTCATATTTCACAGGTCATCGCGGCCATTAAACAACTGGCCGTTGACGCGGGATACACCTCGCCCCTCACACCTGTAGCCGTCAATGAAGATTTGTGTTCCGGATGCGGCATTTGTGTGATGGTGTGCCCCTACGAAGCACCCTCACTGTTTGAAAAAGACGTTGATGGCGTGGTAGACCGTTTATCACAGGTGGACGCCAATAAATGCATGGGCTGTGGCACCTGCGTGGGCGCCTGCCCGTTAGGTGCCATTGGCCGTGAGGGTGTCACCAACGCAGATATTCAAGCCCAAATTCCCTCAACTGGGATGACAATCCCGGACATCATCACCTTTGTCTGTGATTGGTCCCTGCGGGAAGATGCTGACCTCGAAATCCTCGAAAGTTACCCTGAGGAACAGGTAAACGTGATTCACATCCCCTGCACAGGCCGGATCGACCCGCAACATGCCCTGATGGCCCTCGATTCGGGGGTCAAAGGTGTTTTGGTGTGCGGATGCAAGCCAGGCGAATGTCACTTCAAACGCGGCAATCATGTCGCCACGTGTAAATTAGGGCTGCTGGATACCCTATTCCATCAAATACAGCCCCCGCACAAAGAGATCCGCTTTGTGCAGATCGGCACACAGGAGCGAGGCCGCATCCGCCACGAAATTGACGGCCTGCTGACTTCCCTCAACACAGTCAAGGAGGCGAAATAATGGCCGCTCAATCGAAACCAAAACTCGCCTTTTACTGGGCTGGTAGCTGCGGCGGCTGCGAAGTGACGATCATCGAGCTGGGGATGAAGTTGGTGGAAATTTCCGAGCAAGCCGAGATTGTGTTCTGGCCTGCAGCGATGGACTTCAAGTATGACGATGTCCGTGCGCTGGAAGACCTTGAAATTGACCTGTGCTTTTTTAATGGCGCCATTCGTAACGCTGAAAACGAAGAAATCGCCCATCTTTTGCGAAAAAAATCCAAACTATTGGTTGCCTTTGGCTCCTGTTCTCACCTGGGCGGGATCCCCGGCCTGGCCAACATGTATGATATTGAAGCGCTTTGTAACCGGGTATTTGATACTTCTCCCTCGCTGGATGATAGCCGCGGCACCCGGCCGCAACCAGTGACCCTTGTTCCGGAGGGAGAAATTGAACTGCCACCGCTGTATGCTTCGGTCAGGCATCTGTCCGAGATTACTGAGGTTGATTATTTCATGCCGGGCTGCCCGCCTGTGGTTGACCAGGTTGAGAAGGTGTTCCAGGCTGCGCTCAATGGGAAATTGCCCCCCAAAGGCTCGGTGATCGGCGCAGACGATAAAAGCGTGTGTGATGTTTGTCCACGCGACAAGGGTGAATCTGGGTTCCGCGTATCCGAATTCAAGCGGCCGCACGAAGTGCAGCTCGATCCGGACAGGTGCTTCCTTACCCAAGGTGTGATCTGCTGCGGCCCAGCCACACGCTCTGGCTGCGGTATCCCCTGCCTGACCGGCAACATGCCCTGTCGGGGCTGTTACGGCCCAGCCGAAGGCGTCATCGACCAGGGCGCAAAGTTGGCTAGCGCCATCGGTGCCCTGATCGACACAGATGACCCGGAAAAACTTCCCACCATTTTGGATTCCATCGTCGACCCGGCCGGGACATTTTACCGGTTTGGCCTGGCCCATT
>DKFH01000037.1 GCA_002452315.1 Anaerolineaceae bacterium UBA6801 | reverse complement strand
GCTCCATCGGGTAAACGGCCTGGCCATCCACATTGAGCGGCAAACCCGCGTTGGGGATGCAGGAAACCGGTAGCTGTGCGTTTTCTGCTAAAAAACGGATCGGTTCGCGCATGTAATCGGGGCCGGTCGAGCAATTCATTCCGATCACATCAATGCCCATCCCCTCTAAAATCGCTCGCGCCGCCGCGATGTCCGTCCCCAGCAGCATGCGCCCGGTCGTATCCAGCGTGACCTGCGCCTGGATGGGCAGCACCTGCCCGGTCTCGTCAAAGGCCGCCTGGATACCCAAGATGACCGCTTTAACCTCTAAAATATCCTGCGAGGTTTCGATCAGCAGCAGGTCAACGCCGCCTTCGATCAAACCCATGGCTTGCTCCCTGAATACATCCACCAGCTCGTCAAATTGGATATTCGACATGGTCGGGTCTTCAGAGGAAATCAGCTTGCCGCTGGGTCCGATCGAGCCAGCCACAAAACGCGGCTTTTCCGGTGTGGAATATTCATCTGCCAGTTTGCGCGCCAAGGCAGCCGCAGCACGGTTGATCTCCAGCACGCGCTCGCCCAGGCCAAATTCCGCCAGCGTCAGCCGGTTAGAACGGAACGAATCCGTTTCGATCACATCCGCCCCAGCCTCTAAAAAAGCACGGTGCACCTTTTCCACCGCCTGGGGATAGGTGATCACCAGGTAATCGTTGCAACCCGCCGTTCGTTCACCCCCAAAATGTTCGGGGGTCAGGTTCTGCCGATCAAGGTTGGTGCCCATGGCGCCATCGAACAAAATCACGCGTTGATCTATGGCATCTAAATAGCGCCGGTTGGTAAATGGCTTGCTGTCTGCTGTCATGCCGTGTCCTTCCTGGTTCAGGTATTTGCATTTGCCGTTTTAAACAAGCCACCTCTCAAGGGTGAGAGGTGCAGATACCAGTGTGTAACTTCACCTCATCTTCCAGAACGGCCCTAAACGGGGTCTGCCGGAGTTGGCACCTGCGAAATGATCGTGGTTGCCGAGGCATCAACGGGCCGGTCCCTCCGCCTCTCTGGATGAGTCTGATAATTAGACAAATCTTATCACATTTGAGGGTTCGAGTCAATCTGGCACGGTGTTCACCGCCAGGTTCTGCTGCAGCACGGCCAGCACCCCCCTGGCCGTGGCAAATCCCGGATGGTCCGGCATGATGAACCCTCGCTGGTAAAACTCTCCTACCAGGGTGATCTCCTGCTGTACCGAGGCCAAATCCATCGTATGACCGATCAAAATGATGTCCTTCAAGTCAGCCGCATTCGCCGCATTGATGGCGATCACAGCGATCACCTGCGCCACCAGGCGCACCAGCCCGGCAGCCAGGTCTTCTCGTTTGAAATCGCCGCCTGCCCCCAATTTTCCCATGTTGACCGCATTAGCATTGGATGGTAGTCTGCCCACCTCACCCCCCACCGCCTCGCTCAGCATCACGTCCACAGCCCCAGTGTCCCCGGTTAGCGCCAACCGGTCAATTTCATCGATATTTGCCGTACCCAGGATCACCTTCGATAGCCCTACCAGCGTCCCCCCGCCGACGGCCGAACCGGTCACATGCTGCACATCCCCGCACCGGGCGGCAACCATAGCGGTACCCGTCCCTGCGCTGACCACCAGCCCGGCTTCCAGTTGGGCTGCAGCCAGGCCGCCCAGCCCTAAAGCCTGCATTTCGTCCACTTTATGTAAGGTGTACCCATCGAGGACAGTGGGCAAAGCACTGTAATGTCCGCCTGTCACGCCAATCTGTGTATTGGCTGTCAGCACATGGCCTGCCGCCGTCAGGGCTTGTCGTACCTGGTCTTGCGGGCTGCCAAACTGGTTTTCCATTTTCTGCCTGTACCATCCGGCACCGTCCGCCCACACCAGGTCAATGTTCGTCATGCCCATATCTATTGCCAGGTAATCCGCTTTCATCTTTCGCTCCGATTGCTTTTTCGATACAGGCTAGATTTTACCCCGTTCTACCTGGCAAGGGTGAGGAGGGTACCGTAAAAAACATTAAACCAGCCCATCCACCGCGTTATGCGTTACAATATTAAATTAAAGGAGTTGCGCATGAAACCCAGCTATAAGCCCACATTTTTCGGCACCTTTTTACCCCTTGCCGTGGTATTGACCCTGATCGGCTGGGGAGGGCTGTACCTCGTCATTTGGCACACACTGCCCCTGATCGGATGGCGCTGGATGTTCTTCTTCCTGGCCGTGGTGGCCCTGACAGGACCGGCCATCCCCATCATTTTTTACCTCAATAAACGTTTTCCCAGCAATCCACCCGTAGTAGGTATGGTAATCGTGCGCCAGGCGCTGTGGGTCGGTGTGCTTGGCAGTACCCTGGCCTGGCTGCAGCTCGGCCGTGTGCTAACACCAGCCCTGGCCCTGCTCATGATGGCTGTCTTCATCTTGATCGAATTTCTTTTACGCCTGTTCGAGCGCAGCCGATGGAATCCTAAAAGTGACGACTAAGACCAAAACAATGCCTGACCTGAGCTCCCTGCCCTCAATCGACCTGCTGCTAATATCCCCCGAGATGCATCACCTGCTGGAGGCCTTTGGCCGCCCGCTGTGCCTTGATGCAACCCGGGCAGTGCTGGACGAGATTCGCACGGAGGTGATCAACGAAAACCGCTCCCTTCCCATGCAGGATGCGATCATTAGTCGGGTGAAGGCGCAATTAGACTCCTGGCTCACACCCTCCCTGCTGCCGGTTATCAATGCCACCGGTGTGATCCTGCACACCAACCTTGGGCGGGCGCCCCTCAGCCGGGCCACCCGGCTGGCCATCACCCAGGCCGCCGAAGGTTATACCAACCTGGAATTTGACCTGGAATCCGGTAAGCGCGGCTCCCGCGCGGTTCATGCCAGCCAAATCCTGTCTCAACTAACAGGGGTTGAAGCGGGTTTCGTCGTTAACAACAACGCCGGCGCAGTCCTGCTGCTCCTTTCTGCCCTGGCCAGCGGCCGCAAGGTGATCGTGTCCCGCTCACAGCTGGTCGAGATCGGCGGCGGTT
>DKFH01000183.1:29443-31778 GCA_002452315.1 Anaerolineaceae bacterium UBA6801 | reverse complement strand
GTGGATGAGTACATCCCGCTGCCAGAGCGTGAGACGGACAAACCGTTCATGATGCCGGTAGAGGACGTGTTCTCGATCAAGGGCCGGGGCACGGTGGTGACGGGGCGCATCGAGCGCGGGATGGTGCACACAGGCGACCCGGTGGAGATCATTGGTTTACGGGAAAAGAGCATGACCTCGGTGGTGACGGGAGTGGAGATGTTCCACAAAATCCTGGACGAGGGCATGGCGGGCGACAATGTAGGCTTATTGCTGCGCGGCATTGGGCGGGACGAGGTGGAACGGGGTATGGTAATTGCCAAACCCGGGAGCATCACACCGCACACGAAGTTTGAAGGCGAAGTATACATTCTGACCCGAGAAGAGGGTGGGCGCCACAGTGCGTTCTTCAGCGGGTATCGGCCGCAGTTCTTCATTCGGACGATGGATGTGACGGGTTCGGTGACCCTGCCGGAGGGCGTGGAGATGGTGTTGCCTGGTGACCGGGTGAACCTGAACGTAGAGCTGATCGTCCCGGTGGCGTTGGAGCAGGGTTCGCAATTCGCCATCCGTGAAGGCGGTCTGACCGTCGGTGCGGGTGTGATCACCAAGATCATTGAGTAGGATAAATTTTAGGAAGGATAACATGGTTGTCCTGGGTAACAGGACAACCATGGTAGAATAAAAATGGCGAAGAAAAAAGGCGTCCGTCCGGTTATCACGCTGGAATGCACGGAGTGTAAGGAGCGTAATTACACGACAGAAAAGAACCGTCGTAACGATCCAGCCCGGATAGAGTTGAAAAAGTATTGTTCACGTTNNTGACCGTTGGTGCGGGTGTGATCACTAAAATTATTGAGTAAAACTTAGGAAGAAAATATGGCTAAACAAAAGATTCGTATACGTCTGAAGGCATATGACCATCGAGTAATCGATCAATCCGCCAAGCGGATTGTGGAGACTGCAGAACGCAGCGGCGCGCAGGTTGTCGGCCCGGTACCTTTACCGACCAAAATCGAGCGTTTCACCGTGACCCGGTCACCCTTTATCGATAAGGACTCGCAAGAGCATTTCGAAATCCGCACCCACAATCGTTTGATTGACGTGCTGGATCCGGATTCGAAAACGATTGATATGTTGATGCGTCTGAATTTACCGGCAGGCGTCGATATTGAAATCAAGATTTAGCTTAGGTTGAAGGGTTGCCTGCAAACGGGCTGGCAAAGTGGATCAGTTGTGGTGGGAAGGTGATCACAATGACGAATCCAACCCCGTTTACAGGGAATCAATAACAAAAAACGCTTGGCATTCCTGTCAAGTGGTGGTAAAATAATCAGGTTTGGCTTAAAAGCCAAACAGACGAGGTGGCATAAGAGCCTTTCTCGCCGTAGTCCTGACAAACATGAAATGGTCGCGGGAGAAAAGTTGACTGTGCTGCGGTCGGAGATGATGCAGCCTTGCCCAGGCTGACAGTCTCGTCAAATATCTTTTTACAGGAGAATATGGCATATGTTTAAAGGGCTGATTGGACGAAAAGTTGGAATGACCCAGATTTTCGACGACGAAGGCGTGGCATGTCCCGTTACAGTTATCGAAGCTGGGCCTTGTTATGTTACCCAGATCAAGACCAAGGAAAAGGATGGGTATTCCTCCGTGCAGATTGGTTTTGAAGAGGTGAAACCCAAACGATTGACAAAGGGGCAACTGGGGCACCTTGAGCGTAACGAATTGCCACCACTAAGAATATTGCGAGAATTTAGAACAAAATCACCCGAGGTTGCTGAGGGCGACGTGTTGGACGTGGAAGTGTTTGAACTCGGCGAACGGGTTGATGTTGTTGGAACCAGCAAAGGACGCGGTTTTGCCGGTGTGATGAAGCGCCACCACTTCAGCGGTGGGCCGATCACCCACGGTCAATCTGATCGCCAGAGATCCCCTGGCTCATTGGCCGCTGGGACAACACCGGGTCGTGTCTTTAAGGGCAAAAAGGGCCCTGGGCGTATGGGTAACGAACGGGTGACCTCGTCCAACGTGCGGGTGATGCTGGTTGATCCAGAGCGTAACCTGATTGCAGTTGATGGCTCTGTGCCAGGCCCGAAGGGCGGCATAGTGATAATCAAGGCTGCTCGGAAACACTAGACGCCCACTTGGGCGATAACCAGTTATGGAGTTGAGTAATCATGGAAGTTGATGTTGTCAACATGAAGGGAAAGAAGGTCGGCACGGCAGAACTTTCGCCGGCGATTTTCGAAGCCCCAATTAAAGTTGATCTAATGCATCAGGCATATGTCAGGCAAATGGCCAACAGCCGTCTGGGTACGCATTCGACCAAGGGTCGCAGTGAGGTCTCGGGTGG
>DKFH01000183.1:24373-29406 GCA_002452315.1 Anaerolineaceae bacterium UBA6801 | reverse complement strand
GGCAAGATCTTCACCCCCAAACCGCGTTCGTACCAGCAGGCAATGCCTAAGAAGATGCGCAGAGCTGCTTTGCGTTCTGCTTTGAGCGTGAAAGCTTCTGATGGTGAGATCATCCTGGTGGATGAGCTGAAACTGGATGAAGTCAAGACCAAGTTCATGGCGGAGGCGTTGCGCGCTATCGCTGGTGATGAGCGAATCTTATTGCTGATCCCCTCTAACAGCCCCGAGTATGAGGAAATCATCCGGGCCAGCGCCAACCTCGCAAATGTCAAGCTCCTGTCGGCCAGCTATTTGAACATCCGCGACCTGCTGGGTTTCAAGCAGGTTGTGATGCCGGTGGCAGCGTTGGATATTATCGAAGGGTATCTCGGATAGGTAGGTATGTCATCATGAAGAAATCTGTATTTGAAATCATCCGCCGACCGATAATCACCGAAAAAACGAACTATCTGTCTTCTTATCTCAATCAATATGTTTTTGAGGTCGACTACAAGGCCAATAAAACAGAGATCAAAGAAGCGATTGAGACGATTTTCGATGTGAAAGTAAACCGTGTCAATGTTATGATCGTGCCCGCCAAACAATCACGAAATATGCGTAACCGCCAAATGCGGACCCGCACCAGCGCTTATAAAAAAGCGATCGTGACCTTGGCTGAAGGCGAGCGCATCCCGATATTTGAAGGGGTGGAGTAATGGCAGTTAAAGTATATAAACCGAAAACACCTGGTACTCGACATAAGACCAGCTACACTTTTGAAGAGATTACCAAGACACAGCCTGAGCGTTCATTGATTGTTCCTTTGAAGAAGCGTTCTGGACGCAATATGTACGGCCGCATCACGGTTCGCCATCGCGGCGGTGCTCACAAACGCTATATCCGCCTGGTGGATTTCAAACGCGATAAGTTTGATATCCCGGCGAACGTAGCTGCGATTGAGTATGACCCGAACCGGTCAGCCCGCCTGGCGCTGTTGAACTATGCTGACGGCGAAAAACGCTACATCATTGCACCGGTCGGGTTGAACGTTGGGGATACGATCATCTCTAGCGATGAGACGGATATCCGCCCTGGCAACAGTATGCCCCTGGGGAACATCCCGACAGGCACCACGATCCACAACATTGAGCTGCAGCCGGGTAAGGGTGGCCAGATGGTTCGCTCTGCAGGTACCTCAGCGCAGCTGCTGGCTAAGGAAGGCCGTTACGCACAGGTCCGCCTCCCCTCGGGTGAGGTTAGGCTGGTGCTGCAGACCTGCCGGGCCACGATCGGCCAGGTTGGCAATATTGAACATGGGAACATCAAGCTGGGTAAAGCCGGCCGTAAACGCCATCAAGGCTGGCGTCCCGCTGTGCGCGGTTCGGCGATGTCCCCTCGCGACCATCCGCATGGTGGTGGTGAAGGCCGGTCACCGATCGGTATGCCCGGGCCGAAGAGCCCCTGGGGTAAACCCACCCTGGGTAAAAAGACCCGGCACAATAAACGCACCGATAGATATATCGTTCGCCATCGCTCTAAAGCGAAACGGCGCCGTAAGTAACCGATACTAGTAGCGAAAAAGAGGACGAAATTATGTCGCGATCGCTGAAAAAAGGGCCGTTTATCGACCCGAAATTATTGAAAAAAATAGAAGAAATGAACGATAAGAACGAGAAGAAGGTCATTCGAACCTGGAGTCGTGCCAGTACGATCTTCCCCCAAATGGTGGGGCATACCATAGCCGTTCATGATGGGCGCCGTCATGTGCCGATTTACATCACAGAAAATATGGTTGGTCATCGCCTGGGTGAATTTGCACCCACACGGTTCTTCCGCGGCCATGTTGTCGCCAGCAAAGCTGATCGCCGTGGCGGTAAGAGAAAGTAAGGATAGGACGTTATGCCTGCAGATATTCGAGCAAAATTGAGCAATCTAAACGTATCGGCCCAAAAGGCCCGGCTGGTGATTGATCTCGTGCGCGGAAAACATGTTCTGGAAGCGCTGGACATCTTAACCTTCACGCCCAACAAGGCTGCTGAACCCGTTCAGAAGCTGATCTGGTCGGCAATTGCCAACGCAGAGGAAAATTTCGGCGTGGGACGCAATGATCTGTATGTTTACCAGATTTTCGCCGACGAAG
Organism: Anaerolineaceae bacterium UBA6801; assembly: GCA_002452315.1. Lineage (GTDB taxonomy): Bacteria > Chloroflexota > Anaerolineae > Anaerolineales > Anaerolineaceae > Brevifilum. The sequence continues at coordinate 27,287 of DKFH01000183.1, read as the reverse complement.
CGCCGACGCGCAAATGGCGCCGGTTTGGTGCCCGCGGTCGGTTCAAACCGATATTGCGCCGCCGTTCGCACGTGACGGTCGTTCTGAGAGAGTTGGAGTGACAGCATGTTTAGTGAAAATGTCAGTTTTAGGAACCAGGAGTAAATATGGGTCGTAAAGTACATCCGGTTGGATTTCGGCTGGGAATCAATAAACCTTGGTTAGCCCGCTGGTTTGCAGAAGGTATCGACTACCAGGATCAATTGCATCAGGATCTTGCGATTCGGAAAGCAGTCCGCGCGAGCAATGACAGAGCCGGCATTTCGGCGATTGAGATCGAGCGGTTCCCCGGGAAGGTCAAGCTGTATGTGCATACAGCCAAGCCCGGGATTTTGATCGGCCGCAGCGGTGAAAATGTCAAAGCGCTGCGCAGTCAGTTGGAAGCCATGACCGGCCAGAAAATTGATTTGGAAGTTCGAGAGATCAAATCGCCTGACCTGGACGCACGCCTGGTGGCAGAGAATATCGCCAGCCAGCTGGTGCGCCGGATCAGCTACCGCCGAGCCATGCAGCGCGCCATCCAGCAGGGTATGCGCGCGGGCGCAGAAGGCGTCAAGGTGATGGTGTCTGGTCGTTTGGGCGGCGCAGAAATGTCCCGCAGCGTATGGCTGCGTGAGGGGCGAGTGCCCTTGCAGACTTTGCGTGCCGATATCGATTATGCCCAAACCGAAGCACTGACGACTTATGGTCAGCTGGGCGTCAAGGTTTGGATTTATAAAGGTGAGATTTTACCAGAGGTGGAAGAGGAAGCCGAAGCCACCGAAGGTGTTTATGTCAGTGAGTAAAATCGTCGCCGGCCTGGTGTCCGGCGGTTAGCGAGGTAGTCATTATGTTAATGCCAAAACGAGTAAAGTATCGCAAACAAATGCGCGGCCGGATGACAGGCAAGGCGTATCGCGGCTCTGATGTATCCTTTGGCGACTTTGGTTTGCAGGCTCTGGAACCGGGCTGGGTCAGCGCCCGGCAGATTGAAGCTGCCCGTCGGGCTATTGTGCACGAAATGAAGCGCCGCGGTAAGGTGTGGATCCGGATTTTCCCCGATAAACCCTATACCAAACGCGCTGCGGAAACCCGCATGGGTAAAGGTAAAGCCCCCGTGGAATATTGGGTTGCAGTGGTCAAGCCGGGCCGGATCATGTTTGAAGTGGGCGGCACGGATCCCGATACCGCACGGCGTGCGCTCACCCGTGCGAAGTATAAATTATCTGTGAAGACTAAACTTGTCTCACGTGATGTGGCAGGAGAGGCGTAATTATGAAGGCAGCAGAAATTCGAAAAATGAGTGTTTCTGAAATTGCGGAAGCGCTGTTGGATGCCCGCCACGAATTATTGAACCTCAGGTTTCAGACGATCACCGGCCAGTTGACGGATACCAGCCGTATTCGTGTCGTTCGCCGGGACATTGCCCGGATGGAAACCATCTTGAGAGAAAAACAGTTGGCTGAGATGGCCGAGGAGAGTGAAGCATGAATAAGCGACGTCGATTGACTGGAACTGTGGTCAGCGACAAGATGCAGAAGACCGCAGTGGTTGAAGTGGTGCGTACCTTTCGCCACCCGCTGTATCACAAGGTTGTCCGCAGCGCCAAATCTTATAAGGCACATGATGAACTGGGCGCCAGTGTTGGCGACCGGGTCAGGATCGTGGAAAGCAAGCCGATTTCGCGCACCAAACATTGGGTTGTCGAAGAGATCCTGCGAGTTGAAGAACGCTCTGAAGACGATACCGTAAAAGAATTGGGAGTCTGAGCCATGATTCAACAGGAAACCCGATTAAAAGTTGCAGATAACACCGGCGCAAAGGAACTGTTGGTGATCCATGTCACCGGTGGTTCGCGTCAGCGCTATGGTCATGTGGGCGATATCGTTGTCGGAACGATCAAATCCGCCACACCGCAGGCGACGGTCAAGAAGAGCGAGATTGTCAAGGCTGTGATTGTCCGTACCTCTAAGGAATGGCGGCGTTCGGATGGATCGAGCATTCGTTTTGACGATAATGCTGTGGTGATCCTCGATAATGACGGCGTCAACCCGCGTGGTTCACGTATCTTTGGCCCTGTTGCACGTGAGCTTCGGGAAAAAGGTTTTATGAAGATTGTCTCGCTGGCACCGGAAGTGCTTTAGCCAGAAAGGCAGGAGTGTAAGAATGAAAAGAAAGATACGAAAAGGCGACCGCGTGATTGTGATCAGCGGAAAAGATAAAGGAACGGTCGGTGAGGTGATCCGGGTGATCCCGGATGAGTCTCGAGTGGTTGTGCAGGGTGTGAACTTACGCATCAAGCACCAGGCGCAGACCCAGTCTCGCGGCAAAACCATTCCCTCGGGCAAGATCGAATTTGAAGCACCGATTGATATTTCCAATGTGATGCTGATCGATCCCAAGGATGGCAAGCCCACACGTGTTCGGATTGAGCGAAAAGATGGTAAATCGATCCGTGTTTCGGCTCGCACCGGTACACCGATTGATAAATAAGAAGGTCTGTGGAGTAAGTGATGAATCGACTCAAGCAAATTTATAAAGAAGAGATCGCACCAGCCCTGATGGAGGAGTTATCCATCGACAATGTTATGGAAATTCCCACGATTGAAAAGATTGTGGTCAACATTGGCGTTGGCGATGCCCTGGATAACCCCAAAGCTCTTGACGAAGCCGTCCGAGATCTGGCGACCATTACCGGCCAGCATCCAGTTGTCACCAAGGCGAAGAAATCAATTGCGAACTTCAAATTACGCGAAGGACGCACCATTGGTACCAAGGTGACCCTGCGTGGCGACCGAATGTGGGCTTTTTTGGATCGACTGGTCAACGTGGCCCTACCCCGTGTGCGCGACTTTCGCGGGATCTCCCCCGATGCATTTGACGGGCGCGGGAACTA
>DKFH01000183.1:23337-24349 GCA_002452315.1 Anaerolineaceae bacterium UBA6801 | reverse complement strand
GGCATGGAGGTCAGTATTGTGACAACGGCTGAGAATGATGATCAGGCCCGTGCGTTATTGAGCAAAATTGGAATGCCGTTCAGGAAAGGATAGTATGGCTAAAAAGTGTATGATATATCGCGAGAAGCGGCGAAAATATTCTAACCAGGTCGTCAACCGCTGTCGGCGTTGTGGACGGCCCAGAGGTTATATTCGTAAGTTTGGTTTATGCCGGATTTGTTTTCGGGAATTAGCTCTGCAAGGGAAAATTCCTGGTGTGACCAAATCATCGTGGTAGATCGGCGGAGGAAGTATCGATGAGTTTTTCAGATCCAATTGCAGATATGCTGACCCGAATCCGTAACGTTGCCATTAGCAACGGGACATTGGTAAGCATGCCCAGTTCAAAGATCAAGGTAGAAATTGCCCAGATCCTGCTGGAAGAAGGCTTTATTGAAAGTTATGATGTCGTTGAGGGGAGCCGACCGCACGAGAAGGTGCTGCGTCTTCGCTTGAAGTACATCGGCGAACGACGAAACCGCCGTCCGTTGATCACTGGTCTTGAACGCGTCAGCCGCCCTGGCCGCCGGATCTATACCAAGACGACAGACATTCCCTGGGTGCTCTCGGGCATTGGTGTGGCGATTCTCTCCACACCCAAGGGTGTGATGACCGACCAGCGCGCTCGCAAGATGGGCGTGGGTGGCGAGATTTTGTGTAAAGTGTGGTAGCGCCAGGCGCTAGAGGAGGTACGAGCTGTGTCTCGAATAGGACGATTACCAATTGAAGTGCCGGCAGGCGTTGATGTTAAGATTGATGGCTCTTATGTGCACGTCAAAGGCCCAAAAGGCGAATTAGAATGGACTTTTTCGCCCGATATCATCATTAAAAAAGAAGCTGGAACCATCATCGTTGAGCGGCCCACAGATCAACCGACTCATCGTGCTTTGCATGGGACCACCCGGGCAGTGCTCAATAACATGGTGGTTGGCGTCAGCCAGGGGTTTGAGCGTGTGCTGCAGATCGAGGGTGT
>DKFH01000183.1:23006-23303 GCA_002452315.1 Anaerolineaceae bacterium UBA6801 | reverse complement strand
GAGGGCATCAGTTTTGATGTGGATACGCGAGCCCGTCTGATCAAGGTCTCCGGTTATGATAAGCAAGTTGTCGGTCAGGTGGCGGCTAATATCCGCAAGGTTCGACCCCCCGAGCCCTATAAGGGCAAGGGTATTCGCTATCAGGGCGAGTATGTCCGCCGCAAACCGGGTAAAGCCGGCAAGACCGTATAATAAAAATTGAAGGTGAATAATTATGGCAAAAAAATCACGGAATGAAGCTCGATTACGCCGTCACTTTCGTGTGCGGAAAAAAATCTTCGGCACGCCAGAAAGACC
>DKFH01000183.1:0-22955 GCA_002452315.1 Anaerolineaceae bacterium UBA6801 | reverse complement strand
GATCAGGAATTACGCCCCCAAATGGATGGGCTAAGCAACATGGAACAGGCCCAAAAAGTCGGTCAGGTGATTGCTGAGCGCGCGAAGGAAATTGGGATCAACCAGGTTGTCTTCGACCGTGGTGGATATAAATATATCGGCCGTGTGAAAGCATTGGCCGAAGCTGCCCGTGAAGGTGGCTTGGACTTCTAAGAAAGAGGCGTATATGTCGGACTACCAAACTGAGAATCTATATGACGAGCGTGTGATCGATATTGCGCGCGTGGCAAAAGTGGTCAAAGGTGGCCGCCGGTTTTCCTTCCGTGTGGTGATGGTGATTGGCGACAATGCCGGCCGTGTGGGCATGGGCATTGGCAAAGCAAACGCTGTCCCGGACGCGATCCGCAAGGCCAGTGAACGCGCCCGCAAAGATATGCGCCGGATCAACCTGAGCGGGACNNNCCGGCAGGCGCTGGAACCGGTGTGATCGCCGGTGGCGGTGTGCGTGCTGTGCTTGAAGCGCTGGGCGTGCATGATATTTTGACCAAATCGCTGGGCAGCAATAACGTTCTCAATGTGGTGCGAGCCACCTTTAACGCATTGGACCAGTTAAAATCCCCCGAGGAGCAAGCTGCCAGGCGTGGATTACCCTTAGAACAGGTGAAACCCTATTGGGAGCGAGAGAAACATGGCTAGAAAAAAACAAACACAATTGGAAATCACCTTGGTGAAGAGCCCGATTGGCTATTCAAAACGCCAAAAGGCGACCCTAAGAGCTTTGGGCTTGAAGAAACTCAACCAAACTGTGACGCATGAGGACAATCCTGTCTTACGAGGCATGCTTGACAAGGTGTCGCACCTGGTGGTGGTTGAAGAGGCGTAAGGAATTGCGATTATGAAATTACATGATTTAAAACCCAACGAGGGTGCACGAAAAGACCGCAAACGTAAAGGCCGCGGCACGGCTTCCGGGTACGGAAAGACCAGCGGCCGCGGTATGAAGGGCCAAAACTCGCGTTCAGGCGGTGGCGTTCCCCTGTATCATCAGGGTGGCAACCTGCCTTATTTCAGGAAACTGCCTTTTATGCGGGGCGAAGGCTTTCATGTGGTCAATCGTGTTCGCTATGAAGAAGTGAACCTGGAAAAGCTGGTTGAATTTCCGGCGGATACAGAGATTACCCCCGAGGCATTACTGGAAGCAGGTATCATTAAAAACCTGAAGAAACCTGTGAAAATCCTTGGACGGGGTGATGTCAGCGTTGCCTTGACCGTTAAAACCCACAAAATTTCCGCCAGTGCACAAGAAAAAATTGAGGGCGCGGGCGGTAGCGTGGTTTTGATCCAGGCAGAGTAAATTAACCTTAGGGTATTAAAGGAGACCTGAATATGAAGCGGTCAGCTTGGCGCTACCTTTGGAAGTCTAAAGACATTCGACGCAAATTGTTGATATCGCTGGCATTATTGGCGATCTATCGTTTTGCCTCAAATATCCCGGTGCCTGGCATCAACAGGGAGTTGGTGGCACAGCTCACCCAAACTGGTGGCTCAGCAGGTGGTTTGATCAACCTGCTGGACATGCTCTCCGGTGGCGCAGTCTCGAACTTTTCGGTATTGGCGATGGGCGTTTACCCCTATATTACCGCCCAGATTATTCTCCAGTTGCTCATCCCGATCATCCCGGCGCTGGAGCGCAGGATGCAGGAAGACCCCCGTGAGGGGCGCGCCTGGATGGAAAAATGGACGATGATCCTGACCATCCCCATGGCAGCGCTTTCTGCCATCGGCCAGATCAATATCTTCAACGCTATTCTCGGTCAATCTGTGGCGGTGCAATTTGGCTTTTCGGGCGGGGAGTTAATTCCCACCCTGGCGACGCTGCTTTCGATGATGGCCGGCACCATGTTTGGTGTGTGGCTGGGTGAGTTGATCTCAGAATTTGGTATTCGTGGTCAGGGGCTTTCGCTGATCATTTTTGCGGGCATTGTCTCAAACCTGCCCAGGAACCTGTTCTCGCTGATCACAGACCCGCTTTATTGGTGGCTGATCTTCATCGTGGTTGCCTTGCTGCTGGTGACGATCTTTGCAATCGTCTACGTCCAGGAAGGCCGCCGGCATGTGCCGGTGATGTTCCCCGGCCGGCGAGTTGGCAGCCGGATGTCGATGCCCGTCAAAAGCACGGTACCGCTGATGGTCAACATGGCGGGTATGATCCCGATCATCTTCGCCCAATCGATCTTGACCTTTCCCACCATCCTGGCCAGCTTTTTCGTCAATGCAGAAGCTGAATGGTTGCGGAATTTTGCCCGCGGCACTCAAAACGTGCTGGGCGGTGAAGGTGTGTTGTACCCCATCCTGTTCTTCGTGATGGTGGTACTGTTCACTTTCTTCTACACGGATATCTTGTTTGCACAGCAGAACTACGGCGATAACTTGAAGAAACAAGGTGCGCAGATCCCCGGTATTGCCCGTGGCGGCCCAACCCAGCGCTATCTCACCAAGGTCCAGCGCAGGATCACCCTGCCAGGCGCGTTATTCCTGGGTGTGGTGGCAGCCCTGCCCTTCTTCCTCGGTTTGTTCTTGCCGCCAGGCTTACAAACAACGCAGGTGTTCCTGGTTTCATCCGCCGGTCTGTTGATTGTGGTGGGTGTGGTTCGTGACACCTTCCAGATCATCGAATCCGACCTGAAGTTGCACGGTTATGATGACCATCTGATCAGCTAGGAAAGGTTAGTGTGATGACACCCTTATACATCGTGATGTTAGGCCCCCCGGGGGCTGGCAAAGGCACCCAGGCCAAACAGCTGGCACAAGCGCTGGATTTGGTGCATGTCTCAACTGGCGACCTGTTTAGGGAAAACTTGAAAAACGAGACCGAATTGGGCCAGCTGGCACAAAGCTACATGAACAAAGGCGAGCTGGTGCCGGATGATGTGACCATCCGGATGGTGGAAGAGCGCCTCTCCCGACCGGATTGTGACCAGGGCGCAGTTTTAGATGGTTTCCCGCGTACGCCTGCCCAGGCGGATGCGCTGGAAGCGCTGCTGGCCAAGTTTGACGCCGGTGTGAAGGTGGTGCCCTATATCAAGGTTCCGGATGAGGTGTTGATCGAACGCCTGAGCGGACGCTGGATGAGCACCTCTGGGCGCGTTTATCATGCGCTGTATAACCCGCCCATGGTCAAGTGGATTGATGACCTGGATGGGAGCAAGCTTTACCAACGCGAGGATGATAAGCCAGAGACCGTACGGCATCGCATTGAGGTTTATCGAGAGCAGACAGCGCCACTGATTGAGTATTACCGGCAAAAAGGCCTGCTGGTCGAAATTGACGGCACCCAAGCCATTGACGACGTGACGAAAGACCTGATGAACGCGGTCGAGGAGGCTTAAGATGATCTCTTGGGAGCGCTCAATAAACATCAAATCGGCGCAGGAGATTGAGATCATGCGCGAAGCGGGCCGGATCAATGCGGAAGCGCTCAGGGCAACTGTTGCGCTGATTGAGCCTGGTGTGACCACGGCAGAATTGAACGCAGCCTTTGAGGCAGTTCAAAAACGCTATGAAGTTTATTCGCCCTTTAAGAATTATCCCGGGCCGTACCCCTATCCCGCCAGCATCTGCACGAGCGTGAACGAGGAGTTGGTGCATGGCATTCCGGGCAAGCGCAAGCTGGTGGAAGGCGATATCGTCAGTATCGATGCCGGTACCGTTTACAAAGGATTTGTTGGCGATATGTCCGTCACGATCGGGGTAGGCAAGGTCAGCCCCGAGACGGAACGCCTGATCAAGGTGACCGAACACGCCCTCAAGGTGGCGATTTCCAATATGGTACCGGAAAACACCACGGGCGATGTGGGTTACGCCGTGCAAACCTATGTGGAGAACCAGGGTTACCAGGTCACCCGGACCTATACTGGGCATGGCGTGGGTAGAAAAATGCACGAAGGCCCCCAGATGCCCAACTATGGAAAACCCGGACGCGGCATGCGGCTGAGAGAAGGTATGACGATTGCGCTTGAGCCGATGGTGCTGGTTGGCACCTCTGAGACGGTAGTGAAAGCCGATCAGTGGACGGTAGCCTCAGCAGATGGATCGCTCACGGCGCATTTTGAACACACGGTGGCGATCACCGCCGATGGACCGCAAATTTTGACACTTTTGAGTGAAAACTAGACGAAAGGCTTGTTGGCAAGTATAATTAATGTTTTGCGGCAAGATAAAAGGAGTAAGGTCATGAAGGTATCAGCATCGATTAAAAAGCGTTGCGCAAAATGCAAAATTGTAAAGCGCAGTGGTCGTTTATATGTGATTTGTGAAAACCCGAAACATAAACAGCGACAAGGATAAGGAATTAAACAATGGCACGTATTGAAGGCGTTGACCTCCCACGCGATAAGCGCGTAGAAATTGGTCTGAGATATATTTATGGTATCGGCCCCACCCGGGCAAAAGAAATTATTGACGCAACCGGTGTCAATCCTGATGTGCGCGTGAAGGATCTGACCGATGGTGACGTTTCCAAAATGCGTGAATACATCGCTGGGAATTATACCGTCGAAGGTGATTTACGCCGCCAGGTGCAGATGAACATCAAGCGCTTGATGGAAATTGGTACGTATCGCGGCCTGCGTCATCGGCGCGGCTTGCCCGTGCATGGGCAACGCACCAAAACCAATGCCCGTACCCGCAAGGGCCCGAAGAAGACGGTTGCCGGTCGCGGCCGCCGCCGGGGTGTTGGCAAGAAATAAGTCGAGTTTGAACGCCGTCCTTCAAGCCTGTTTGGGGTTTCCTTCCTTTCTCCCCCGCGGCATAAGGGCTTTTGGATGGCTGTAACGATGGAATGAGTGAGGTAAAATGGCAAAAAAACCACAACGATCGCGGCGAACGACAGGTTCGCGCAAAGTTAAGCGCCAGATGTCGTCGGCTCAGGTGCATGTGTATGCGACCTTCAACAACACGATCATCACGGTAACTGACCTGCAAGGCAACACGGTCTGCTGGGGAAGCGCTGGTTCGGCTGGCTTTAAGGGCTCACGGAAGAGCACGCCCTTTGCTGCCCGCTTGGCAACCGAGCAGGTGATGAAGACTGCGCAAGGCTTTGGCATCCAGGAAGTTGACCTGATCGTCAAAGGCCCGGGACCTGGCCGTGAAGCGGCTATCCGTGCTGTGCAGAGTATGGGAATTACGATCCGTTCGATTGAAGACGTGACTCCGGTTCCCCACAATGGCTGCCGTCCACCCAAGCGACGCCGCGTCTAAGAGTTAATAAAGAGAGGAATCAATGGCAAGATATACAGGACCGGTATGTAAATTATGCCGGCGTGAAGGCGAGAAATTATTCTTAAAGGGAGAACGATGTTTTTCCCCCAGCTGCGCGATGGAACGCCGCGCTTACCCCCCAGGTGAGCATGGTCGGTTCAGTGCCCGCGCAGGCCGTCAATCAGACTATTCCAAGCAGTTGCGTGCCAAGCAAAAAGGAAAACGCATTTATGGCGTATTTGAACGCCAATTCAGGCGCTATTTCCGGGATGCGCGTAAGCAAACAGGCCTAACGGGTTTGAACCTGCTGAAAATTCTGGAAAGCCGCCTGGATAATGTGGTTTACCGAGCAGGTTTTGCGGACAGCCGAAACCAGGCCCGCCAGCTGGTGAACCATGGCCATTTCATGGTCAATGGGCGCCGAAACGATGTCGCTTCGACGATCCTTAAAACCGGTGACCAGATTGCTGTGCGCGAGATTTCGAAGCAGAACGAATATTTCAAAACATTGCGACAAGCAGATGAAATCCGTACACCCCCGGCGTGGCTCGAGGTGGATCTCGATAAACTCACCGGTCGGGTGATACGCTTACCCGAACGTGCCGAAATTGATGGTAATTTGAATGAGCAGCTTATTGTTGAGTATTACTCACGGTAAGGCTGGCAATGGTAGTGCTAAGAATGCACTGGTAAGGGGTATGAGGTGACTGGAACAATTAGTATGGTAAAACCAAAAGTCGAACGGATCGCTGAAGCCCAAAACTATGGCAAGTTTGGCATCAGCCCATTAGAACGAGGCTTTGGGACCACGATCGGTAACGCGCTGCGCCGTGTGCTTTTGTCTTCCCTGGAGGGCAACGCGGTGACATCTATCCGGATCACGGATGTGTTGCACGAGTTCAGTGATATTGAAGGTGTGCGCGAAGATGTGATCCAGGTGATCCTGCAGCTAAAGCAGTTGCGCCTGAAGATGTACGATGTGGATGTGTCTCATCTCCATTTGGAAGTTAGTGGCGAAGGCACGGTGACCGCCGCGGATATCATCTGTCCGCCGGAGGTTGAAATTATCAACCCGGATCTGTACTTGTTTACCGTGGATGACAAAACAGCCAAACTGGAAATTGACATGACCGTTGAACGCGGGCGTGGCTATTCCCCGGGCAACGAGCGCAGTGAATATCTGCCCATTGGCGAACTGCCGGTGGATGCGATTTTTACCCCGGTGCGTAAAGTCAACTGGACGGTGGGTTCAGCCCGGGTGGGCCAGAGCACGAATTACGACAGCGTGGTGATGGAAATTTGGACGGATGGCACGGTTACGCCTGAAACGGCGATGAGTCAGTCTTCCAAAATTTTGATCGACCACCTCAGGTTCATTGCGGGCATCAGCGAAGAACTGCTGGCAACCCCTATTGAAAAGGCCGAGCCCGTGGCGACGATCAACAGCGAAGCTGCTGAGATGCCCATCGAGAACCTGGACCTGACGGTCAGGGTGTTCAACTCGCTCAAACGCACCGGGATCACCACGGTAGGGGATGTGCTGGAGCTGTTGGATAAAGGCGAAGAGGCGATCCTTTCTATCAGGAACTTTGGTGAAAAAAGCCTGGTTGAACTGAAAGAAAAAATGATTGAGAAAGGCTTCCTTGATGGTGAAGGGGAAGAACTAACGGAGAATTGATATTATGCGACACAAAGTAAAAGGCTATCGTCTGAATCGCAGCGGCGGCCATCGCACAGCCTTGCGCAAGACGATGATCAGGCAACTTTTAGAGCACGAGCGCATCAAAACGACGCTGCCCAAGGCAAAATCGATTCAACCGCACGCGGAAAAATTGATTACCCTGGCGCGTAACAGCCAGAATGCGGATGAAATTACCGCCATGAACGCTCGCCGGAAGGCCTCAGCGGAATTGGGTAATGGCAGCCGCCCGCTCGTTCAGAAATTATTTGATGATATTGGCCCCCGCTATACCAGCCGTAATGGCGGTTATACCCGGATCTTAAAACTGGGTCCCCGCAAGAGTGACGGCGCTGAGATGGCGTTGATTGAATTGGTTGAAGATTAATCCGCCCGGAAATCTTACACCGGATGGGTGCAGCACTTTACAAAATTATTCTTGCTTATAACGGCTCGGCCTTCGCAGGCTACCAGCGACAGGCAGAGGCGCGCACGGTCCAGGCTGAACTGGAGCGCGCACTGCAGCAAATTGGCTGGGGGGGCAGTCATGTTTTAGCCGCTGGCAGGACGGATGCGGGTGTGCACGCCAGGGGACAGGTGGTCAGCTTCCAGCTGGATTGGGCGCATACCACCGAAGACCTGCGTAATGCTCTCAACCATTACCTGCCCCAGGATATGGCAGTGCGGGCGGTAAGCGAAGCGCCAGACGGGTTTCATCCCCGCTATGATGCGAAATGGCGCCAATATCGTTACCGGATTTACTGCCAGCCAGTGCGGGACCCGCTGAGGATGAATTTTGCCTGGCAAGTTTGGCCCGAGGTGCAGGTTGACCTGATGAACGCTGCGGCGGAAAACCTGGTTGGATCGCGCGATTTCAGGGCCTTTGGCAGCGCGATGACCGAGGGCGGCCCCACCGTCAGAGAAGTTTTCAGTGCGCTGTGGTCAGGTGAGGACGACGAATGGCAGTTTGACATCGCCGCCAACGCCTTCCTGTACCACATGGTGCGGCGGATCACCTTTGCGCTGGTCAAAATTGGCCAGGGTGAAGCGCCGGTGAGCTTAATCACCGACGGGCTGCATAGCGGCGAGCTGGGGTTGGCCGGGCTGGCACCGGCTGAAGGGTTGGTGCTGGAAGCGGTTGAATATTAGCAAGAGTCAATGTGGATTTCATTTTTCAGGCCCCGCCTGATGATGACATCTTTGAATGATGGAGAGTTAGATCGTGGAAAAAACATACGTACCAAAAGGACAAGTTGAGCGAGAGTGGTTCCTGGTGGACGCCGAGGGACAAAACCTGGGCCGCCTGGCGACAAAGATCGCCCAATTACTGATCGGCAAATATCGGCCTGATTACACGCCTGGTGTGCTCATGGGCGCCAACGTGGTGGTGATCAACGCTGAAAAGGTGGATGTTTATCCCACCCGCCTGGACAGCAAGATTTATTATCACCACACGGGTTACCCCGGCGGCATCAAGGAAATCAGCCTGCGCCGCCAGCTGGAAAAGTTCCCTGAACGGGTGATCGAGAAGGCTGTGTGGGGGATGATCCCCAAGAATAAACTCGGTCGGCGGATTTACAAAAACCTGCATGTTTATGCTGGTCCGGAGCATCCGCATCAAGCACAAAAACCCGAGTTGGTTGAGTAAGAGGAGTTTTTGAATTTATGGATAATCGATACTACGAAGGTGTTGGCCGCCGAAAGCAAAGCTCTGCGCGTGTGCGCATCATGGCTGGCTCCGGCACATTTACCGTCAACGGCAAGGAAATTGAAGCCTACTTCACACGGCTGGGCGATGCATCAGATATTGTCAATGCGTTCCAAATTGCGAGCCATTCAGCCGAAAAATTTGATGTCAGCGTCCTGGTGCAGGGCGGCGGCGTGACCGGTCAGCGAGATGCGGTTAAGCTGGGTTTGGCCCGAGCGTTGGTTAAAATGGATGAGGAATTACGCCCGGCATTGCGCCACAGCGGTTACCTGACCCGCGACCCGCGCGTCAAGGAACGCAAGAAACCCGGTCTCAAACGCGCCCGCAAGGCACCCACCTACACCAAGCGTTAATCGCTGCCAGGTGTGGATTGGACGCCGAGTCGGCACGTAATAGGCGTTGGACGGCAGAATCCGTGGATTGGGTAGTGCCTGATCCGCCAACAATTGACACATTAAGAGTTACAATCAGCATAGAGACGTTTTTATAACGTCTCTATGGGTTAAAGGGCTTTTTGGGAAGATCAATATGACGGAGAAAATACGCACAGGTTTAAAAAGCGGCATCTCTTTGCTCGGGCTGGGCCCGGGTGACCCGGCTGCGTTGACCCGCAGAGCCTGGGACTGGCTGGGCGGCATCGAAACGCTTTACCTGCGCACCCGCCATCACCCGACGGTCGTGCACCTGCCTGCGCACCTGGCCCTGGTGAGCTTTGACGATCTGTATGAACAATATGTTGACTTCGAGGCAGTGTATGCGGCGATCATAGAGAAGGTTATCAACTTGGGGCGGGCGGGGAGCGTAACCTATACGGTCCCTGGTCATCCCTTTGTGGCTGAGGCCACCTGCCCGGAGATTGCACGGCGCGCTAAGGAGGCCGGCATCCCCGTGCAGGTGATCGACGGGTTGAGCTTTTTAGAGCCGACCTGGCGCGCGTTGGGCGTGGATCCCTTCCCCGGGATGCACCTGGCCGATGCGATTGAGGTCTCCATGCGCCAAACACCCGGCTTCCCGCCCTCAGCCCCGGCACTGATTGCCCAGATCTACGACCGGGATGTGGCTGCCGAGCTCAAGCTGACCCTGATGGAAAGCTATCCGGATACGCACGCGGTCCGTCTGGTCCATGGGGCTGGCACGGACGGCGAGCTGGTTGAAGACCTGCCACTGCATGAGATCGATAAAAGCCCGCATATAGGGCTGCTCAGCTCGTTATACCTGCCAGCACTCTCGCCGCAGTCCTCCTTTGAGGCCTTCCAGGAGGTGATCGCCCGGCTGCGGGCGCCCGATGGCTGCCCCTGGGACCGGGAGCAGACCCACCTGAGCCTGCGACCATTCCTACTGGAAGAGGCTTATGAGGCCCTGGACGCGCTGGACCGGGAGGATATGGACAGCCTGGCGGAAGAGCTGGGTGACCTGCTGCTGCAGATCCTGCTGCACGCACAGATTGCTGCGGAGGAGGGCGATTTTAACATCCATCACGTTTTGGAAGGCATCAGTGCCAAGCTGATCCGGCGGCATCCACACGTCTTTTCGGAGGTGGATGTCGCCGGGGTGGACGGCGTGATCCGCAACTGGGAGCAGATCAAAGCCCAAGAGCGCCGGGCACATGGCATCCCCGAGAAAAATGGCCTTTTGGATGGCGTGCCGTCCGCGCTGCCCGCCCTTTCGCAGGCGGAACAAATCATCGAGCGGGTGGGTCGGGTGGGTTTTGACCGCCTGGCTGCGCTGGGGAACCCGGAGATCATCACCAGCAAACTGACAGCCTTTGACGAGCAGGCCGGTAAGGCGCAGCTGGGTGACCTGCTGCTGGCGGTTTCAGGCCTGGCTTATAATGCCGGGATTGATGCCGAATCAGCGCTGCGAGAAGCTTTAGGCCGCTTCAGGGCGCGGTTTGGCGCCATGGAAGCTGAAGTTCTGGCCGAGGGCGAGCGTCTGATGGACCTTTCGGCGGAAGACCTCCTGCGCCGGTGGGTTGCGACCGGTCAGGACGAGGAGGGGACATGAACGGGCCAGTAACGCCGATTCGAACTGCGAATCAACAGATTGCCCGGGCAGCCGGCACGGTGATGGTAGCCTTCATCATCAGCAATTTGGTCGGGCTGGCCCGCGGGATTGTGATCACACGCGCCTTTGGCACCTCGGCAGAGTTTGACTCCTTCAACGCGGCCAACCGCATCGTGGAGCTGCTGTTCAACCTGGTGGCGGGCGGCGCGTTGGGTTCGGCCTTTATCCCCATGTTCACCAGCTTTTTGGCCAAGGAGGATCGGGAAGGCGCCTGGCGGCTGGCATCGGGTGTGACCAACCTGGTATTCCTGGCGCTGGTGTTGATCAGCATTTTGGCGTGGATCTTCGCGCCGCAGATTGTGAAGGACGGGTTGTTCCTGCTGGTGCCGGGGTCCGACCCCGTGCAGGAAGCCCTGACAGTGCAGCTCTTTCGCATCATGCTGCCCTCGGTGATCCTGTTTGGCCTCAGCGGCCTGGTGATGGGCATCTTAAACGCCCACCAGAATTTCCTGATCCCCTCGATCGCCCCGGCCTTATATTCGTTGGGCATGATCATCGGGACGCTGTTCCTGCCGGAGGCATGGGGCATCCAGCGCCTGGCGGTGGGCGTGGTGCTGGGTGCGTTGTTGCACCTGGCGGTCAAGCTGCCAGTGATGTGGCGTCTGCCTGCACGGGCTTACCATGCCTATTTGGGCTTGAAGGATCGGGCTGTGCTGGAGGTGTTCCGTTTGATGGGGCCGCGGCTGCTGGGGGTGGCCGTCGTGCAGATGAACTTTATCGTTAACACGATCATTGCGCTGGGCCAGCCGGAGGGCAGCGTGTCGGCCATCACCCTGGCCTTCAGCCTGATGCTGATGCCGCAGATGGCGGTGGCACAATCAGCGGCGATCGCGTCGCTGCCGACGTTTTCTGCCCAGGTGGCGCTGGGACGGATCGACGAGATGCGCCGCTCGCTGGCCTCCACACTGCGGGCGATCATCTTGCTCTCGCTACCGGCGGGGGTGGGGCTGATCCTGCTGCGTTATCCCCTGGTGCAGTTGCTTTATCAGCGGGGGGAGTTCACTGCCCGGTCGACGGAATTGGTGGCGTGGGCATTATTATGGTATGCGGCCGGTCTGGTGGGGCATGCCCTGGTGGAGATCCTCAGCCGGGCATTTTATGCCCTGCACGACACGCGCACACCGGTCACCGTGGGGGTGATCACCATGGGCGGCAATATCGTCCTCAGTCTGGCTTTTTCGGCCTGGTTTGCACGCATCGGCTGGATGCCGCATGGCGGGCTGGCATTGGCCAATTCTTTGGCGACCGGCTTGGAGAGCATCGCGCTGGTGTTCCTGATCCGCAAAAAGCTGGGCGGCCTGGAGGGGGGTTACGTGTGGCGGGGCGTGGCGGTCAGCGCGGCGGGGACGGCGCTGATGGCGGTAGCTGTTGTCGGCGCGCGCTGGCTGCTGGGGGGAGGCTCGCTGGTGGTGGAGCTGTTTGGCGCACTGGGTGCAGGCCTGGTGGTGTATGTGGGTTTGATGTGGGCCTTGAAGATGCCCGAATTGCGGGGGATGGCAGGGATGTTGGTGAGCAGGATAAAGAAGAGCTCGTAGCTGGTGGTTGGTAGCTTGTGGTTGGTAGCTGCGAGGTGAAAGGTGTAAAGTGAAAGGTGAAAGCTGGCTTGTTGCAAGTCATTTGTAGCTTGAGACCCCATCACCTTTATTGTGGTCAGTTGTGGATAGTGTCTTACACTAATGTGGCTTACCTCAGGTTTTTGAACTCTGAAGAGCACCTAACTTGACAGACAGTTGAAAAGGAGCTATTATATTTCTTAAAGTAAAGACAAGTATTTACAAAAAGAAATATAAAATGCGTTTTAATGACCTTGAACCCAATTTATCTACCTTGGCTATCTTTAACGTGAATGATATCCGCAAAATAGACCCGGGCTTTCACCGTCAACAATTATATGACTGGCAGCAACGTGGTTTTATTCGGCCATTGGCAGGCGGCTATTACTTCCTGGCAGATCAGGAAGTTGATGAGACCTTTTTATTTTCGGCTGCCAACCAGCTTTATATGCCATCGTATATCAGCCTTGAATCCGCCCTGGCGTATTACCAGGTCATTCCTGAGAGCGTGCTGGGTGTCACCAGTGTCAGCGCCCGGAAGACACGCAGATTAGACACCGCTTGGGGCCAGTTCACTTATCGGAGTGTAAAACCGGCGTATATGTTTGGTTACGAGGTTGTCATTCCCCGTTCTGATCAAAAATTCCTCATAGCCAGCCTGGAAAAGGCCGTTCTCGATTATCTGTATCTAAACCCACATGTCCAAACGATCGAGGATTTTGAGGGGATTCGCTGGAATAGAACGCCGTTATTACCTTTGACAGAAAGCGCCCTGTTTAATCAGTATTTGATGATATTTAACAAGCAAGCTCTGGAACACAGGGTTAAGTTGTTCATGAGGTATCTAGATGCTTGATTTTCAACAGATCAAAGACCAGTACCCAGCCAACCTGCAGGGGTATGAACGGGCTATCCTGCGTGAATACCTGCAGGTGAAGATCTTACAGGGGATTTTTGAAAGCAAGCAGGCCAGCCAGGTGACGTTCATCGGCGGCACAGCTTTGCGGATTCTATATGATAACCAGCGTTTTTCAGAGGATATTGACCTTGATAACCATGGTCTGAGTTGGGATGAATTTGGGGATATGATCCAGAAGGTGAAGCGGCTCCTGATCGCAGAGGGCTTTCTGGTGGAGACCCAGAAGGTAGCTAAGGGGGCTTATCACTGCTATATTCGCTTCCCGGAGCTGTTGTTCGCACAAGGTTTATCACCGCTTCTAGCCCAGAAGCTACTCATCAGAGTGGATGCGGCCGCGCAAGGTTATGATTATCAGGCGGAGATCAAAATATTGAACAAATTTGATGTGTTTACTCAAATCAGAGTTGCGCCCTTGCCGCTGCTATTGTCGCACAAGCTTTTTGCGGTGGTCAACCGAAAGCGGCCCAAAGGCCGGGACTTTTATGACATCACCTATCTGTTGGGCAGAACAAAGCCGGACTATCGATATTTACAAGCAAAGTTAGCTGTTAATTCACCGGATGAGCTTCGAAGACTGATAGCGGACCGGATCGCAGCTTATGATTTTGAGTTCTTAGCCAGCGACGTAACGCCCTTCTTGTTGGAAGCAGCACAGGTGAAGCGCGTTAAAATGTTCGATCTGTTCTGGCAACAGGTAGATTTGGGGTAGTGGGTAGCTGGCAATTATTAACTGGGAATTTTTCGATCATCTATTTTTTACTTCCAATCCTTGCATTTTTCTCAAAAAGATCGCTCACCTGGTCGGCTCAGCTGATGGATTAGCTTTCATGCCGAGGCTTATCGAGTGCATCCTCACAACATCAGAATACTCGTTATAATTCCCCTGATATTAACTGAGTAATTCACACAAAGGAGAAACCTCCTCATGGCGAATATTAAATCTGGCGTGCAAATCGGCAGGAAAGCGTTTCTGCAGGCGTTGCTGATTATTTTTGCGTTGATGATGCTCTCAGGCATCCTGACCCAGGTGATTCCTGCCGGCGAGTATGTGCGGGTAGAGGAACCCGGCCGCGGAGCGGTGATCATGCCGGATTCCTTCCGTTTTACCGATCAGCCTGGATTGCCCGTCTGGCGCTGGTTCACCGCGCCGGTGGAGGTGTTCTTTTCACCTGACGGGGTGACCATTTTGGGCATTATCGTCTTTATCCTGCTGGTGGGCGTGGCCTTTGCCGTGATGGAACGCAGCGGCATCCTCAACTATGCCCTTTCTGCGATCGTGCAGCGCTTTGGGAATCGAAAATACACCTTGCTGCTGGTGCTGACGTTTTTCTTCATGGCGCTGGGCGGGTTTTTCGGTTTGCTAGAGGAGGTGATCCCCCTGGTGCCGATCATGATTGCCCTGGCCTTTTCACTGGGCTGGGATTCGCTCACCGGGCTGGGCATGTCGATTTTGGCGGCCAATGTGGGCTTTTCCACGGCGGTGTTCAACTTTTTCACCATTGGGATCGCCCAGCAGCTGGCCGGGCTGCCCTTATTTTCGGGCTGGGCACCCCGCCTGGTCCTTTTCCTGGGTGTGTACGCACTGCTGGCGTTGTTTCTCACCCGCCACGCTAAAAAGGTGGAAGCGGACCCGAGCCGCTCGCCGGTGTTCACTGAGGACAGCCGTGTTAAAGTAGGACCGGATGCGTTCCAGCCGAACACTGAGATAGACGATAATCCCCGGCAGAAACGGGCGGCTATTTTTATGGCTGTGTTCTTCGGCCTGATTTTGGTGGTGGTGATGCTGTTTTCGTGGATCGAGGGGCTGAACGCCCTGGCAATGCCGCTTTCAGGGCTGTTGTTCCTGGTGGGCGGAGTGGGGGCAGGCTTGATCGCCGGCATCGGCAAGGGTGCCTGGAAAGCGGCCTGGGGGGGATTTTTGGGCATCGCACCGGCCATCCCGCTGCTGATGATGGCAGCCAGCGTCAAGCTGATCATTTCAGCCGGCGGCATCCTGGATACGATGCTCTACACCACTTCGCAAGGCCTGGCCACGACCAGCCCGTTTGTCTCCACGCTAGCGATCTATGCGCTCACGCTGGTGCTGGAGCTGTTCATCAGTTCAGGTTCAGCCAAAGCGCTGCTGGTCATCCCCCTGATTGTCCCGCTGGCTGACCTGGTGGGTGTGAGCCGGCAGATCGCAGTGAGTGCGTTCGCCTTTGGGGATGGCTTTTCAAACCTGGTCTACCCGACCAACGCGCTGCTGCTGATCACCCTCAACCTGGCGGGCATCCCCTATCATAAATGGTTAAAGTGGGTGCTGCGCTTGTGGGTGATCATCCTGCCGGTAACGGTGATCTTCCTGGCGCTGGCGCTGGCGTTCAATTATGGGCCGTTCTAAATAGCGGGTGGCAGGTGGTTGGTAGCTGGTAGAGGTTAGCTGATCCCCTCCGCTATGCTTCGGGGACTTTGTAACTGATAGGAAAAGATGGAATCTGAAAGGGAAAAATCGAATCGCCACGGTCCGGAAAATTGGGGCGTGGCGATCATGAGTCATTCGCTTGGGAAAGGTTTATTTTTTGATTTTTGCTTAGGAGCCCGATGTTAATACCTGAAAATCGCCGCGATGGGTGCATCGGAGGGCATGTCACCCTGGGCGAGGGCATAGACCGTTCCGCCGGTTCCCAGTGTTTTGACGGCGGCCAGGTCGATCAGCTCAATATCCTCTTGGCTTTGCTTCCTGGCGGATTGGTGGGTCACTTCGCCGGTGGTTGTGTCGAAATTGCCCCAAATTTTGGCGTTGGAGGCCAGGAGGAGGCGGTCAATCCGTCCGGCATGGGCGCCGATGAGGATATCCTGCAGGATATCGGTGGCTTTGCGGTTGACGACTTCTTGCTGGTATTTTGCGATCGCTGTTGTAACTTCGGTCCGAAAGTGGGGTTCAACCAGGGGCCAGGCCTTATTCCGCAGGTCGGCGGTATCCAGATGTTCGGGGCTGCCGATGATCCCCTCGGGGATGATGTTCCAGTAGTCACTGACGTTGCGATACATGGGCAGTAGATAATCCACGCCGGCCAACACCAGCGGTGCAGGGTGTTCGTTGAGGAATTTGCTCACCGTGGTTTCCACCCGGCTGATATAGCGCTCCACCAGGGCCTTTTTCTCTTTGTCAGTATAGGCGTGGCCATGATACATACCATCCCGCAGCCCGCCCTGGGAGGTGCCGGTGTGAAATTGCAGGCGCGATTGGGGGTCGTCCAGCTTGAGGAAATCATCCAGGTTAGTGGGGACGCCTTCCGGTAGTTCGATTTGGCCTATGTTGTGCTGGGTGCCCTCAAACAGGCGTACTTCCTGCTGGCTAAGTGCCAGGATGTAATAGTGCCCGGTGGTGGTGAACAGGGGCAGGAGCGGCTTGATATAGTAAGACCCGGCCAAAATCATCTGTTTATCTACGGGGTAGGGCAGCCGGAATTCGTGAAAATCCTCCCCGTTGGTGAACACGGCCAGGCCGTCGTACTGGTGGCGCCAATTGTAGGTGTGCACCAGCAAGTCTTGCGCTGGTGCCAGGAAGGCTTCCACCTGGCGGGGCTTCAGGCCCAGGTTTTTCAGGCTTTGTTCTGCCTCCTGCAGCAGGTTTTTATAGCGGATCAGGTTCTTTTGGACGTCATCGCTGAAGCGGGTTGTGGGGAGGAACATCGACAAGCTGGGGCTGTGCTGTTGTTGGCCCAGTGAGATGAGTTGGTCAAGGGTCAGGTCTTCCATATGTGCTCCTTCCGAGGTTTATCTGTTGATTTAAAATAATTCCTGTTCATGGATGAAAACCATCCATGCAGTCTTATCTTAAGGATACCATCGTTGTGGCGGCTGACAAAATGTGTGGGCAAATACCTCGCCGCACCTCGCAGATTCTGTTTATGGGGGGCGTGTGATGAAGGACCTGGGTGGAGGCGCTTCACCCTGATGTGATGATGGTAAAAGGCCGGTCCGCTTATTGCCTGGATGGCGGGCGGGGGATCAGGACGGGCGTATTGGCTTTGTAGGCCTCGTAATCTGCCTGGCCGCCCCACTTTTTGTCGGCTTTTCGCTCGAGCATGGGCACGCCGCTGATCACCGTCAGCTGGATGATGACCCACAGGGGGGAGATGAGCGTCAGCAAAGCCCAACCCCTGAGCGCTGACAGCGCGATCAGCGCCACGCCGAGCCACAGCACGATCTCGCCGAAGTAATTAGGATGGCGTGACCAGGCCCACAGGCCGGTGCGGATGAAGGCGTCTTTGTTGTCCGGGTTGGCGCGGAAGGCGCTCTTCTGCACATCAGCGGCCATCTCGATGAAATAGCCCAGCGCCCACACCAGCAGGCCGACCAGCGCCGGCCGACCCAACTCGCGCGGGTGGGTGGACGTGATGGCCGCCAGGGCTGCCGCGGCCGTGAAGGTGACCCACAGGCCCTGCAACGTCCAGGTGAGCAGAAAGCTGGTGAAGGAGAGCTTGATTTCGTCGAAGCGGTCGTCTCTGCCCTGTTTGAGGACGCGGCCAAACAGGAAGGTGCCCAGGCGGGTGGCCCAGATGACCACCACGACCAGCAGCAGGACAGCCCGGCGGTCAATTTGGGGGATCAGCAGGACGGCAGCCGTGACCAGGGTGATGTAAGTCAGGCTGCCGGTGAGGTCAAAGAAGCGCTCGCTTTTTTGCAGGTAGGCGAAGATGAAGGCGATCCATTGGACCAGGTAAGCGGCGATGATCAGCAGGGTGAACAGGGGGAAGTTGCCGAGCTTGACGCTCTCCTGGCCGCCAGAGAAGGCGATGCCCGCACCGGCGGTGATGGCGAGGAGGGTTCCGAGGATATTGGTAAGTGATTTTTTCATAACGGCCTTTTTTTCTGGATGGTGAGGTTAATGATACTGCGGTCCGGGAAAGCCGTTGGGGGTTGTAGATGGCTGTTGGGTTGGGGGGGTGCACACCCTACAGGGTAATCACAATGCACTATTCACGAATATTGAGATTGCTTCGTCGTCCCTGCGGGACTTCCTCGCAACGACAAAAAAATTGGTGCGGTCACGAGCAGACCGCGCCCTACGGGCTCCGGCGGTTCGCATTGACAAGAGTTGTGCGGAGCGGGACTATTCGCAATGCACCAATCACCATTCACCACTCACGGCCAGAGCTGCCAGAGGACGAGATTGACAAGGACCCCCAGGATGACGCCGCCCAGGGCTTCAAGCGGCGAGTGGCCCAGGACCTCGCGCAGCTCTTTGAAATCCTCGGCGGGCTTGCTCTCGCCACTTAAGAGTTCTTTAATGATGCGGTTGATCTGCTTGGCATGGAAGCCGGCCTGGCGGCGGATATTGGTCGAATCGTAGATTACCACCGAGGCGATGGCGAAGGCCAGGCCGAACAGGGGCGTGTCGAACCCGGCATAGTGGCCGATGCCCACCGCTGCTGCGGTGACCACGGCCGAGTGCGAGCTGGGCATGCCGCCGGTGCTGATCAGCAGTGACCAATCCCATTCCTGGGTGCGCAGGTAGCATATGGGCAGTTTGAGGATTTGTGCCAAAAATGAGGCCACCAGGGTGGCGATAAAAACGGGGTTGTGGAAGACACCAGAAAGCGGCATGGGTTATTCTTCCGTTGGGGGTGTATCGGATACGTCGCTGGTCAACATACGTACTTTTAATTCAGCTTCTTCCAGCAGGGCGGCGCAGCGTTTGGCCAGCGCATGGCCGCGTTCAAACAGCATCAGGGCTGTTTCTAGGGGCAGGTCCTCCCCCTCAAGTTTGGCTACGTTCTCCTGCAGGGCGTTAAAAGCGGTTTCAAAATTCATGGTGTGGATATCCTGGGTGTGATTATCGGTCATGATCATCCTCCTGGGTGATGTGTGTAATGCGGGCTTGCATGGCCCCCTGGCTGACCCGGATGTGGACGTCCTCATCCGGGTGCACCTGGTCGGCGCGCTTGACCAACTGCCCGTCACTGGTGCGGGTGACGATGGCATAGCCGCGCTTGAGGACCGCATGGGGGCTGAGGCTGTGCAGGGATTGCTCCAGGCTGGTCAGCCCCATGTGCAGCTTATCCAGCCTGACCCGGGTAGCGCGGTCCAGGCGCAGGGTGATCTCGTCCAGGCGCTGGCGGTAGGCGTTGATTGTGTGGCGGGGAGACAGCCGGTCGAGGGCGTTTTGAGCCTGCCCATACGCCCAGCGCAGGTCGGTCAGGCGAGTATTCAGCGCGGCGGTGTGGCGGTTAGCCAAATCTGCGATGATCCCCAACAGCTCAGTCCGGTCCGGGGTGGCGACCTCGGCGGCTGCGGTCGGCGTGGGGGCGCGCAGGTCGGCGGCGAAATCCGTCAGGGTGAAGTCGGTCTCGTGCCCGACACCGGAGATCACCGGTGCAGCCGAGGCAGCCACTGCGCGGGCAACGGCCTCATCATTGAAGGCCCACAGGTCTTCGATTGAGCCGCCGCCCCGGCCGATGAGGATCACATCGGGTTCTGCCTCCTGGTTGAGCCGTTCGAGGGCTGCTACGATCTCTCCCGGGGCATTTGCCCCCTGGACGGCGGTGGGCGAGAGCACGACCTGCACCACCGGGTAACGGCGGCGCAGGGTGTTGAGCATGTCCTGTAAGGCCGCGCCGGTGGGTGAGGTGACGATGCCAATCACCCTGGGCAGGGGCGGGATGGGCCGTTTGGCCGCGGGGTCAAACAGCCCTTCAGCTTCCAGTTTGGCCTTCAGGCGCAAGAATTCCTGGAAGAGCAGGCCTTCCCCGGCCGGGCGCATGATATCAACATAGAGCTGCACCTGTCCGGAGACCTCATACACGCCCATACCGCCGTGGGTTTCGACGGCCAGGCCTTCGCGCGGCTCAAAATCAAGGCGTGTGGCCCAGTTGCGCCACATCACGCAGCGGATGGACGCCTGGCTGTCCTTGAGGGTGAAGTAAAGGTGGCCCGAGCTGGCCCGGGTGAAGTTGGAGATCTCCCCCTCGACCCACAGGTCCTGCAGCAGCTCGTCGCTCTCAACCACCTGGCGCAGGTAACCCGTCAGCTGGCTGACGCTGAGGATGTATTGGGGCTGAAAAAGGCTGTATTGTTCCATGGTAAGACGGTTTCACTTGTTGCTGTGTGACAAGTATATCAATAAATGATACCCCGGATGGGCGGAACTTGAGCGGAAAGGGGTATTCTTTTAATGTTTTTGGCGCCATGCGCTTATGGTGCGGATATTCTGATACAATTAATCGCACAGCGTAAGGATGAGACCCGATGAATTATATCTGGACACCGTGGCGGATGAAATATATTCAAGATAATCGAGCTGAACAGGGGTGCGTCTTTTGCCTGGCGGCAGCACGCGAGGATGGCCTGGATAACCTGGTCTTTCACAGGGGTGAAGGGGTGTTTATGATCCTCAACCGTTACCCCTATACCAGCGGCCATCTGATGTGCGTGCCCTTTATGCATGCGGACCGCCTGGGGGATTTGCCCCCCGAGGTACGGCGCGAGATGATGGACCTGGTGACCAAAGCCGTGGCTGTTTTGGAGACGGTCTATCACCCGGAAGGGTTCAACCTGGGGATGAACCTGGGCGATGTGGCCGGGGCGGGCATTGCGGAACATGTGCACATGCACATTGTGCCGCGCTGGGGCGGGGATACGAGCTTTATCTCCACGGTGGGGGAGACGCGGGTGCTGCCCGAATCTCTGGCGGATACCTACCAGCGGGTGAAGGAAGCCTGGGAGCGTTTCGAATAGTTATTTCCTGCCAGGTATGCGTTAAAAGAAACCAGGTTGGTCAGGCCTGACCAGCCCGGTTTTTGTTTATGGATCAGTATGAAATTAAGTCCCCAAAGGCCTGTTTTTTGGGTTTGGGGGTCAGGCGCGCTTGCCCTTGCCAGGCAGGAGGGCGCGCAACAGGGCGATCACGCCCAGGATGATCAACAAAACCGGCCAGTATTGGGTGACCTCAGTGCGTAAACCAAAGAATTCCCCGAAGGCAAAAAACAAGATTCCGCTGATCATCAGGAGGATCAACCCGCCGGTGAAGGCTTCTTTGTAGTTCCGGTCGATGATGCCGCTGAGGATCACGCCCACGCCCACAAAGGCAGGGATGAGCGCCCAGATATAAGCCCAGCTTTCCCAGTCTCCAGTCAGGTTCTGGTAATAGAGGATGCCGCCGATCCCGGCCAGGATAGACCCGGGGACGGCCAGCCCGCCCGCACCGCTGAAAACCGCCCACAGCAGAAAAAATCCACCGAGACCGATGATGAAAAACGGCCAGTCCCAGAATTGGAACAATTCCGGCCACAGTTCCCGGCTGAGCAGCAAGGCACCCGCCAGGATGAGGATCACCCCGAGAAAAATGCGATTATTTCGTTTCATGTTCGTCTCCTTACACAAAAACTGTACACCAAGGCCGGCATCAACGCGCTGGCCCTGGTAAATTTTATCATAGGGGGTGGTTATTTATCACCCAGCTTGCTGACGTCGCCCAGGCCGCTGATCTGCTGGGTGAGTTGTGGAGATCCGTAGTAGTTCACAGAACCGCCACCCTTGATGGTGATGTGCAGGGTTTTGCTGGCCCAGACGGTGCCATTCCCCAAACCGTTGATTTCAATCGCGGTCTAGCGTGATACCAAATCGGAGCCTTGATAATTGTCGGCGCCATCAAGCCGAACGGCATTAAAGCCGCCTACTGAGTGGGATTCAGTGGTGATGGTCCCTGAACCGCGCATAACGCTGAACCAAGGGAATATCTGACAGGCGCTGAGGATGAGCAGGGATAAGATCAGTAGGGGTAATAATTCCAGCGTTCTGGTTTTCATCGTGTTGGTCCCCTTGATAAATTACTTTTCCATATAAGTGAACGGAATTTATTGAATAAAGTTGCATGATTTATATGCGAGACCAAACTGATAAACACTGGGCAATCGTAAATTAGGAGGTGATTTTGTGGTGAAGTGCGTTGATTCTACGATCGTCCTGATGATCAACACGATCTGGTTACCCGCCATTCAAAGTGCAGATAAAATAAGGCGGTGCGCCGAACCTGTGACAAACAAGCCCGCGCAGGCGGTTTTGTGGGTAAAATAGCGTCATCAGACCAATTGCTGGGGCAGATCCCTGTGTTGCAGGCTGGCCCTTACCTAGCAAGGAAGCATATCATGGCTTTTACTAACATTTTGCATCCGAATCGCTATCACGGATTTTCCAAAAATGGACCGTTTTTTGAGGGCTGGTACTATAAACTGGTCAGCGCGGATGAGAAAAACCAGCTGGCGGTCATCCCTGGCGTGTACATAGGGAAAGACCAGGAAAGCAGCCATAGTTTTGTGCAGGTGTTTTACTCGAACAAGGGAGACCCACGCTTTCACCGCTATGCTTATGACGCTTTTAGGGCTGTAAGGGATGCTTTTGAGGTTCATGTGGGACCCAACAC
Organism: Anaerolineaceae bacterium UBA6801; assembly: GCA_002452315.1. Taxonomy (GTDB): domain Bacteria; phylum Chloroflexota; class Anaerolineae; order Anaerolineales; family Anaerolineaceae; genus Brevifilum. The sequence goes on along the minus strand of DKFH01000183.1, from coordinate 389 downwards.
CTTTAAATCGGATTCTATTCAACTGGCCATTGACAATGAACTGGGTCAGATGCAGGGCACGGTCCGCTTTTCAGGTTTGAACCGCTGGCCGGTGCGCTTCACCTCCCCTGGTGCGATGGGTTGGTTCTCGTGGGTGCCATTGATGGAATGCTACCATGGCGTGGTGAGCATGGATCATGGCATCAAGGGGCAGCTGAAATGGGATGACCGGGTGCTGGATTTCAGCGGCGGGCGAGGGTATATCGAGAAGGATTGGGGAAAGCAATTCCCCTCGGCCTGGGTGTGGGGCCAGAGCAACCATTTTGAGACTCCCGGTGTGAGTTTAATGCTCTCGGTGGCGGTGGTCCCCTGGATTGGCCGTTCCTTTGGCGGGTTCATCATCGGGTTTT
>DKFH01000133.1:5050-7904 GCA_002452315.1 Anaerolineaceae bacterium UBA6801 | reverse complement strand
TAAACGGCCCATGGAATGCGCTCCTGCAGGAGAGTGCAAGTCATGTACCATTTCTCACCTATGAATACCTGCGTACGTGGTGGCAGACGCGCGGCGGCGGTGAGTGGCCAGAAGACAGCCAGTTGATGCTCATCACCGCCATGGAAGGCGACCGGTTGGTAGGTATTGCGCCTCTCTTTCACACCCACAACATCCTCGGCAAACCTGCCCTGATGTTCGTCGGCGCCATTGAGGTCTCCGATTTTTTGGATTTCATCGCCAAACCAGAAGACGTGCCCGCCTTCATCTCCGGTCTGCTGGATTTCATTTTAAAAGATAGCGACATTCCGTCATGGGAGCTGCTGGATCTGTATAATATCCTGGACGAGTCGCCCAGCCTGGCCGCGCTGGAAGCCGAGGCGGCAGCCCGCGGCTGGAGTCACCAGCAAATTCACCTGCAGCCAGCCCCCTACGTCCCCCTCGAGGGGGATTACCAGGCTTACCTGGCCAGCCTGGATAAAAAACAGCGCCACGAGATCCGCCGTAAGTTGCGCAACGTGGAGGACAGCCTGGCGGATGCCGCGTTCTACACCGTCCACGACCGTGAGCAGTTGGCCAGCGAGGTCGAGGGCTTCATCGCCATGATGGCCCAGGACCCCAACAAGCGCGACTTTCTCACCAAAACCATGCGCCAGCACCTGCACAATACCGCCCAGATGGCCTTTGATGCCGGCTGGCTGCACCTGTCGTTCTTCGCCCTGGACGGCGCCAAAGCCGCCGGGCATTTCTCCTTTCTCTTCAACGACCGCCTGTGGCTGTACAATTCGGGCTGGGAATGGGAATTTCGTGAGTTCTCCCCAGGCTGGGTCCACCTGGCGTACCTCATGCAGTGGTCGAACGAGAACGGCATCAAGGCCGTCGATTTCATGCGCGGGGATGAGAATTACAAGTACAAATTCGGCGGCATCGACCGGCACATCTACCGCGTGACGCTGACGCCAGAATCCTGAACCCATACGCCAATTGATTACAACCTAATCAATTCATAATTTACCTTCGGTAGGGGCGACTTCGGTAGGGGCGACTCATGAGTCGCCCCTACTACGTCAAAAACGTAATGATCATGATCCAAAACCAAGAGTTTTGGGGCACTAGATCGGCTATGGGTCAATCATTGAGCATTCCACCGCGAGTTCGATTGCTAAATAATTGTTTGATCCCTCAGCGTATCTTGCATCCAACGTTTTTTCTTACAAATTATTAACGCCCCTGCCCTTCATCCTTTCTTGACGCTCTAAAACCCTCATGGTAACATTAAGTTTGTGCTATTTTAGCACTCTCCATAAGAGAGTGCTAAAATTTAAGCGGAGAGACCCATGAGACTGACCGATCGCCAAAAACTGATCTTCACCCTCGTCATCCACGAACACATCCAAACGGCCCAGCCGGTTGGGTCTAAAACGCTGGTTAAAAAATACAACCTGGCGATGAGCTCGGCCACCGTCCGCAATGAAATGGCCGTGCTGACCGATTACAACCTTCTCAGGCAGCCGCACACCTCCGCCGGACGGGTGCCAACCGAAGAGGGTTACCGCTTTTTTGTCGGTAACCTGATCCACAAAAGCGCCCTCCCCACCAATACCCGCCGCACCATCACCCACCAGTTCTACCAGTCCCGCCAGGACGTGGAACAGTGGCTCAAACTGGCCGCCTCTGTGCTGGCCAACCAATCCCAGGCCGCCTCATTGGTCACCGCCCCCCACGCGGAGCGGGCCATTTTCAAACACCTGGAGCTAATCGCCACCCGCGGCCGGCAGGTCTTGATGGTGCTGGTGCTCATGGGCGGCGAGATCCGCCAGCAGTTCATCACCCTGGTAGAAGCAGTGCCCCAGGAACGTTTATCCGAAATTGCCAACCAGATCTCGGGCCAATGCGCCCGCTGTGACGCTGAGGGCATTGCCCGCATGCGCCCCCGTTTTGACGCCCTGGGACAGGACATCGTCGATATCCTCCTGGCGGAAATGACCCTGATCGAGGAATCCGCCACCGGCGAGATCTACCTGGACGGGATGACCAACGTCCTCTCCGAGCCGGAGTTCGCCGAATCGGATGAAGCCCGCCAGGCCCTGCACATCTTCGAAGAGCGTTCGCTGCTGGAAAATTTGCTCTCCAGCACGATGATGAACACCGATGTGGGCGGCATCCAGGTGTTGATCGGCGGCGAAGGCACCTGGGAAGAGCTGCGCCAGTGTTCGGTCGTCCTGGCCCGCTATGGCGACCCCAATTCCCTGACCGGCTCGGTCGGCGTGCTGGGGCCCATCCGCATGCCCTACGACCGCACCATCTCAACTGTGCAATTTGTCGCCAATGTACTCAGCGACCTCGTCTCGGAGACCCTGGCGGTTTAAAACCGAACATAACCTCACAGGCATATTAATTATTATTGGAGCATTCTATGAACAAAGACAAGCAAGAAAAAGACCAAAACAAACCAAACGAAGGTGAAAACCATCCTGACGAAGGCCAGACCATGATCGCCCTGACCATCGACGAATATGACGCGCTGGAAAAAGAGCTTGAATCCCTCCAGGCCCAGGTCGATGAGCAGCAGGACGGCTGGCTGCGCACCTGCGCTGATTTTGACAATTACAAAAAGCGCGTGCTGCGCGATTCCGCCCGCGTCCACCAGGACGCCCTGGCCAGCGTCATCAAAACTTTTCTGGTCATCGCGGATGACCTGGAACGCGCCCTCAAGGATAAGCCCACCGTGGCTGAGGCCGCCGGCTGGGTGGACGGGATTGAATTGATCTACCAGAAATTGATTAACCAAATTAAGAATCAAGGGGTGGAGCGGATGGAGGTCAACCCGGGGGAC
>DKFH01000133.1:0-5019 GCA_002452315.1 Anaerolineaceae bacterium UBA6801 | reverse complement strand
GACGTCGTCCAACCCGGGTACCGCATAGCAGACCGCATCATCCGCCCGGCGATGGTGCGCGTCGCCCGATAGCACACAACAGGAGGCACAACAACATGGGAAAAATCATTGGCATTGACCTTGGGACCACAAACTCCGCCGCCGCCGTCATGATTGGCGGTGAGCCAGTCGTGATCCCATCTGCAGAAGGCGAACGACTGGTTCCCTCCGTCGTCGCTGTGAACAAAAATGGTGAACGGTTGGTCGGGCGCGTCGCCCGCAACCAGGCCATCACCAACCCGGAAAACACCATCTTCTCCATCAAGCGCTTCATGGGCCGCAAATACGACGACCCTGAAGTCCAGCGCGCCCTGAAACTGGTCCCCTACCAGGTGGCCAAGGCCCCCAACGGCGATTTGCGCGTCTTGCTGGCCGGCAAAGAATACTCCCCGCCAGAGATCAGCGCCATGATCCTCTCCAAGATCAAGCGCGACGCAGAGGCCTACCTGGGCGAGCCCGTCACCCAGGCGGTGATTACTGTGCCCGCCTATTTCAACGACGCCCAGCGCAACGCCACCAAGGATGCCGGCAAGATCGCCGGCCTGGAAGTGATGCGCATCATCAATGAGCCCACCGCATCCTCCCTGGCCTACGGCCTCGATAAGAAGAAAAACGAGGTCATCGCCGTGTATGACCTGGGCGGTGGCACCTTTGATATCTCCATCCTGGATGTGGGCGAAGGCGTGTTCCAGGTGCGTTCCACCAGCGGCGATACCTTCCTGGGCGGCGATGATTTCGATCAGCGCGTCATCGACTATATTGCCGATGAGTTCAAAAAAGAGCATGGCATCGACCTGCGCAATGACCGCCAGGCGCTACAGCGCCTGAAAGAGGCCGCCGAAAAAGCCAAAATCGAGCTTTCCTCCACCATGCAGGCCGAGATCAACCTGCCCTACATTACCGCAGATGCCTCCGGCCCCAAGCACCTGGTGATGAACTTGACCCGCTCAAAACTTGAACAGCTGACCGATGACCTGGTCACCCGCAGCCTCAACCCGGTCAAAAGCGCGCTCAACGACGCCAATCTCTCCAAGAAGGACGTGGACGAGGTCGTGCTGGTCGGCGGTATGACGCGTATGCCCAAGATCCAGTCCGAAGTGGAGAAATTGTTCGGCAAGGAACCCCACAAAGGCGTCAACCCCGATGAGGTGGTTGCCGTCGGCGCCGCCATCCAGGCCGGCGTCCTGGGCGGCGAGGTCAAGGATATCCTCCTGCTCGACGTGACCCCCCTGACCCTCTCCGTTGAGACCCTGGGAGGCGTGGCCACACCGCTCATCAAGCGCAACACCACCATCCCCACCCGGGAGAGCCAGGTCTTCTCCACCGCCAGCGACAGCCAGACCCAGGTCGAGATTCACGTCCTCCAGGGCGAGCGGCCCATGGCAGCCAACAACAAATCCCTGGGTAAGTTCATCCTCGACGGCATCCCACCCGCGCCGCGCGGTGTGCCCCAGATCGAAGTGACCTTCGACATCAATGCCAATGGCATCCTTGAGGTGACCGCCCAGGATAAGGCCACTGGGCGCAGCCAGAATATCACCATCACCGCCTCCTCCGGCCTGAGCGAAGAGGAAGTTGAACAGATGCGCCGTGAAGCTGAAGTGCATGCCGAAGATGACCGCAAGCGCCGCGATCTGATCGAAACCCGTAACCGGGCCGATAACATGGTTTATTCCGCTGAAAAGACCCTCACTGACCTGGGCGACAAGGTCCCTGCTGACCTCAAAGGCCAGGTGGAAGACGCGGCTGCCAAGGTGCGCGAGGTCAAAGATGGCGATGATATCGAAGCGATCAAATCGGCCACCGATGAGCTGACCGCGATCATGCAAAAACTGGGCGAAGCGGCCTATGCGCAAACTGCAGAAAGCGCCGCGCCAGACCAGGCCTCCCAGGGCGAAACGCCATCCCAGGAAGGCCCCGCCGATGACGACGAAGTGGTTGATGGAGAGTTTAAACAGGTTTAAAAAAATATGATGCGGCGCCCGGGTGTGCAGCCGGGCGCCGCACAATCCTAAACAATTGACACCGTCCCGCCAAATGAGTAGACTTATCCGGTTGGAACAAGGTCACCCACAAATCGTGACCAGTGTAGAAATGTAAACAAACGAAAAATGGCAAAACGTGATTATTACGATGTACTGGGCGTCCCGCGTGGGGCAAGTGATGACGAACTGAAGTCTGCCTTCAGGCGGCTGGCGCGCCAGTATCATCCGGATGTCAGCAGTGAACCGGATGCAGAAGAGAAATTCAAAGAGATCAACGAAGCCTACGCAGTGCTTTCCGACGGCGAAAAACGCGCTGCCTATGACCGCTACGGACACGCCGGGGTCAACACCCAGGGCATGCCCGATTTCACCAACATCGACCTCTCAGACATCCTGGAAGGCCTGTTTGGGTTTGGCGGCTTTGGCGGCATGGGCGGCCGGCGCACCCGCAACGCCCCGCGTCGGGGCGCAGACCTGACCGGGCGGGTCAAGCTGACCTTTGAAGAATCTGCCTTTGGCGTCGAAAAAGAGATCCAGATCACCCGTGACGAATTCTGTGAGACCTGCAATGGTTCAGGTGCCAAACCGGGCACCTCACGCCTGACCTGCCCGCAATGCAACGGCCAGGGCGAGGTGCGCCAGGTGCATCAAACCCTGCTGGGCTCCATGGTCCAGGTGGTCACCTGTCCGCGCTGTAATGGCGCCGGCGATGTGATCGAAACCCCCTGCGAAACCTGCAATGGGCGCGGGCTTGAGCGCAAGACGGTCAACAAACTGGTCGCCATTCCCCCGGGCGTCTCCGATGGCGTTCAAATCCGATTAGCCGGTGAAGGCCAGCCCGGTATCCACGGCGGTCCCCATGGCAATTTTTACCTCGAAATCGAGGTGGAAAAACATGATTTCTTCCGTCGCAAAGGCGATGACATCCTCCTCGACCTGGATATCAACATCGCCCAGGCCGTCCTGGGTGACGAGATCCGTATTCCGACCCTCAATGGCGATGTTGAGCTGCGCATCCCGCCCGGCACCCAGCCGGGGAAGACCTTCCGCCTGCGCGGCCGGGGCATTCCGCACCTGCGCGGCTCCGGCACCGGGGACCAGTTGGTGACGGTGTCCGTGCAAATCCCCACCCGGCTGAGCAGTGAACAACGCCAGCTGTTTGAGCAGCTGGCCAAAACGATGGACCCGAATATCAAGATCCAGGATCAGAGTTTTCTCGATAAATTACGCGAGGTGTTTGGTGGCTGAAGAGGATAAATCGGTCCGCTGGATCGAAGTCAAACTTGTCTCAAATGGTGAAATAGCCGAAGCCCTGGCAGAAGTGCTGGGGCGTTTTGTTTCCAACGGTGTTGTGGTGGAGGCCGAAACGCGCTTCAACCCCACAACCCAGGAAAACGAACCCACCGGCGGCGTGATCGTGTTTGGCTACCTGCCAGCCGATGACACCTTAGAGGAAAAGCGCCAAAAATTAGAAGAAGCCCTCTGGCATCTGGGCCAGATCACCCCGCTGCCCCCGGTCCAGTATCAACCCATCTACGATCAAGACTGGATGGCCGCCTGGAAGGTCCATTACCGCCCCATCCCCATCGGTGAAAACCTGCTGATCATCCCTGCCTGGCGGGATCCGGTGGATGGCGAAAGCCGCCTGGTGGTGCGCATCAACCCGGCCATGGCCTTTGGCACCGGCACGCACCCCACCACCCAGCTCTGCCTGCGCCTGATGGAGCGCCATTTCATCCCCGGCATCCCCGTGATCGATGTCGGCTGCGGCTCGGGCATTCTATCGATCGCCGCCCTGCGGATGGGCGCATCCCATGCCCTAGCGGTGGATGTGGATGAACAGGCCATGACCTCCACCCTCGAAAACGCGCAACTCAATCAAATCGATGCCGCCCGCCTGGAAACAGGCAGGGGTTCGGTCGAGGAAATCCTCACGGGGCGCTTCTCGATCTCTCAAGCGCCATTGGTGCTGGTCAACATCCTCGCGCCAATCATCATCCGCCTGTTCGGCCAGGGGCTCAGCGAATTGGTCAGCCCGGGTGGCACCCTGTTGCTTTCGGGCATTTTGGACGCGCAGGAAGCTGCCGTGACGCAGGCCGCCCACAACGCTGGTTTTACACTTCAGGGCCGCCTGACCGATGGGGATTGGGTAGCGCTGGCAATGAAAAAAGCCGCCTGAAACTCACCTGTGCCAAAATAACCAAAAGGAGGTCCCCATGCGGCAAGAACACCCCAAATGGACAAAAATCTTGATCGCTTATTACGGCCTCCTGCAAAGTTTGCACCTGTGGGTGCTGATCCGGGCAGGTGCGATCTTAATGGTCGAAAACCAGCATCCCTTTCCGATCCTGCCGCCGCCGGGTGGCTGGTCGCCGCAAACGATGCCCTTCCTGGTTGGGCTGGGGATCACCGACAGTGTGGGCATCCTGTTGGGGATGGTTTTTGCCTATCAGTTTTTTGCTAACCGTCGCCTAAACCGCCGCATGGGCGTCATCTCGTTGACCATTTTCATCACTGGGGCCATCGTGTTTGGCATCGGCACGGTCTTTGCAGGCGCCTGGGCCGCACATCCCCTCGCTTACAGCGTGATGGCCGTTCTGTTCATTCCCACCCCGGTTCTCTACATCTGGCTGCTGGTCTCAAACCTCAACCGCAAATAACCCAGCAACCCAGCATAAACCAAAATTTCGTCGCGCTTGCACTTTGCCAGTATGGGCATGGTATCATTGAAGACAATACAACCACCTATCATGCCTGCCTTGCCTATGGAACAACCCGCATCCGAACAGCCCTTTGAACACATCCGCTGCCTGCTGATCGACCTGGATGACACCCTTTACCCCCATGAGAGCGGTGTGTGGAGCCGGGTCCGTGACCGGATTGATCGATTCCTCCTGGAGGAGATGGGGTTTCTGCCGGACGAGGTCCCCAGCCTGAGGGCGCGCCTCTTTCAGCAATACGGCACCACTTTGCGGGGTCTGCAAATTGAATTCGA
>DKFH01000043.1:11765-12341 GCA_002452315.1 Anaerolineaceae bacterium UBA6801 | reverse complement strand
CCATCCGTGAAGGCGGTCTGACCGTTGGTGCGGGTGTGATCACCAAGATTATTGAGTAGGACAAATTTTAGGAAGGATAACATGGTTGTCCTGGGTACCAGGACAACCATGGTAGAATAAAAATGGCGAAGAAAAAAGGCGTCCGTCCGGTTATCACGCTGGAATGCACGGAGTGTAAGGAGCGTAATTACACGACAGAAAAGAACCGTCGTAACGATCCAGCCCGGATGGAGTTGAAAAAGTATTGTTCACGTTGCAGGGAACATACACTGCATCGTGAGATGAAATAAGCGTTGCGGGTTAAGTTGGCGAAAGCAATGACCAGCTCAGCAGCGCACACAGGCCAGTAGCTCAATTTGGAAGAGCACCGCTCTCCAAAAGCGGGGGTTGCGGGTTCAAGTCCTGCCTGGCCTGCCTGGAATTTTCAACGCCGTCTGTCATGGGCGGCGTTTTAAGCGTAGACAAGGAGTGACCTGTGTCATCGAAAAAGAAAAAGAAGTTAACGATTTTCCAAAAAATTCAACGTTTTTGGCGCGAGACCATCGGTGAACTCCGCAAGGTAACCTGGCCGACTGC
>DKFH01000043.1:0-11674 GCA_002452315.1 Anaerolineaceae bacterium UBA6801 | reverse complement strand
GAGTCGGATAAGGTAGTTATGGCCGCAATCGATAATCCTGAAGAAAAAGTTCCGGAAGAAGAACAAGACACGACTGTTTCTGAACCTGAAGAAACAGGTGAGATTCCCGCGCCGGTTGAGGATGCTGCAGCTGAATCCTTTGATGACGTGGCGGAAGATTTGGAAGCCGAAGAACTCCAATCCAGCGCAGCAGAGGATATCAATGCCGATGCGGATGATGATCGCGCCTGGTATGTGATCCATTGTTATTCGGGTTATGAGAACAAAGTTCGCCATAACCTTGAACAGCGGATCGAAACCATGGGTATGAAGGATCAGATCTTTGATGTGGTCATTCCCACCCAGGAAGAGATCGAAGTTCGAGACGGCAAGCGCCGGTCGATTGAACGCCATGTGTTTCCGGGCTATGTGCTGGTTAACATGCGCATGAGCGAAGAAAGCTGGTATGTGGTGCGCAATACACCCGGTGTGACTGGTTTTGTGGGTATGGGCAATGACCCGATCCCCCTGCGGCCGGAAGAGGTCTCACAGATCCTGCGGCGGATGGAAGCAGAAGCCCCCACCATCAAGGTAACCTATAAACCCGGCGAGAAAGTCCGCATTATCGATGGCCCGTTCAATGATTTTCCCGGTGTCGTGGATGAAATTGATATGGACCGCTCGAAGGTGCGGGTAATGGTAAACTTCTTCGGGCGCTCGACGCCTGTTGAGTTGGACTTTTTACAAGTCGAAAAAATGTAATCGTATTAGATCAGTGAATTGTGGGAGGGTTTACACCCGCTTGAACCACAAAGGAGTGTTTACGTGGCAAAGAAAGTAAAAGCAATTGTTACCCTGCAGATTGAGGCAGGAAAAGCCAACCCGGCGCCGCCGATCGGCCCGGCATTGGCTCAGCATGGCGTCAATATTATGGCCTTTTGTAAGGACTATAACGGACGCACGGCTTCACGGGCTGGGGAAATTATCCCCGCGGAGATCACCATCTTTATGGATGGTTCCTTCCGCTTTGTGTTAAAGTCACCGCCCGCGGCGATTTTGCTGTGCAAAGCAGCGGGGATTGAGAAGGGTTCCGGTGAGCCAAACCGAGTGAAGGTAGGCTCGGTAACCCGTTCTCAGGTACGCGAAATCGCGGAACAGAAATTTAAAGACATGAACGCTATTGACATAGAAGGTGCAATGCGTCAGATCGAAGGTACTGCCAAAAACATGGGTATCACCATCGTTGAGGATTGAAGATTAAGCGTGGGAGGGTAAACCGCCCGTCTGAACCACAAAGGAGTGATTATGGCAAGGCATGGTAGAAAGTATATTGAAGCAAGAAAGCAGATCGATCGAGATCATTTATACGACCCGATGGAAGCATTTAAACTGCTAAAATCAGTGAGTTATGCGAATTTTGATGAGACCGTTGAGGTGCATGTGCGCACAGGGCTTGACCCGCGCCAGGCTGACCAGCAAATTCGTGATGTGGTTGGCTTGCCCAACGGGCTCGGTAAGCAGGTTGTAGTGGTGGTATTTGCCCAGGGCGAAGGCGCAGATGCTGCACGGGCAGCCGGGGCGGATTACGTCGTTGATTCTGATGAGATGATTCAAAAGATTCAAAATGGCTGGACGGAATTCGATGTTGCCATTGCTACCCCGGATATGATGGGGACAGTTGGCCGCTTGGGTCGGGTGTTGGGTCCGCGCGGCCTGATGCCGAACCCCAAAGCCGGCACGGTTGTCCCGGCGGATAACATCGCCAACGCTATTGAAGAAGCCAAAGCCGGTCGAGTTGAGTTCCGCCTCGATAAGACGGCCAATATTCATGTTCCGATTGGGAAGATTTCTTTCACAGAGGAAGCATTACACGAAAACCTGGCAGCATTTATGCGCGCCGTCCGGCAGGCACGGCCTGCGGGCGCCAGTGGCAACTTCATCCGGCGTGTGACCGTGTCGTCATCCATGGGCCCTGGCATCAAGGTTGATCCCAATGCATCATCGCTGACGTTGTAAAATAAATTATTTGTGCTATAATGTATGGTTGTGTTTAACAATTGAATATTGAATATTTCTTCGCTGAAGAAAGCAGGTGCTCCATGTGGAGCTTAATATCCCGCCGAGGTGAAGGCAGAAAGAGAATTGGATGCCGAAAGGCATCTTCATCGGAAGTCTTTGCCTCAGCGGAAAATTGAGGCAAAGACTTCAATGTTTAAAATACTAAAACCGGAAGGAGGTGAACACATTGGCGTTTACTCGTAAAGAAAAGGAAGCGATTGTCGAGCAGTATAAAAAATGGATCGACAACAGCACTGCGGTTTTTGTTTTGTCATATCAAAATATGAATATGGCCGCGGTTGATGAGGCGCGAGAGAAGTTGCGTGAGGTCAACGCAGAGATCCATGTCGTCAAGAACCGCTTGTTCAAACTTGTTTTGGATGAAATGGCATTGGAATATGATCCGGGCTTCTGGGAAGAGAACAACATGGTTGGCTTTGCGTTTAGCGATGCCCCCGCAGTTGCCAAAGCCCTCACAGAGATTTCAAAAACGAATGTCTTTGATATTCGGCTGGGCTATATGGATCAAAAGATGCTCACTGCTGAGCGTGTCAAAGCTCTGGCGGATCTCCCGACCCTGCCTGTGATGCGCGGTATCATGCTGGGTACCATCATGGCCTCAGCCTCGAAGCTGGTCCGCACGCTTGCCGAGCCAGCCCGCTCTATGGCGGCTGTTGTCAAAGCCTTCTCAGAAGAAGGACAGGCTGCCTAAGGCGTCTAGAAAGTTATCAACTGATAGAAAATAAGTACTGATACATAACAAACATTGTAAGGAGAACTATTAAAATGGCTGATTTAGAAAAATTAATGGCGGAATTGAGCGAGCTGACTGTATTGGAAGCTGCTGAACTCGTCAAAATGCTGGAAGAAAAATGGGGCGTTTCTGCTGCCGCTCCTGTGGCTGCTATGGCTGCTGGCCCCGCTGCTGCGGCGGAAGAAGAAGTTGAAGAGAAGACCGAATTTGATGTGGTCATCAAGGACGCTGGTCCGAAGAAGATTGAAACCATCAAGGTTATTCGCCAGCTGACCAACCTGGGCCTGGTTGATGCCAAGAACATGGCAGAAACCCCCGACACCAAGGTTCTCGAGGCCGTCGGCAAGGATATTGCCACTGATGCTAAAGAGAAACTGGAAGCTGCCGGCGCGACAGTCGAACTGCAATAAAACAAAACCGGTTTTAGTTAACAACAAGCCCCACCTGGCCTGAAAGGCATCGGTGGGGTTTGTTCGGTTAAGCAAGTCCCTGGCGCATACCAATCCCAAGGACTTTGGTGGGTAAATGAATAGCTTGCTGCGACGGTTTTGATCAGGCGGCTTCCATGCGCCGGATCACGAGGACTACCTTGCCCTGCACCTGGACGTGGGCAGGATTGTCGATGATGATGGGGCTCATCAGGGGGTTGGCTGGCTGCAAACGGACCCGGCCGTTTTCAAGGTAGAAATACTTCAGCGTGGTTTCGTCACGGTCGGTCAGCCATACGGCGACCATCTCACCATTATTTGCCTGGGTGATCGGGCGCATGACGACGATATCGCCATCGTTGACCATCGCGTCGATCATCGAGTCCCCCTGGACTTCGAGGGCAAACAGGTCTTCGGTCTTTTCTTTGGGCGGCAGCAGGCTGCGGGCAATATCAATGCCAGTTTCGGAATCGAAGTAGTTGAAATCGGAGGAGGGCACCGGTACCGGTTCACCTGCGACGATCCTTCCAATGACCGGTACGCTGAACATATCGGTGAGGGATTGGGCGGCGCTGAGCAAGTGGCCTTCCAGGTTGCGAACCAACCTGATCCCGCGGGAAACGTTGCTCTCGCGTTCGATAAATTTCATCTCTTCCAGCTGGTTGAGATAATAATTAACTACCGAAGTTGAGCTGATGTTGGTGTTTTCACCGATTTCCCGGATAGAGGGGGGGTAGCCATTCTCTGCTTGAAACTGTTCCAGGAATTTCAGGATTTTCTTGTGCCGTTCGCCCAGACCTGCCTTTTTTCTTGCCATCATCTCAGGCTCCTTTGTTTGAAACCGCTCATTTGTGCTAATATTTGTCTAATATCATACCCGAACATCTGTTCGGTGTCAAGGATTAAATCGGCGGGGGTTGATTAACACCAACACAAACAAAGTCTCATCTGAAACCATCAGCGTTGTTATTAAATCTTGATCTATTTCAACGCAGGGGCACAGCACGCCGTACCCCTGCGCTTCTTTCTACTGTGTTTTACAACACACTCATCTTGAAGGCCAGCCAGGACCGGGAAGATCTGGACAAATCGCTTTTACCTTGATGAAGGTATAATTCTCGAGTTGTCGCTCGTGAGCGGGTTGATGATTGGAATTATGTGAGGTCAGGAAATTTATGGGCACTGTGAAATTGCGAGTTAAAAGCTTCTTTTCTCAAATCGGTTTTACCAAACGAGATGTATGGGATTACCTGTTGATCCTGGTAGGCGCTGCAGTGCAGGCTGCTGCGCTCAGATTGTTTCTCGTCCCGGCCCAACTGGTCAGTGGGGGCATCAGCGGTCTGGCACAGCTGCTGAATCACTATACCGGCTTTCCAATCGGCATGATGGTGTTACTGGGCAATATCCCGCTGTTCATTTTAGGGTGGCGCCACCTGGGCGGCCCGCGGTTTGCGATCCGCACGGTGTTGTCGATCCTGGCTTTTTCAGCCTTTACCGATCTTTTAACCCTGTTTTTACCGAGCGCCGGTGTCACGGATGACCTGGTGCTTAACACCATTTATGGCGGGCTGCTACTGGGAATTGGGTTAGGGATTGTGTACCGGGGACGCGGCACCAGCGGGGGTTCTGACATTTTAGGACGCATCCTCAACCGGCGTTTTGGCATCACCATCTCGCAGGCTTACTTGATCACCGACTCGCTGGTGGTGCTGGGGGCGGGGTTTGTGTTCGGCTGGACGAAGGCCTTATATGGCCTGGTGTTGATCTACGTAAGCGGATTGGCTGCGGAAGTTGCCTTGCAGGGCACCAATATGATCCGCTCAGCGATGATCGTCACCACGCAGACCGAGGCGATTGCCCAGGCGATCATGCACGATTTGGAACGCGGTGTGACAATTCTCTCGGGCACGGGTGCCTATACGGGTGAGCCGCGCAATGTGATTTATTGTGCCGTATCCCGGATGGAAATTAACCGGTTAAAAATCCTGGTGCACGATATTGATCCTAAAGCGTTTATGGTCATTGGCCAGGCGCAGGAGGCTTTGGGGGAAGGATTTTCACCGTTAACATCTGATGACCACTAAGGGGAGGTTTAGCCTTCCAGGATCTTGAAGCTGTAGGTGATCTCGGCTACACCGCGCACGGTGGCGGCCACAGAGCAGTATTTTTCTTCCGACAGCTTGATCGCCTGCTGCACATTTTTCTCTGTCAATCCCTCGCCTTTGAGGGTGAATGTCATGTGGATCTTGCGAAAAGCCCAGGGTGGATCTGCATCCTGTTCAGCGCTGACCTGCACCTCAAGGTGCGAGAGGGGGGTCTGCTTTTTGGCCAGGATTTCCACCACGTCGACCGAAGTGCACCCGGCCAATGCCGAGAGGAGCAGCTCGGAGGGTTTCATGCCGAAGTTTTCATCCGGCGTTGAAAGGATGACTGAATGCCCGGTTGAATCGGTGGATACGAAGCGTTTTCCATCGGGAATCCATTGTAATACTGTATTGGTTGCCATTTTTCTCCTGTAATGTGGTGATTAATCAGATAACTTCCCCATTAGTTTGATCAGATCTGCCATTGCTGCCTGCTGGGAATTGGGATCAGCCTGGTTTTCCGGGTTAAGCAGGCATTCTGCAGCGACGTCTTGCATGAAGTTCAGGCTGGCCGATTGAACCGCTGAACGGATGGCGATTAACTGCTGGACGATGTCCTTGCAATCGCGGTCCTCAGCGATCATCTTCTGCACGCCGCGCAGCTGGCCTTCAACCCGTGCTAAGCGCTGAAGGGTCTTCGATTTAACCTGGGGGTTTTTTATAATGAGCATTGCTTCTTGTGCTTTCCAGACCACCGGTCTGATAGGAGTTAAGCCCCTCAGCGGAAGGGGCCAGAACTGCCGCAGCTTGAGGCGGATGAGGTTTTGGCATTGAACCCGCCGAGGGACGCAATCACCGATAGGCTTTTATGCGTGTTGTCCGATTGGCAACCCGGGCATTCGGGTGTATTGATCTTGGGGTCAGAAAAGCGAACTAATTTTTCAAAGTCCTGACCGCAATCTTCGCAGTGATATTCATAAATGGGCATAAATATTTGATCTCCGTAATACTATACTAGGGTATAGTATATTCGGTTTTGGTGAAGGTGTCAACCCCTGCGCAGGGAGAGCACGGATACATCACCGAACCAGGCCAAGCCAGGTTTTGTAGGGATGGCCGGGGCCGGACAGTGAAGTCCTCCCACCTGATGGCAGAATGCTCAGTTGCATGTAGCGGATAGATTTTCACGGATTTCTCCCTGTCCTACTGCGGGGATCAATTTGATAAAAATTATACAAAGCACAATTTGATTATCCGACCAATATTAAGGTATGATATTATATACGAAGGACAATTTCTTTGACTATTGTTCAAGTCGGGTCTCATTTTACGAAGAGCCTTGAACGCATTAATTTTGGAGGTATTTTGAAATGATTGAGATGGTAATCAATAAATGGTGGGTATTTTTACTGCGTGGGTTGGCTGCGGTTGCCTTTGGGTTGCTGACGCTGATTTGGCCGCGCATCACGCTCCAGGTGCTGCTGATCCTGTTTGGCGCGTTCGTACTGCTGGATGGCATCTTTTCCCTGGTAGCCGGGATAGTTTCCATTCGAACGGACAAACGCTGGTGGGAAATGCTATTAAGCGGCGTGTTGGGCATTGCAATTGGGCTGGTGACGTTTTTCTGGCCGAATATCACCGGGGTTGTGCTGCTGTATTTCATTGGCGCATGGGCGGTGGTGATTGGCATCATGGATATTCTCATCGCCATTCAACTGCGACGTGAAATTGAGGGCGAATGGTTCATGATCTTGGATGGCGTTTTCTCCGTCCTNNCAGGCGCACTGGCTGCAACCTGGCTGATCGGCTTGTTTGCGGTCGCTGTGGGGATTATTTTTGTTATTCTGGCGCTGCGATTGAGAAAATTAGGGCGCGAGATGAAAAAATTAGCCGACTGACCTGCGCAAATCTAACCGGGAAGGCCACGAATAGCGCGGGATGGTGTTGACCTTGTAGGCTTGATGATGAATTAGGGCATCTGCTGCCAGCAGGCCGCTGTGAATGGCCGCGCCGATGCCCTCACCCATGTCGCGCGTGGCCAGGCCGAGTGCGTCCCCCACCTGGAAAGCGTTCCCCAAACGGGGTTTGGGTGTATTAGCGCGTAAAAAGTAGCTGTACCCCAACGGTTGGAAAGGGTACCCCCTGACCAGGCCAGACCGTTCCAATTTTTCCACCAAGCAGGCCCAGTGCTCGTTCAATGTTTGACCTTTAGCCTTGAGCCTGGCGGTAATCCACTTTGGCAGGCTTGTTTGATTGATCCTTCAACCGGCCGTCAGATGATGAGATTAAGGCAGATGAACTGGCGCTGGCCCGGCAGAAGAATATTGACGAGCTGTGGCTGTTGTTGGGTTCGCAACGCATCCCCACTTACTTAATGGAGGAGAACCCCGAGCTGCGAGGGGATGAATTTGATTTCATGTCGGTGTTTACCATCCTTGATCATATTAAAGTGATTGACGGATACCAGCTGGCATATGTTTATCAATATGATGGCATGGGGGGATATCCGACCGTGTACGCCTATCCGGAAGGGACACAACCTTATGTGAGCTTTGATGAATATATTGCGGATAAGCCAGAATGTTTCGATAGCACAGTTTATGTAAGCGGTTGCGATATTCTCACATATCTCGAGACCGATGGCAGTCCGTTGGGGTTTTTACAGCTGGTGCTTTTTGACACGAAGAAAGGGCGGTTCAATCTTTACTGGCATTCCGCGTACTGCGATCGGCATTTCATTGCTACTCCTTCAGGACTTGATGCAATCATCTTAAATATTTCAGATCCACTGCTCCCTTTATCTGGATCGCAAAAAAGAGCAGCCCAGCGCATTGACCCCACACCTGAAGTATTGATCGGTGATGAGATGGTCGATATTCGAGTGACCTGGTTTACCAAGTGGGGTGGTTTTAATGAAACCCACTATGCCCTCAGCAGAGAATATCCTCACCTTATTTTGAGTACCGAAAGCCAAAACCTGGTTGAATACGATTGCGGAATTATGTTTTAGTTTTGTCTATCCCGCGAAGTGAGTGTTTAAGGGGGAAGCGCTATTTTGAGTATAATCAAATACAGGCATTAATAACTGATCCGGAGCATTCTATGACGCTTGAGCTGATTATTTTATCCATCATCCTGCTGATAGCCATCATCCTGTTTGCCACCGGTCTGATCCGCATGGACCTGACCGCTTTGTTTGTTTTGGTCGCCCTGGCGCTCACCGGGTTGGTCTCGCCAGCCCAAGCCCTCTCCGGGTTCAGCAATTCGGCTGTGATCGTAGTGTGGGCGATGTTCATCCTTTCAGCCGGGCTCTCGCGCACAGGTATTTCCAGCCTGATCGGCGCCCGCCTGCTGAAGTTTGCCGGCAAGAGCGAGGGGCGCTTAATTGCTACCCTGATGACTGCCTCTGCCCTGCTTTCATCAATCATGAACAATATTGGCGTGGCCGCCATGTTCCTGCCGGTCACGCTGGAAATTGCCCGCCGAACCAAGCGACCCGCCTCGCGCTTGCTGCTGCCGATGGCCTATGGCGCTTTGCACGGCGGTTTAATCTTGTTGATCGGTACAGCCACCAACCTGATTGTGCGGGATGCAATGGTTGAAGCGCAACTGGCGCCGCTGGACATCTTAGATTTTGCCCCGGGCGGGCTGTTGATATTGGCCATCAGCGTGGGATACATGGTCTTGGTTGGCCGGCGTTTCTTACCCGATCGTCAGCCCGCCAAGACACTGTCTACCGACGACCCGGTCAACGGTGAATTGCCGCAGGAGCAATATGCCTTGCAGGAGCGGCTGGCGATGCTGGTAATCGAGGCGAGCAACCCACTGGTTGGCAAGACGCTCAGTGAGAGCCGCATCGGGCGGGCATTAGATCTGACCGTGTTAAGCATCAAGCGAAAAGACGGGCAGGTTGTGAGGGCGAAGACGGATACCATTTTGCAGGGTGAGGATCGATTATTGGTCTTAGGGCGATTAGATCGCATTGACGAGCTCAGCCAGGGACCATTATTTATCATTGAGGACCAGCGTCCTATTGCCGAGCAGTTGCTAAGCGATGATATCATTCTGGCTGAATTATTGATCACCCCAGAATCCCCCTTTGCGAAAAAGGCACTGCAGGAGATTGATTTTCGGAAGAAATACCGGATTAATGTGCTTGGTATTCAGCAGGGGGAGATTGTCAGACGGACGAATCTTCAAAATTTAGTGCTTAACCCGGGTGATCATCTTTTGATCAAAGGGCAAGAAGAAAGTATTGCGGAGTTTTATGAGCATCCGGGTTTTACCAGGCTGTCTGCGCAAGACTTATCAAAATACCTGCTAGATGAGCGCTTATTATCAATCAGGATTCCAGAAGGGTCCTCACTGGAGGGTAAAACGCTTCAAGAAAGCCGGTTAGGCGCGTCTTATGGGATCACGGTATTGAGGATCATCAGAAATGGTGAAGATTCATTCTTGCCGGATCCAGATTTTTCTTTACAGGCCGGTGATGTGATGATTGTCGAAGGACGCCCTCTTGATATTGAAGTGCTGCGTGGGTTACAGACTTTAACCATGGACCGCAGTACTGAAATTGATCTGGATGAATTGACCAGCAACTCCGTTCAAATGGTGGAGGTGATGCTTTCACCCTACTCGAGCCTGGCCGGTAAGACTCTGCGGGATGTACGCTTCAGAGAAAAATTCCAGGTGACAGTGCTTGCTATTTGGCGTGGGGAGCGCGCCTTTAGAAGCGGGCTGGGGGATTTGACCTTGCAACATGGTGATGCCCTGCTGTGTTACGGTACAGCGGAGAATTTGAGAGCCATGGCGCGAGAACGCGATTTTGTTGTTTTGAGGATGGATCTGCAGGAAACACCGCTGATCAAAAAAGCGCCTGTTGCTGGGTTGATTATGGCCGGTGTGGTGTTGGCGGCGATTTTGTTCAATGTACCTATTGCTATTTCGGCTATCGCTGGAGGCGCATTGATGGTTTTAACAGGCGTCTTGACGATGGATAAGGCTTATGAGAGCATTGATTGGCGCTCAATTTTTTTGATTGCAGCGATGATGCCCTTGGGCATCGCCATCCAGGAGACGGGGGCTGCAGCGCTGGTGAGCCAGTTTGTCGTGAATACCGCGGGCAGATTTGGTCCGACGGCTATCATGGCGGGGTTAATGGCTTTGGTGATTGCTGGCACACTGGTCATGCCTGCCCCGGTTCTGGCTGTCATCATGGCACCGGTGGCACTTAACACAGCTCTTGACCTTGGCATCTCACCCTATGCTTTCATGCTGGGTGTGTCTTATGCCTTAGCTTCTTCTTTTATCAGCCCGCTTTCGCACCCAGTCAACACAATGGTCATGACGCCAGGCAGCTATCGCTTCACGGATTATGTCAAGCTTGGGTTGCCAATCTTACTGATCGTGATCCTGGTCAGTGTGTTTATGCTGCCGGTGATTTTCCCTTATTAATGCCCGGTTGGTCAAAACTCGGCCATATGGCCGAGTTTCACAAATGCTTGCGTTGCAGGCAATCTCATGCATGGTTTGATTGTGCGAAAAAAAGGCCCAATTTCTTTGGTGACTCCCGGTTTGCATGTCAATCGACGTTCATGCACCAAATTTCTTCACCATTGACCTCGAAGAAGTAATACTGGTAGGTGTCCTCGATGGTTTGGCCATCCTGTTCAGTGAAGAAGGTTACGATGTGACGAGCCAGAGGGTAGGCGGCAAGGCTTTCCCGGTGCTGTTCAAACAGCGCATCAGCCCTGGCCGATGAAAGATTCCAGCCTGCCCAATAAGGCTCTTGTTCGGTTTTTTCTCTGATTGCAAACCGACAGGCTAAAACTGCCGTCAGTGAGTCTTTGACATCCTGCGGGGTATCTTGCGCCTGTTGGGCTTCAAAAAGGGCTGGAAGGCCGTCTTCGCTGAGGTTCCTGAGCAGGTAGTTTGCATCCAGCGGGTTGCCTGCTATGGCATGGGCGATGTTGCGCTGTGCTATAAATTGATCTACGTTGAGGAAGTTCAACGTGAGGGTAAACCCGAAAAAGATCAGGAATAGCACCAGTGCCAGGCGCCGAAACTGGTTGAAGAGCTCCATCAGGGTCACCGCTGCTAAGAGCACACCCAGCCAGATCATGAACACGTGGGTGATTGTGCGCAGGGTGGTGAAGCCATAGGCGGCTTCGTAGAGGCTCAGGCGCTGGAAGGCGGAAGCGAGCATCAGGCCAACCTGCAGCATCAGCAGGACGCCCAGGGCAGAAAAAATGCTTTTGCCGGTTCGGCTGGATCGTTTGGTGAACATGCTCAATAAGTAGTGCAGGCCTAGGCTGATGATGGCCACGGCCACCAGCTCAAAAAAGCCGCGCCGGGCGTATTCCGCATAGGTG